>DATBMG010000236.1:0-24648 GCA_036554965.1 Burkholderiales bacterium
CGCCGACACGCGCCTTTGCCTCGCCACCGACCTGACGCTCACGACCGAGTCGATCGCCACACGGCGTGTGTCGGACTGGCGCCGCGCCGTCCCCGACATCGACCGCCGCCCTACGGTGTTCGTTCTACAGGCGTGAGGGCGCCCTAGCGCAGCGTGCCGCCGCCCAGGCGCACCAGGGCTTCGGCCGCCGCAGCGCCGAAGCGGCGAATGAAACGCTCGGCGAGGTTTTCCGCCGGCGTGTAGTCCACTACGCGCTCGGCCTTGATCACCTCGCGCGCGACGTACTCGACGCTGCCCACCGCGTCGGCCAGCCCCAGCTCGATGCTCCTCTCCCCGGTCCACACCAGGCCGCTGAACAGGTCGGGGGTCTCCTTCAGGCGCTCGCCGCGGCCGGCTTTCACCAGCTCGATGAACTGCTGATGGATCTCGTCGAGCATCTGCTGCGCGTAGGCGCGTTCTTTCTCGTCCATCGGCGAGAACGGGTCGAGGAAGCCCTTGTTCCGGCCCGCCGTGAGCAGGCGTCGCTCGACGCCCAGCTTGTCCATCGCGCCGGTGAAGCCGAACCCGTCCATCAACACGCCGATCGATCCGACGATGCTGGCCGGGTCCACATAGATGCGATCGGCGGCCGCAGCCACGTAGTAACCGCCCGAGGCGCAGATGTCTTCCACCACGACGTACAGCGGCTTGTCGGGATGCAGCCCGCGCAGCCGCCGTATCTCCTGGTTGATCTGGCCGGCCTGCACCGGGCTGCCCCCGGGGCTGTTGATGCGCACGATCACCCCGGCGCTGTCGCCGTCGGCGAAGGCGTCCTGGAGTCCCTGGTTGATGCGCTCCGCGCTGGCTTCGCTGCGCGCGGCGATCACCCCCTCCAGCGCCACCAGGGCGGTGTGCCTGCCCGCGATCTGCTCCTTGCCGCCGACCCATCCGATGGCGATGAACAGCAGCGCGAACAGGTAGAGGAAGGTGAGCGTCTTGAAGAAGATGCCCCAGTGGCGGGCGCGGCGTTGCTCGTCGAGCGCGGCGCGGGCCAGGCGCTCGATCGCATCGCGCGCCCAGCGTTCCTCGCTCAGCGCATGCGCGGGGCTGGGCGGGCCTGCCGGTGTGCTGGAATCTTCCGGTGTCACGTTGAAGAGCGTCAATCGATCAGGAACACTTTGCCGTCGGCCTCTTCGACCGCCAGCGGCACCAGCCCGCGCCCGGCGCAGGGACCACCCACGCAGCGCCCGGTGTCGGGCAGGTACATCGCGCCGTGCGTCGCGCAGATCAAGTATAACCCGCTCAAGTCGAAGAACTCCCCTTGGCTCCAATCGAGCTCGGCCGGAATGTGGCCGCAGCGGTTGAGGAACGCGCGCACCGCGCCGTCGTAGCGCACGGCGAACGCCGGCTCCTCGCGGCCGTTTCGCTGGACCGTGAAGCGCACGCCGCGGCCGCCGTCCGTCAAGGCATCGCCGTGGCAGATCAGGTGTTTGTTTCGAGCCATGCCATGAGGTCGTCGAAGCAGCGCACGCAGGCGAGCGGCGCCAGGCCGGTGAGCTGTGCTTCGGCGTGTGCGCCGTAGCTCACCGCCAGTGCCGGCACGCCGGCGTTGCGCGCCATCTCCAGATCGTGCGTGGTGTCGCCGATCATTAACGTCCGCGCCGGCGCCACATTGAGCCGATTCATCAGGAACAGCAACATGTCGGGGTGCGGCTTGGCGAAACCTTCGTCGGCGCAGCGCGAGGCATGAAACAAGCCGTGCAGGCCGGTATCCCGCAACGCCTGGTCGAGCCCACGCCGGCTCTTGCCGGTGGCCACGCCGAGCAGGAAGCCGGCCGCGTGCAGGCGCGCGAGGCCTTCGCGTACCCCGCCGAACGGCACGACTTTCTCGTTGCCGGCGAGATAATGATGCCGGTAGCGTTCCGCGAGCCTCGGGTAGTCGGCCACCGGCAGCTCGGGCAGGAGGTGCTGCATCGCGTCCTGCAGCCCCAGCCCGATGATGTAGCGCGCCCGCTCCTCGCCCGGCACCGCGAGCCCCAAATCGGCACAGGCGGCCTGGATCGATGCCGCGATGTGTGCAGCCGAATCCACCACGGTGCCGTCCCAGTCGAACACCAGCAGCTCGAAACGGCGCGCGGTCATGGCCCGCCCTGCGCTTCCAGCGCCGCGAGAAACGCGGCGAGGTCCGGGGCGAGCGGCGCGGTCAGCCGCACCGGCGCACCGCTGCCCGGGTGCCGGAAGCCGAGTTCGGCCGCGTGCAGGAACATACGCTTGAGTCCGCGCTTGGCCAGCACCTTGTTCAGGCCGAAGTCGCCATACTTGTCGTCGCCGGCGATCGGAAAGCCGAGGTGCGCCAGGTGCACGCGAATCTGGTGCGTGCGCCCGGTGTGCAGCTCCGCCGCCAGCAGGCTGAAGCCGGGAAAGTGCCGCTGCAGCGTGAACTCCGTATGCGACGCCATGCCGCCCGCCTCCACGCTCACCCGTCGCTCGCCCTGCGCGGTCACGCGGCGGACCAGCGGCAGCTTCACGACCTGTCGCGCGCTGCGCCAGTCGCCGGCGACCAGCACGAGATAGCGCTTCTCCACCAGGCCGTCGCGCAGCTGCCGATGCAGATCGGTCAGCGCGCTGCGCTTTTTGGCGAGCAGCAGTACGCCGGAGGTTTCGCGGTCGAGCCGGTGCACCAGCTCGAGGAAACGCAACGCCGGCCGCTCCAGGCGCAACTGCTCGATCGCCCCGCGGCTGACTCCGCTGCCCCCGTGCACCGCCACGCCAGCCGGCTTGTCGATCGCGAGCAGCCACTCGTCTTCCAGGAGCGGGTTGCGACCCAGCAGCGGCGCGGCCGGCCGCCGCACCTCTCGGACCACAGCGGGGTGTGCCGTACGCACCGGGGGAATCCGGACGCGGTCGCCGCACTGCAGCCGGTAGGTTGCATCCACGCGCCGGCTGTTTACGCGCACTTGTCCGGTGCGCAGCAGCCGGTAGACATGGCTCTTGGGCACGCCCTTGAGACGGCGCACCAGGAAGTTGTCGAGCCGCTGGCCGGCCCCCTCCTGGTCCACCTCGGCAGTGGTCACCGCCGCCGGCCCGCGGGCGGGTGCTTTGCTTAAGCTATTCATTTTGCTTATACTAAATGCTTCGCAGTGCGCGTCCTGGGGCATACGCCCGGGATGTGCCCGCGACGCGGAGGCCGCGACACCCGCACCCGTGCGGGCGGCTCCCCAGGCTCGTGACCTGTACCAATCACGGCGGGTTAACTTCGCTGACCCGAACCAACTAGCGATGCGGACCTGATAACGCGCTCACTACGGAGCACCAAATCCCCTCCTGAAGCCTAGCGGCGTGTCGAAATCCTGATCCGAGGGGCTGCGCGAGCCTGAGAGAGGCCGCGGCACCTTTGCCCCAAGCGGGCGCCCATGCGCGGAACGGCTGTGACCGTGCCCGGCGCGGGCCCGCCGGGCGATCGTTCGACGAACTGTTAGCTACGGGACCGGCAAGGCAAACGCCCAAGAACGCTGTTCGCGAGGCATTCATTATGACCGCTGCACCGACCGAATAGTATCCAACCGGGGGGCGCGCCCGTTCCGTGAGAGCGGCTCTGCGCCCGATGTTTGCCCTGCCCGCGGCTCCGAGCGCGGGGGCAAAAACATGAAACGCATGCTGTTCAACGCGACCCAGGCGGAAGAGCTCCGGGTCGCGATCGTCGACGGGCAGAAGCTCGTCGACCTCGATATCGAAACCGCAGGGAAAGAGCAACGCAAAGGCAACATCTACAAAGGAGTCGTCACCCGCGTCGAGCCCAGCCTCGAAGCCGCCTTCGTCGATTACGGCAGTGAGCGCCATGGCTTCCTGCCGTTCAAGGAAGTCAGCCGCTCCTACTTCCTGAGCGACGTCGATCCCGCCCGGGCGCGCATCCAGGACGTGATGCGCGAAGGGCAGGAGCTGATCGTGCAGGTGGACAAGGACGAGCGCGGCAGCAAGGGGGCCGCGCTGACTACCTTCGTCAGCCTGGCCGGGCGCTACCTGGTGCTGATGCCCAACAACCCGCGCGGGGGCGGCGTGTCGCGCCGCGTGGAAGGCGAAGAGCGCAACGAGCTGCGCGACCTGATCGCGGCGCTGGAAGTGCCGCAGGGCATGAGCATCATCGGTCGCACCGCCGGCCTGGGCCGCACCCTGGAGGAGCTGCAGTGGGACTTGAATTACCTGCTGCAGCTGTGGCGCGCCATCGAGAACGCCTCCCGGCAACAGAGCGGGGCCTTCCTGATCTATCAGGAATCCAGCCTGGTGATCCGCGCCATCCGCGACTACTTCCATCAGGACATCGGCGAGCTGCTGGTCGACACCGAGAGCATCTACGAGCAGGCCAGGCAGTTCATGGCGCACGTGATGCCCGGCAACGTCAACCGCGTCAAGCTGTACAAGGACGACGTCCCGCTGTTCTCGCGCTTCCAGATCGAGCACCAGATCGAGACCGCCTACGCGCGCCAGGTGCCCCTGCCCTCGGGCGGCGCTATCGTCATCGACCATACCGAGGCGATGGTGGCGATCGATGTGAACTCGGCGCGCGCCACGCGCGGCTCCGACATCGAGGAGACGGCGCTCAGGACCAACCTGGAGGCCGCCGACGAGCTGGCGCGCCAGCTGCGCTTGCGCGATCTGGGCGGACTGGTGGTGATCGACTTCATCGACATGGAGAACAGCCGCAACCAGCGCGAGGTGGAGAACCGCCTGCGCGACGCACTGCGCTTCGACCGCGCGCGCGTGCAGATGGGCAAGATCTCGCGCTTCGGGCTGATGGAGCTGTCGCGCCAGCGGCTGCAGACGTCGCTGGGCGAAACCACGCACATGACCTGCCCGCGCTGCAACGGCATCGGTCACATCCGCAGCGTCGAGTCCTCCGCCCTGCACATCCTGCGCATCCTGCAGGAGGAGGCGATGAAGGAGAACACCGCGGCGGTGCACGCGCAGGTGCCGGTGGACGTGGCCACCTTCCTGCTCAACGAGAAGCGCGCCGAGTTCCACGCGCTGGAGCAGCGCTTGAAGGTGAACGTGGTGCTGATCCCCAACATCCATCTGGAGACGCCGAACTACAACGTCACCCGGCTGCGGCACGACGAGTTGAACCAGATGGAACCGCTGCCGGCCAGCTATCGGATGATGGAGCAGCCGGCGGAGGCGGAGAAGGCCGAGGCCGAAGGCGCGGAAGCCAAGCCGGTGCGGGTGCAGGCAGCCGTCCAGGGCATCACGCCCGAGCAGCCCGCGCCCATGCCGGTGCCGGCCGCCCCCCCGGCCGGGCCGTCCATCCTGCACAAGATCTTCGGCTGGCTCACGCGCAAGCCGGAACAGAAGCCGGAGCCGCCCAGGACCCGGCCGCGCGAAGCGCGCCGACCGCAACGCGAGCCCGGCCGCCGCGACCGGCGCGAAGGCCAGGGCGCCCCGCGCCGGCCGACGTCGAGCGAGCAGCCACGGCACGGCCCCGGGCAGCGCCGGCCCGAGCGCGGACCGCAGCCCGAGCGCGGCATGCGCGGCGAACGAGGCGAGCGTCCCGAACGCCCAGAACGCTCCGAACGGCCCGAGCGCCCGGAACGCCCAGAACGCCCAGAACGGGCGCAGCACGACCGTGCCGCGCAACGCGAGCGCACGCAACCGGCGGCCGCCGAATCGGCCGGTCGCGGTGAAGCACTACCGCATGCGGAACAGCGCCGCGACCGGCGCGAGCAGCGCGGCGACAGGCCCGAGCGGCCGCGCCCCGAGGGTGCGCCGCACGCCGAGGCGGAAGGCCGCGGCGGCCGGCGCCGGCGTGGTCGCCGCGACCGCGGCGGCCGCGACGAGGCGGACGGCGGTCGCACAGCGCCGGCGACGAGCGCACGCGAGCCGATGAGCCCCGCTGCGGTGGCGCCTAGGCCCGAGCCCGCGCAAGCGGAGGAGCCGGTGCAATACCGGGTGCCTGTCCCGCAGCCTTCGCCCGAACCGGCAGCGGAGGCGGCCTATGCGGCAGCCGCTCCGCGCCAGGTGGAGGCAGCCGTGGCCGAGCCGGAGCCTTCCCCCTACCGCGCCCGACCGGCGCCCCAGCCGTTCTCTCTTCCGCCGGAGCTGGTCCAGATCGAGACCACACACCACGGGTACGCCGAACAGGAGCCGCCCGCCGGCGACGAAGCGCAAGCGCGCCGCCCGCGCCGGCCGCGATCGGAGCCGGCTGCGGCGAGTGAGCCGCTGGTGCAGGTGGAGACGCGCCAGGGCGAGTGACGTTTCAGTCGCGTGCGGTGACCCGGGGCAGCTCGGCCAGGAGGCTGGCGAGCAGGCCCCGGGACGCTTCCTCGACGAGGTCCAGCACCAGCTCGAAGCCCGCGGTAGTGCCGTAGTAGGGATCCGGCACCTCGCGCTGCGGGAGCTGCGGCGCGTAGTCGAGAAACAGGCGGACCTTGTCGCGATGCTCGGGCGGGCTTGCCCGGCGCAAGGCCGTCAGATGGCCGCGGTCCATCGCCAGCAGATGGTGGAACTCGAGGAAGTCGAGCGGACGAATCTGCCGCGCGCGCACCCGCGACAGGTCGTAGTTGCGCCGCCGCCCGGCGTCCACCGCGCGCGGGTCGGGAGGGCTGCCGGCGTGATAGTCGAGCGTGCCGGCCGAATCGGCCAGGATCAGTTCCTGCAGGCGGGATTCCTCTACGTGCCGGCGGAACACCGCTTCCGCCGTCGGCGACCGGCAGATGTTGCCGCTGCAGATGAACAGGACCTTGATCACGCCTCGTCCTGGATCTTGGGCAGTTCGCCCTCCGCCACGCCGAACAGTTTCTCCTTGAGCAGCCGTAGCTCGTCGCGCACTCGCGCCGCCTGCTCGAACTCGAGGTTGCGTGCATGCTCCAGCATGGTCTTCTCGAGGCGGCGGATCTCCTTGGCGAGATCGGTCTCGTTCATCGCGCGGTAGCCGGCTTCGCCCTGCGCCGCCTTCAGCTCGCGCTGCGCCGTGCGCGCGTCGTACACGCCGTCGATGATGTCCTTGATGCGCTTGGTCACGCCCTTGGGCGTGATGCCGCGCGCGGCGTTGAACGCCACCTGCTTCGCGCGCCGCCGGTTGGTCTCGTCGATGGCGCGGCGCATGGAATCGGTCATCTGATCGGCGTACAGGATCGCGGCGCCGTGGATGTGGCGCGCCGCGCGACCGATGGTCTGGATCAGCGAGCGCTCGGAGCGCAGGAACCCCTCCTTGTCCGCATCCAGCACCGCGACCAGCGACACCTCCGGGATGTCCAGGCCCTCGCGCAGCAGGTTGATGCCGACCAGCACATCGAACTCGCCCAACCGCAAGTCGCGGATGATCTCGACCCGCTCCACGGTGTCGATGTCCGAGTGCAGGTAGCGCACCCTCACCCCATGCTCGCTCAGGTAATCGGTGAGGTCCTCGGCCATGCGCTTGGTCAGCGTCGTCACCAGCACGCGCTCGTTGTGCGCCACGCGTGCGTTGATCTCCGACAGCAGGTCGTCCACCTGCGTGCTGGCCGGGCGGACGGTGACCTGCGGATCCACCAGCCCGGTGGGCCGCACCACCTGCTCCACCACCTGCCCCTGGTGCGTCCGCTCGTAGTCGGCCGGGGTGGCGGACACGAAGATGCTCTGCGGCATCATCCGCTCGAACTCCTCGAACGTGAGCGGCCGGTTGTCCAGGGCGGAGGGCAGACGGAACCCGTAATCGACCAGGTTCTCCTTGCGCGCGCGGTCGCCACGGTACATGCCGCCGATCTGCGGCACGGTGACGTGGCTCTCGTCGATGATCATGATCGAGTCGGCCGGCAGGTAGTCGATCAGGGTCGGCGGCGGCTCGCCCTGCTGCCTGCCGGACAGGTGGCGCGAGTAATTCTCGATGCCTTTGCAGAACCCCAGCTCGGACAGCATTTCCAGATCGAAGCGCGTGCGTTGCTCGATGCGCTGCGCTTCGAGCAGCTTGCCCTGCGCCTGAAACCACGCGATGCGCTCGCGCAATTCGGCCTTGATCGCCTCGACCGCGCGCAGCGTCGTGCCGCGGGGAGTCACGTAGTGGCTCGACGGGTAGATGGTGTAGCGCGGCACGTCGTGCAGGATCTGGCCGGTGAGCGGATCGAACAGGGTCAGGCGCTCGACCTCGTCGTCGAACAGGCTCACGCGCAGGGCCACCTCCGAGTTCTCCGCGGGGAACACATCCAGCACATCGCCGCGCACGCGGAAGATACCGCGCCGGAACTCCAGCTCGTTGCGCTCGTACTGCATCTCGGCCAGGCGCCGGATGATGTCGCGCTGGTGCATCTTCTCGTTGGCCCGCAGGTGCAGCACCATGCTGTGGTAGTCCACCGGGTCGCCGATGCCGTAGATGCAGGAGACGGTGGCGACGATCACCGTATCGGGCCGCTCCAGCAGCGACTTGGTGGCCGACAGGCGCATCTGCTCGATGTGCTCGTTGATGCTCGAGTCCTTCTCGATGTACAGGTCGCGCGCCGGGACGTAGGCCTCGGGCTGATAGTAGTCGTAGTAGGAGACGAAGTACTCCACGGCGTTGTCCGGGAAGAACTCGCGCATCTCCGAGTACAGCTGCGCCGCCAGCGTCTTGTTGGGCGCCATGATGATGGTGGGGCGTCCCAGGCGCGCGATGACGTTGGCCATGGTGTAGGTCTTGCCCGAACCGGTGACGCCGAGCAGCGTCTGGAAGGACAGCCCGTCGCGGATGCCTTCGACCAGCTTGTCGATCGCCTCGGGCTGATCGCCCGCGGGCTGGAACGGCTGATGCAGCCGGAAGGGGCTGCCGGGAAAGGTCAGAGCGCCGGTCGGAGCGAGGGTCTTGGCGGCAGTACGAGCGGAGGCGGGCATCGGATCGGTACGGCGGAGCACGAATTTTGCCATATGCTGCGCCGGCACGCCGCTTCATGAGAGGCGGGAACGGGTTTCTTGAATCGCGCCTTAAGGGCGCACTCGGTGTGGTTTAGAATTCATTCCTCAAGATCTCACAGCAACGTCCCATGACGACCTCCATCCTGGCCGCAGTCGAGATGGCCCCGCGCGACCCGATCCTCGGCGTCACCGAAGCCTTCAACGCCGATCCTCGCCCCGGGAAAGTCAACCTCGGCGTGGGGATCTACTACGACGATAGCGGCAAGATCCCGTTGCTCGAGTGCGTGCGTGCCGCCGAGCGGCAGCTGCTCGAGAGCGCGCTGCCGCGCGGCTACCTGCCGATCGACGGTCTGCCAGAGTACGACCGCGCGGTGCAGGCGCTGGTGTTCGGCGCGCAGAGCGCGGCGCGCGCGCAGAACCGGGTGGTGACCGTGCAGGCGCTCGGCGGCACCGGCGGCCTCAAGGTCGGGGCCGACTTCCTGCGCCGCATCGACGCCGGTGCGGAGGTGTGGATCAGCGACCCGAGCTGGGAGAATCACCGTGCCCTGTTCGAGGGTGCGGGCTTCACCGTCAACAGCTATCCGTACTACGACACCGGCAACCACGGCGTGCGGTTCGGCGCCATGCTCGATGCCCTGCGGGGCCTGCGCGCCGGGACCATCGTGGTGCTGCACGCCTGTTGCCACAACCCCACCGGGGTGGACATCACGCGCAGCCAATGGGGCGAGGTGATCGAGGTGGCCAAGGCGCGCAGCTTGATCCCGTTCCTGGACATCGCCTACCAGGGCTTCGGCGACGGCATCGACGCGGACGCCGAGCCGGTACGCCGCTTCGCAGAGGCCGGCATACCGCTGTTCGTGTCTAATTCCTTCTCGAAGTCGTTCTCGCTGTACGGCGAGCGCGTCGGCGCGCTGAGCGTGGTGGCCGCCACCCAGGACGAGGCCGGGCGGGTGTTGAGCCAGCTCAAGCGCATCGTGCGCGCCAACTACTCGAACCCGCCCACCCACGGCGGCAAGATCGTCGCTACCGTGCTCAGCTCGGACGCGCTGCGCGGCCGCTGGGAGGCGGAGCTGGCGCACATGCGCGAGCGCATCCGCGA
The DNA here is from genome assembly GCA_036554965.1 of Burkholderiales bacterium. Taxonomy (GTDB): domain Bacteria; phylum Pseudomonadota; class Gammaproteobacteria; order Burkholderiales; family SHXO01; genus SHXO01. The sequence goes on from DATBMG010000236.1 coordinate 9,932, forward strand.
CATGCGCAACCAGCTGGTGGAACGGATCCAGGCCCGGGTGCCGGGCGCGGACTTCTCCTTCGTCGTCCGCCAGCGCGGCATGTTCTCCTACTCGGGGTTGTCCAAGGACCAAGTGCGGCGCCTGCGCGAGGAGTTCGCGGTCTATGCCGTCGACACCGGCCGCATCTGCGTCGCCGCGCTCAACTCGCGCAATATCGACTACGTCGCCGACGCGATCGCGCGCGTGATTCGCTAGCGCTGGAGTTACTTCCCGCCCTGCTCCGACCGCTTTTTGCCCCCGAACAGCTTTTCGGTGAGCTGGCCCGCCTTCAGCCCGAGCGCGGTGCCGATGCCGGGCAGCAGCACCGACCCCGCGACCGCGCCGGCGACCGCGCTCTTGGTCGGCCGCACCTGCGGGTCCTGCACCGTCCCCGACACCTGCAGCGGTACGGCGAGCAGCGAAGCGGTGCCGCGCAGCTCGGCGTTGACGCGCCCGTCGAGCGACTGGTCCTGGGCGATGGAAATGTCCCCCGTCGCGCGCAACAACCCGGAGGCCACCTGCAGCGCGCTGAAGTGATAGCCGCCGCGACGCACAGTGAGATGCCCGGACAGCTCGTCGAACCGGGTCTGCGGCGTGTTCTCGACCCTGGCGTCCTGCTTCGCCAAGGGATTCCTGGCGGCGGCCACCAAGTCGATGTTGTGCAGCACGCCGTCCTGGACGGTGAAGTCGGAAGCGAGCTCGAGGCTGGGCAGTAGCGCGCCGGCGCGTTTCGCGCGTCCGGCGAAGCGCGGATCGCCGCTGAGTCTGCCGCTGACCGTGTGCTCGCGGAAGAACAGCGCGGCGAGCGGCTGCACCGCCACCCCCTTCACGCTCATCTCGCCGGAGATCGCCCAGCCGGGCCTCCAGCTCAGGCTGAGCGGCCCGCTCACCGCGCCGCCGTAGAGCGCAGCCCGGAAGTCGCGGCTTTCGATGCCGTATCGCGTCAGCAGAGCCGTCGCGTCGATCCGGTCGAAGAGGATCGCCGGACCGGCCGGCGGCGTCCACGCGCGCGCGGCGATCTCGAGCGCCAGCGCACCCGCCGGATCGGGCCGCGCCACTACCTTCAGCCGCCCGCGCTCGCTGGTCGCGCGGATCTCGCGCGGTCGCCCGTCCGCATTCAGCCGGATCTCGGCGTCGAGGTCGCGAATCGTCGCACCGCGCAGCCGCAGCTCGCCATCATCGATCACGACGCGGTCGATGCGCACTGCGGATCGCCCTGGACGAGACGGTGGCAAAGTGCCGAGACGCTCCAGCAAAGACTGCTGCACGACCGCCCGCTCGAGCCGGATCTCGCGCAAGACTTTCGTTTCGGAGAACAGATGCAGCAAGCTGGGATGTACCGTGACGCGCGCGATGCGCCCGAGCGGGGCTGTCCCAGCGGAGATGCCGGTGGCCACCACATGCGGTAGGGGCACCAGCCACAGGCGCAACGACGCGATCTTGACCGGTTCGCCAACGCGCGCGCTGGCTTCGGCTTCGAGCGCCGGAATGAAGCGCGCCACAGGCACCAGCCACGGCGCCGCCAGGACCGCCGCAACGAGCCCGCCGGCGATAATCAACGCTTTGGTTCTGCGAGTCATTTTCTAAGGGGCCGGCGCGTTGACCGCTCCGGATGCGGGAGGCTAGAATACGCGGCTTCGCGAGTTCCCCGATAGCTCAGTCGGTAGAGCGACGGACTGTTAATCCGCAGGTCCCTGGTTCGAGCCCAGGTCGGGGAGCCACTCCTGCACCACATCTCCCCGCCATACAAGTTTCAGGCCATCTCGAGCGATGGAGCGAAACCATGCCATTGATCCGCAAGATTCCCACCAACGTCGCTCCACCGATGCCCGCGGCGAAGTACAGCCACAGCGTCGAGGTGCCGCCCAACGCCCGATGGCTCTACCTATCCGGCCAGCTGGGCGCGCGCCCCGACGGCTCGGTGCCGGAAACCTTCGACGAGCAGATCGAATGGTGCTGGAAGAACATCGTGGCGGTGCTCGAGGCCTCGGGCATGGGTATCGCGGATCTGGTCAAGGTGACCACGTTCCTCACCGACCGCAGCCAGCGCGAGAAGAACGCCGAGGTGCGTGGCCGGTATCTCGGTGACACGCGACCCGCCCAGACCCTGGTGTTCGTCTCGGGGCTGACCCTGCCGCCCTATCTGTGCGAGGTCGAGGCGATCGCCGCCAAGGCCTAGGTCAATGCTCGCGCAGGGACTTCTGCAGGAAGCCGCTGATCGGATCGAGCAGGTATTGCAGGGCGGTGCGCGAGGTGGTCCGGATGAACACCTCGGCCGGCATCCCCGCCTGCAATTGCAGATCGCCGGCTTCGCGCAGCGCCTGCGGGGTGACGCGCACGTGCGCCACGTAGTAGGACGTCTTCGCTTCCTTGTCCTCCAGGCGGTCGGCTGACACGTAGGTCACCTTCCCCTTCACCGTCGGCGTGGTGCGCTGGCGGAACGCCGTCAGGCGCACGTCCGCGGGGGCGTCGTTGCGCACGAAGCTGATGTCCTCGGGCCGCAAGCGCGCTTCGATGACGAGGTCCGCGTTCTCCGGCACGAGGTCGAGGATCGGCTCGCGCGGGGCGATCACCGCGCCGACGCTGGTGACCCGCAGCGCCACCACCTCGCCCGCGATCGGCGCGGTGATGCGCTGGCGTTCCTCGGCATCCCGAGTCGGGCGCAGCCGTTCGCGCAAGTCGAAGATCTGCGCGGTGGTCTGGCGCAGCTCGTTCGCCGCCTCCTGCATCATGGTGCTGCGCAGATTCTCGGCGCGCAGCTCGAGATCGGACACCTTCTGGCGCGCGCGCGAGCGCTCCGCCTCGCTTTCGCCGTGCCGCCCTTCCAACTCGGCCACGCTGCGCTGCAGAGTGATCAGCCGCGTCTTGCTGACGAAGCCCTGGTCGAGCAGCCCTTCGTTCGCGGCCAGCTCCTCGCGCTGCAGGCGGATCGCCTGCGCGTCGGCCTCGAGCTGCCGGTCCCGCGCCCGGATCTCGGCTTGCGTCTCGGCGATCTCCCGCTTGATCAACGCGAGCTGGTTGTCGTAGGCGGAACGCCGCGCACGGAACAGCGACTTCTCGCGTTGGACGATCTCGGCCACGCGCGAGTCAGCGGCACGGGCCCTCAGCTCCGGCGGAAAAGAGATGCCGGCGGCCCACGCCTGCTCGGCCGTCAGGCGCGCGGCCTTCGCCACCTCGGCGTCGAGCTGCGTCTGCACCAGTTCGTTGCTGGCGTCCACGCGCACGTCCTTAAGTACGAGCAGCGGCTGGCCTGCTTTCACCTTGTCGCCGTCGCGCACCAGGATCTCGCCGACGATGCCGCCCTCCTGGTGCTGGATCGTCTTGCGGTTCATGTCCACCTTGACCACACCCGGCGCGATCGCCGCGCCGCCGATCGGCGCCAGCATCGTCCAGGCGCTGACCGCGAGCACCAGCAGCGCCACGGCGACGACGCCGGCCCGCGCCACCGGCCGCGGATCCTCGGCGTTGTCCACGTCCACGGCCGGCAGCAATAGCTTCGAGAGCGCACCCGCCATGTCGGGTCTATCCTCTTGCCGCCAAGGCCGCCGGCCCCGCTTCCGAATGCACGGGCCGGACCCCGCCCATCACTTCCGACATGAGCCCCATCTTCTCGATCACACCCTCGCGCAGCAACATCACCTTGTCCATGGCGGCGAGCAGCTGCGGGCGATGCGTCACCACCAGCACCGTCCTGCGCTCCGCTTTCAGCCTGCGCACCGCTTCCAGCAGCGCGGCTTCGCCGTCCGCGTCAAGGTTCGAGTTCGGCTCGTCCAGCACCACCAGCCGCGGATCGCCGTATAGCGCGCGTGCAAGCGCGATGCGTTGCCGCTGCCCGGCCGACAGGAACGAGCCGCCGTCGCCGATCGGCGTGTCGTACCCTTTCGGCAGGCGCAGGATCAGCTCGTGGGCGTTCGCCCGCGTGGCCGCTTCGATCACCGCCGCCGAGTCGATCTCGCCCATGCGGGCGATGTTCTCGCTGACCGTCCCGGCGAACAGCTCGACGTCCTGCGGAAGATAGCCCACGTAGGGACCGAGCCGGTCGCGGGGCCAGGCGGCGATATCGGCGCCGTCGAGCCGCACGGCGCCGGCCAGCGGCTTCCACAAGCCCACGATCACGCGCGCCAGCGTGGACTTGCCCGCCGCGCTGGGACCGACGATCGCCAGCGCTTCGCCGGGGGCAAGGTCGAACGACACCTGCCTGATCACCGGCCGGTCCTGTCCGCGAAAGGCGAACACCACGCGCTCGACCGACAGCGCACCGCGCGGAGCGGGCAACGCGGTCGGCGGCTCGCCCTGCGCTTCGGCGTTCAAGCCTTTGCTCACGCGCTCGTAGGCGGCGCGCGCATCGACCAGTCCCTTCCAGCCGGCGATGGCGGCTTCGACCGGGGCGAGCGCCCGGCCGAGCAGAATGGTGGCGGCGATCATGACGCCGCTGGTGGCCTGCTGCTCGATGACGAGCCAGGCGCCCGCGGCCAGCATGACCGCCTGAAGGAACTGGCGCAGGAACTTGCCGGCGCTCGAAAACAAGGTCCCTGCCCGGCTCGCTTCGAGCTGGAACGTGAGAACGCGCCGGCTCAGCTTCTGCCAGCCGCGCGCCAAGTTGTCCACCATCCCCAAGGCGCCAGCCACCTCGGCGTTGCCCACGCCCTGGTCCACGAAGCGGCCGGCCTTGCGCGACTCCGCCTGCATCGCTTCCAGCGGCTGGCGCGACAGCCTCTCGTTCAGGTAGGCCATCGCGAACAGCAGCAGCGCCCCGCACACGGCGATCGCGCCCAGCAGCGGATGGAACAACAGGATGATGAGCGCGTAGATCGGGACCCACGGCGCGTCGAACAACGCCACGATCCCCGGCCCGGTGAGGAACGCGCGCATCGCGGCGACGTCGCGCAGGCCGTGCGTGGATTCGTTGGATGCGGACTCGTTGGAGCGGGGGTCGGCCGCCCGCCGCAGCATCGACCCCAGCACCCGCGGTCCCAGCAGCTTCTCCAGCGCCACCGCCGACCCGGCCAGCAGGCGGGAGCGGATCAGGTCCAGGTAGGCCATGAACAGCAGGGCGGCGGTCACCAGCAGGAACAGCATCACCAGCGTCTCGCGGCTGTGGCTGGTGATGACGCGGTCGTAGACCTGCAGCATGAACAGCGCAGGCATCAGCATCAGCAGGTTGATGACCAGGCTGAATCCGGCTGCGTAGACGAAAAACGGGCGGAAGCGCGCGAGGAACTCTTGCATGGGTGGGTCGAGCCGGCCGGGTTGCGGACCGGTAAGCCTCGGAAAGCTAACATCGTGCCTCTGCGGGCGGCAAATATGCTGAGCAATCGTCAAACGCCCGGCGCCGCCCGCTTCCCGGAACCGACCGGCCCCCGGACCGGCCGTCCGGCCAGGGCGCCCATCAGACCGGGACGCGCAGTGAGCTGTGCTAACATTCGCGGGCAAGATCGCAGCACTCAAACAGAGGGGCGCGCCCGCCGGATTCGTGTGCCGCCGGGGTCGTTTCCGGGCCGATTCCCTGCGCGCCCCGCTCATCCATGTCCGTCACCATCAAGTCCCCCGAAGACATCGACAAGATGCGCGTCGCCGGCCGCCTGGCCAGCGAGGTGCTCGACTTCATCACGCCGCACGTCAAGGCGGGCGTGACCACCGAGGAGCTGGATGCCCTGTGCCACGAGTACATGGTGCGGGAGCAGAAGACGGTGCCGGCGCCGCTCAATTACGCTCCGCCCGGCTATCCGCCCTATCCCAAGTCGGTCTGCACCTCGGTGAATCACGTGGTGTGCCACGGCGTGCCGGGCAACAAGCGGCTGAAGGCCGGCGACATCGTCAACATCGACGTCACCGTGATCAAGGACGGGTTCCACGGCGACACCAGCCGCATGTTCCTGGTCGGGGAACCTTCGATCCAGGCGCGCCGGCTGGTGGACATCACCTACGAGTGCATGTGGCTCGGCATCCGCGCGGTGCGCCCCGGCGCCTACCTGGGTGACATCGGTCATGCCATCCAGACGCACGCCGAGCGCCACGGCTTCAGCGTGGTGCGCGAGTTCTGCGGGCATGGCATCGGCCGGCGCTTTCACGAGGAGCCGCAGGTGCTGCACTACGGCCACCCCGGCACCGGGCTCAAGCTGCAGCCGGGGATGACCTTCACGGTCGAGCCGATGATCAACGCCGGCAAGGCCGGCATCCGCCAACTCGGCGACGGCTGGACCATCGTCACCAAGGATCACAGCCTGTCCGCCCAGTGGGAGCACACCGTGCTGGTCACGCCCGCCGGCTACGAGGTGCTCACGCTGTCCGAGGGCACGCCGCAGCCGGCTGCGCTCGCGGCGTAGCGGGGGCCGCGCCGGATGCAGTCTTCCGTTCCCGCTGCCGCCCCCGCGCGGGGCGAACCGCGCTCCGCCGAATTCAAGCGCCAGCTCGCCGAAGGGCGCGCCGCGCTGGAAGCGGCCTACCGCGTGCGTCCCAACCCGCTTGCCCTGCTCAAGCGCCAGGCGGCGCTGGTGGACCGTGTGCTGCGCGAGGTTTGGGCCGAGGCGGCGATGCCCTCCAGCCTGACGCTGGTGGCGGTGGGCGGTTACGGCCGCGGCACGCTGTTCCCCTACTCCGACGTCGACGTCCTGGTGCTGCTGCCCGAAGAGGTGGACGACGGCGACCGCGAGCACGTCTCGCAACTGGTCGGGCGGCTGTGGGACATCGGCGTCGAGCTCGGGCACAGCGTGCGCACCATCGAGCAGTGCCTGAGCGAGGCGCGGCAGGACATCACGGTGCAGACCAACCTGCTCGAGGCGCGCTGGGTGGCGGGCAGCAAGCCGCTGTTCCGGCGCTTCGACTCGACCATCCATGCGCATCTCGAGGTCCAGGCCTTCTTCGAAGCCAAGCTGCTCGAGCAGCAGCAGCGCCACACCCGCTTTAACGACACCGCCTACAATCTCGAACCGAACCTCAAGGAGGGCCCCGGCGGCCTGCGCGACCTCACCACCATCCTGTGGATCAGCGCCGCGAGCGGGACCGGGCGCAGCTGGAAGGACCTTTCGCAGCACGGCGTGATCACCGCCGAGGAGGCGCAGCGCATCGGGCGCGACGAGCGCGTGCTGCAGGACTTGCGCATCCGCCTGCACTACCATTCGCGCCGGCGCGAGGATCGGCTGGTGTTCGACCTGCAGACGCCGCTGGCGCACGAGCTGGGCTTCGCCGACACCTCCGCCAAGCGCTCCAGCGAGCAGCTGATGCAGCGCTACTACCGCACCGCGCGCGCGGTCACGCAGCTCAACGAGATCATCCTGCAGAACCTGCGCGCGATCGTCTTCCCGGCTCCGGATCTGCAGCCGCGGCGGCTCGACGAACGCTTCGAGGCCCGTCACGAGCTGCTGGCGGCCTGCGACCCGGCGGTGTTCGAGCGCGAGCCCCAGGCCATCCTGGAGGTGTTCGAGCTGATGCAGCGCCATCCGGAGCTGAAGGGCATCGAGGCCGGTACGTTGCGCGCGCTATGGCGCTCGGCCAAGGGCATCGACGCGCAGTTCCGCCGCCACCCGGGGAACCGGGAGCGCTTCCTCGGCATGTTCCGCTACGGCGGCGGCCTCACGCACGCGCTGCGGCGCATGAACCGCTACGACGTGCTCGGGCGCTACCTGCCCCCGTTCGGCCGCATCGTCGGCCAGATGCAGCACGACTTGTTCCACGTCTATACGGTGGACGAGCACATCCTGATGGTGGTGCGCAACCTGCGGCGCTTCGCCGTCACCGACTTCGCGCACGAGTACCCGCTGTGCAGCCGCCTGATGACCGAGTTCGAGCGGCCCGAAGTGCTGTACTTGGCCGGCCTGTTCCACGACATCGCCAAGGGCCGCGGCGGCGATCACTCGACGCTCGGTGGCGTCGATGCGCGGCGTTTCTGCCGCAACCACGGGCTGGGCGAGGAGGACACCGAGCTCATCGCCTGGCTGGTGGAGCGCCATCTGCACATGTCGTCGGTGGCGCAGAAGCACGATCTGGCCGACGCCGCCGTGATCGCCGAATTCGCGCGCGTGGTGCAGACCGATCGCCGCCTGGTGGCGCTGTACCTGCTGACCGTGGCCGACATCCGCGGCACCAGCCCGAAGGTCTGGAACGCCTGGAAAGGCAAGCTGCTGGAGGACCTGTTCTGGTCCACCCGGCGCTTCTTCGGCGGCGACACCGACCCCGCGGGCAGCCGCCTGCAGGCCCGGCAGAAGCTCGCGCTGGAGAAGCTGCGCCTGTACGCCGTACCCGACGGCGCGCACGCGAAGCTCTGGAGCCGGCTCGACACGACTTACTTCCTGCGCCACGACGCGCGCGAGATCGCCTGGCATGCGCGCGTGCTGAACTACCGCGTCGACAGCCGTACGCCGGTGGTCAAGGCGCGGCTCAGCCCGGTGGGCGAAGGTGTGCAGGTGCTGATCTACACCCCCGACCAGGAGGCCCTGTTCGCGCGCATCTGCGCCTTCTTCGAGCGCATCAGCTTCAGCATCGTCGAGGCCAAGGTGTACACCACGCTGCACGGCTATGCGCTGGACACGTTCCAGGTGATGGACCCCGCGCGCGCCGGCGGGCACTATCGCGACATCCTCGCTTACATCGAGCACGAGCTGGCCGCTCAGCTGCAGCGCGGCGGGCCACTCCCGCCGCCGGTGAAGGGACGCATCAGCCGGCGTGTGCGCAGCTTCCCGATGACGCCGGAAGTGAGCCTGCGCCCGGACGAGCGCGGCAACGCCTACTATCTGTTCTTCACGGCGGGCGACCGCCCTGGGCTGCTGTCGAGCGTGGCGCGGGTGCTGGTGGAGTACGGCATCAACGTGCAGACGGCGAAGATCAACACTCTGGGCGAGCGTGCCGAAGACAGCTTCGTGATCACCGGCGATGCGCTGCGCGAGACGCGCAACATCATCAATCTCGAGAGCGATCTGATGCGGGTGCTGCAGACCTCGTGACCGGCCCGGCCGTCGCCGTCGAGCGTCGCTGCTTGCGCAGGCCTAAGGGCGGCGGCCCGAGTTCTGAGGCGTCCTAGATCCGCAGCTTGCGGTACAGCGCGACGATCAGCTCCGCCTCGCCGCGCGAGATGCCGCAGCCGCTGGCGACCTCCGACGCGCTCAAGCCCTGGCGCGCCATCTGGATCGCCTGATTGTACGGCGAGGCCGCCGGGCCGAGCGACCTGAACTTGTCCACCTCCGCCTGGAGGCGGACCACTTGCTTGCGCAGCTCGGCGATCTCCAGGCTCACGCCGTTGAGCGCCTGGCTTTCCGCGCTGGGCTGCGCGCCGCGCTTCCAGCGCGCGCCGCCAGCGGCCGACCAGCGCAGCAGCAACGCCAGCGCGGCGGCGTGCACGCCGAGGACGGCGACGACCACGACCAGCAACTCCCGCCAGGTGATTACCAGGGCCTCCACGACCTGCTCCCCGAACCGATGCGCTGCGCTGACTGCGCAACCCAGGTTTGCCACTTCGGGGTCTGAGTTTGCTACTTTGGGCAGAAAGCGTCAACACGATCGGCGCAAGGCCGTGGCGGCCGGCTCGCACGCGGAGGAGCTCACGTCAGGCGCTGCAGGGTGCCGAGGCTGCGGAGCACGTCGCGCAGCTCGTGCATCCAGTCTTGCGTCAAGGTCTGGATCTGCTCGTCGGCGCGGAAGATCTCCATCAGGATCTCGCGCTTGCGCTCCAGCGTCGCGGCGTCGCGCGCCGGGTCGGGGTCGTGCTCCTTCAGCCGCTCGACCAGGAGGGCACGCTCGTGCTCGCGCTGGACCAGGCCATCCCAGTCGCCCTCGCGCGCCGCGTCGAGCATCTCGCGCGTGCGCTCGAGCACCTGCTCGTACAAGGCGAGCACGGCCGCGGAATCAACGCGGGAATCCACGGCGCCGTGTCCTCAGTCCAGTCCGGGTCTCTCGCCCGGTGACGACAGAGCCATCCTGTGCCTCCTGTGATGGGCTGACCCGCCAGACACTATCGGCGAGCGCCCGGCCGGCTTGAGCCGCCCGTCGCGCTTCGGCGTTCGAGGATTACTCGTCGGCGTCGGGGCGCCCGGGGAACAGCACGTCGAGGAAGCCGAAGTTGCGCAGGTCGCGGATGCGCATCGGGTAGAGGATCCCGTCCAGATGATCGCACTCGTGCTGCACCACGCGTGCGTGGAAGCCGGTCACGGTGCGGTCGATCGGCGCGCCGTACTGATCGCGGCCCTGGTAGCGCAGGCCTACGAAACGCGGCACCAGGCCGCGCATGCCGGGTACGCTGAGGCAGCCTTCCCAGCCCTCCTCCACCGCGTCGTCGAGCGGCGTCAGCAGTGGATTGACCAGCACCGTGTAGGGCACCGGCGGCGCTTCGGGATAGCGCGGATTGTGCTCCATGCCGAAGATCACCACGCGCAACGGCACGCCGATCTGCGGTGCGGCCAGACCCACACCGCTCATCGCCGCCATGGTGTCCTGCATGTCCGCGATCAGCGCGTGCAGCTCCGGCGTGTCGAAGCGCTCCACCTCCTGCGAGCGTTCCAGCAGGCGCGGATCGCCCATGCGCAGCACCGGCCTAGCGGGCATAGCTCTTCGCCAGCTGCTCGATGACGCGGCGCACCTTGGCCAGCGCGGCATCCAGCGTGGCGTTGATCTCGTCCATGCGGATGCCCTGACTGCTGCCCGCTCGCCCCGCGGCGTAGTTCGCCACCACGGCCACAGTGGCGTAGCACAAGTCGATCTCGCGCGCGAGCGCCGCCTCCGGCATGCCGGTCATGCCCACCATGTCGGCGCCGTCTCGCTCCATGCGATCGATCTCGGCGGCGGTCTCCAGGCGCGGCCCCTGGCTGCAGGCGTAGACCCCACCCTCGATCAGCGGCTCGGCGGCGCGCTGCGCGGCCTCGAGGCAGCGCTCGCGCAGGCTCTGGCAGTACGGATGCGTGAAGTCGGCGTGCACCACGCCGCGCTCGTCGCCTTCGAAGAACGTCGACTCGCGGCCCCAGGTGTAGTCGATGATCTGGTGCGGAAGCGCCAGTGCACCGGGCGTGAGGTCCGGGCGGATGCCGCCCACGCTCGCCACCGACACCACGTGCGTCACACCCTGCTCGCGCAGGGCCCAGAGGTTGGCACGGTAATTCACCCTGTGCGGCGGAAGCGTGTGGCCATCCCCGTGCCGCGCCAGGAAGATCACCGCCTGTCCGCCGATGCGGCCGAAGGTGAGCGCTGCCGAAGGCTCGCCCCAGGGCGTGCGTACCCCCTGGCGGCCGGTGACTTCCAGATTGGCGAGCTGCGTGAGGCCGCTGCCTCCGATGATGGCCAGCATGGTTGCTCAGTCCAATTCGTGATTCGTCGCGCTCGCGTCCCGATCACGCTTCACGAATCACGATTCACGTAATGCATAGATCGCCGGCAAGTTGCGCCACATGCCCTCCACGTCCATGCCGAAGCCGAACACGTAGCGATCGGGCACGGTGAGGCCGACGAAGTCCGGCGTCACCGGCTTGCGACGGCCGGTCGCCTTGTCGGCGAGCACACCGATCAGCACCGACTGCGCACCCTCGGCGAGCAGGCGTTCGCGGATGGCCGCCATGGTGGTGCCTTCGTCGAGGATGTCGTCCAGCACGAGGACCAGCCGTCCCGCCACCGGCTGACGTGGGAGCACCTTCCAGGACAGCGTGCCCCCGCGGGTGGTGCCGTCGTAGCGGGTGACATGCAGGTAGTCGAGCTCGAGCGGGAAGTGCAGCCGCGTGAGGAGCTGGCCGGTGAACACGACGCTGCCGCCCATCACGCACAGCACCAGCGGATTGCGCGCAGCCAGAGCCTGCGAGATGTCACCGGCGAGGCGCTCCAGCGCCGCGCGCACCGCGCGCTCGTCGTGCACCAGCTCGGCTTCGCGTAGCGTGCGCCAGGCGCGCTCGATGTCCATGTGTCCCGCAACGAGACTGCGCGCGGCTCAGGCTGCGGCCTTCCCGGCCACGCGCGACAGGAAGTGCGCGAACTCCGCGCCCACCTCCGCGTGTTTCAGCCCGTACATGACGTTCGCCTGCAGGTAGCCCAGCTTGGAACCGCAGTCGTAGCGCGTGCCATCGAAGGCATAGCCGAGCACGGTCTCCTCATGCAACAGGGAGGCGATCGCGTCGGTGAGCTGGATCTCGCCGCCGGCGCCGGGCTGCACCCGCTCGAGGTGGTCCATGATCGCGGGTCCGAAGATGTAGCGCCCGACCACCGCCAGGGTGGAGGGCGCCCGCTCCGGCCGGGGCTTCTCGACGATGCCGGTCATGCGCATTAGGCGGTCGCCGTCGGGTTCGCCCTGGATGATGCCGTAGCTCCCCGTGTCCTCGCGCGGCACGTTCTGCACCGCGACCACCGAGCGGTGGCGATGCTCGTACACCTCCACCATCTGCTTCAGCGCCGGCAGCGGAGCGTCGATCAGGTCGTCCGCCAGGATCACCGCGAAAGGTTCGCCGTGCACCACAGCCTTGGCGCACAGCACCGCATGCCCCAGCCCGAGGGCCACGGACTGGCGCACGTAAGAGCAAGTCACTTCCTTGGGAACGATGTCCTGCACCTGCTCCAGCAGCTTGTGGCGTCCCCGCCCGGTGAGCTCGGTTTCCAGCTCGTAGGCCTTGTCGAAGTGGTCCTCGATCGCGCGCTTGTTGCGCCCGGTGACGAATACCATGTGCGTGATGCCGGCGGCCACCGCTTCCTCCACCGCATGCTGGATCAGCGGCTTGTCCACGATCGGGAGCATCTCCTTGGGGCTGGCCTTGGTGACGGGGAGAAACCGCGTCCCCATCCCCGCCACGGGAAATACGGCTTTGGTGACCTTCAAATCGCCTCCTGTCTCATCCGGCGGTACGCACGGACTCGAGCAATTCTAGCAATCCCGCCTGGTCGAGCACAGCTACGCCCAATGCAAGAGCTTTGTCATATTTGCTGCCCGGGTCGGCGCCGGCAACAAGGTAATCGGTCTTCTTGGAAACGCTCCCCGACACCCTGCCCCCCGCCGACTCGATCGCCGCGCTGGCTTCCTCGCGCGTCATGGACGGTAGCGTACCGGTGAGCACGAAGCTCTTGCCGGCCAGCCGGCGGCCGCTGGCCGTGGCCCCGCCCCTGGCCTCGGGGCGCACGCCGGCCGCCAGCAGTTGTGCGATCACCTCGCGGTTGTGGCGTTCGGCGAAGAAGTCGGCGATGCTCTGCGCCACCACCGGGCCGACGTCGGGCACAAGCTGCAGGCGCTCCGCGTCGGCGTGCAGCAGCTCCTCGATGCTGCGGAACGAGCGCGCCAGATCGCGTGCGGTGGACTCGCCGACGTTGCGGATGCCCAGCGCGTAGACGAAGCGGGCCAGCGTGGTGCGCCGGCTGCGGTCGATCGCCGCCACCAGGTTCGCCGCCGACTTCTCGCCCATGCGCTCCAGCGCGGCCAGGTCCTCGACCCGCAGCCGGTATAGATCGGCGGGTGTGGCCACCCGCTCGCCGTCCACCAGTTGATCGACGATCTTCTCGCCCAGCCCGTCGATGTCCATGGCGCGCCGCGAGGCGAAGTGCAGCAGCGCCTGCTTGCGCTGCGCAGGACAGAACAATCCGGCGGTGCACCGTGCCACCGCTTCGTCCGGCAGGCGCCGCACCTGCGAATGGCATACCGGGCAGCGCTCCGGCAGCTGGAACGCGCGCACCTGCCTGGGCCGCTTCTCCGGCAGCACTCGCACCACTTCGGGAATGACGTCGCCGGCCCGGCGCACCACCACGAAGTCGCCGATGTGCACGTCCTTGCGCCGCACCTCATCCTCGTTGTGCAGGGTGGCGTTGGTGACCGTCACGCCGCCGACGAACACCGGCTTGAGCCGCGCCACCGGGGTCAGCGCGCCGGTGCGCCCCACCTGCACGACGATGTCCAGCACCTCGGTGACCGCCTCTTCGGCGGGGAACTTGTGCGCCACCGCGAAACGCGGCGCACGCGACACGAAGCCCAGGCGCTGCTGCAGCTTGAGGTCGTCGACCTTGTACACCACGCCGTCGATGTCGTAAGGCAGGTTCGTGCGCTCGCGCCCGATCTCCCGATAGTAGTCGAGCATGCCCTGCAGCCCCTTCACCACCCGGCGCCGCGGCGAAACCGGCAGGTGCAGCATCTGCAGATACTCCATCTGGCGGCTGTGACGGTCCTGCGGCAGCCCGGACGGCTGCCCCTCGCCAGCGCGCCGTGCTCGCTTGGGCCGCGCCGCACGCGCGCGCCGGACGGCCTCGGGTTGCGCCTCGAGTGGACCCTCGAAGCGCGAGATGGCGTAAGCGAAGAAATGCAGCGGACGCGACGCGGTGACGCGCGGATCGAGCTGGCGCAGCGCTCCGGCGGCGGCGTTGCGCGGGTTGACGAACTCCTTCTCGCCGCGCGCGCGTTGCTGCGCGTTGATCGCAGCGAAGTCCTTCTTCAGCATCACCACCTCGCCGCGCACCTCGAGCAGCGCCGGCGGCCGATCAGCGGCGAGCCGCAGCGGGATGGCGCGGATGGTGCGCAGGTTTGCGGTCACGTCCTCGCCGGTGTAGCCGTCGCCGCGGGTGGCGCCTACCGCCAGCGCGCCGTCGGCGTAGGCGAGGCTGACCGCCAGCCCGTCGAACTTGGGCTCGGCGGCGTACTCGACTTCCTGCAGGCCCAGCGCGTCGCACACCCGGCGATCGAACGCGGCCGCCTCTTCCTCGGTGAGCGCATTGTTGAGCGAGAGCATCGGCACCGCGTGCACGACCGGCGCCAGCTCGC
>DATBMG010000255.1:0-4318 GCA_036554965.1 Burkholderiales bacterium
TCTACGCGCTGCCGATACTGACCGCTCCACCGACACCGTCGGTGGCGGAGCTGACTTCGCAGGCCGCTCGGGCCACGTACACCGGCCATTTCCGCCGCGACCTCAAAGACAGCGACCTGCTTCACTGGGGTGAAGGCACGGTCTCGGTCGGGCGGCAGAGCATCACCTTCGTGGGCAGGCTGGCGCCGGGCCCGGACTACAAGCTCTACCTCTCGCCGGAGTTCGTCGAAACCGAGGCGGACTTCCAGCGGCTGAAGGAGCGCATGGTCCGGGTCGGTGACGTCAAGACATTCGAGAACTTCCTGCTCCCGGTGCCCGAGGGGGTGGATCCGACCGGCTACAACACGGTCATCGTCTGGTGCGAGGCGTTCGCACAGTTCATCACGGCCGCCCGCTATCGATAGCAAACATGACCGTGAGCCGTAACCGATGACGGAACCGGGCGGACCCCGGACCCTGCACCGGATCGTGATCGTAGGGGGAGGCGCCGGCGGGCTCGAGCTCGCCACGCGCCTGGGGGACAGCCTCGGGCGCCGTCGGCGCGCGCTGGTGACGCTGGTGGACAAGTCCCGCACGCATCTGTGGAAGCCGCTGCTGCACCAGGTGGCCGCGGGCAGCATGGACCTGAACGACCACGAGCTGGATTACCTGTTCCAGGCGCGCTGGCATCACTTCCAGTTCCAGCTCGGGCGCATGGACGGGCTCGACCGCGAGCACCGGCAGATCCATCTGGCGCCGACCTATGACGAGACCGGGCGCGAGGTGATCCCGGCGCGCAGTATCCCTTACGACACGCTGGTCGTGGCGTTGGGCAGCACCACCAACGACTTCGGCACGCCGGGCGCCGCGCAGCATGCCATCTCGCTGGACAACGCGCAGCAGGCCGCGCTGTTCCACTCGCGGCTGATCAACGCCTGCCTGCGCGCCAACGCGCAGCCCGGCCCGCTGCAGCCGGGGCAGCTCGACATCGCCATCATCGGCGCCGGCGCCACCGGCGTGGAGCTGGCCGCGGAGCTGCACAACACCTTGCGCGAGTTGATCGCGTTCGGATTCGAGCGCATCAACCCCGAGAAGGACATCCAGCTCACCATCATCGAAGCCGCGCCCAAGATCCTGCCGGCGCTGCCCGAGCGCCTGTCCAACGAGGTGATGAAGCTGCTGCACAAGCTCAAGGTGGACGTGCTGACCGGCGAGCGCGTGACCGAGGTGTCCGCGCGCGGTGTGCGCACCGCCACCGGGCGCGAGGTGCCGGCCGAGCTCGTGGTGTGGGCCGCCGGCATCAAGGCGCCGGACTTCCTCAAGGACCTGGCGGGCCTGGAGACCAATCGCTTGAACCAGCTCGTGGTGCACCAGACGCTGCAGACCACGCGCGATCCGGACATCTTCGCCTTCGGCGATTGCGCCGCCTGCCCCTGGCCGGAGAAGAAGGGCTGGATCCCGCCGCGCGCGCAATCGGCCCACCAGCAGGCCTCGCACCTTTGCCGTATGCTGCCGCGTCATCTCGAGGGTCGGCCGCTGCAGCCGTTCCGCTACCGCGACTTCGGCTCGCTGGTCTCGCTGGGGGCCTACAGCACGGTGGGCAGCCTGATGGGCGCGATCACGCGCGGCAGCGTCATGATCGAGGGCTGGTTCGCCGGCATCATGTATCGCTCGCTCTACAAGATGCACGAATACGCGTTGCACGGCTTCACCAAGGTGGCGCTCGACACCGTCGCGCGCATCATCACGCGGCGCACCGAGCCGCACGTCAAGCTGCATTGAGGCAATGCGTCGCTAGACCTGCGAAACCTTCATGGGCTCCGATCGGGAAACACCCGTCGCCGACGGCAGCGCGCAGTACGTGCTGGTCACCGGCGAGGCGGGCGCGGCGCGCCTGCGGCTGTTGCACGCCGTCTACGGGCGGAGCACCGAGACACTTTTGGCGGAGCTAGGCCTGGCGCGGGGCATGAGCGTGGCGGACATCGGCTGCGGGACGGGCACCGTTTCGCGCTGGCTCGCAGGGGCCGTGGGCAGTTCCGGCCGCGTGGAGGGCGTGGATGTGAGCTTGGCTCAGCTCGAAGTGGCGCGGCGCGACGCGCAACGCCAGGGACTGACGCAGCTGCGGTTCGAGTGCGCAGATGCCTACGATACTCGCCTGCCCAGGCAGAGCTTCGACATCGTGTATTGCCGGTTCCTGCTTTGCCATCTGGAGCAACCCGGCCGGGCGCTGGCCGAGATGCGCGCGCTGCTCAAGCCGAACGGCGCGCTGGTCTGCGACGATGTGGACGTGGCGAGCATCTTCGCCGACCCACCGTCGCCGGCGGTCGAGCGCATGCGCGACCTGATGCTGGCGGTGGGCGCCTCGCGCGGCGTGGATTTCCGTCTCGGGATCCGGCTGCATCGCCTGTTCCGCAGCGTGGGGCTCGCCGACCCTCGGGTTCGCCTCGATCAGCCGGTGTACGCAACCGGCGAGGAGAAGAGAATCTGGGAGTACACCTTTCTCGAGGCGGCGCCGGCCATGATCCAGGCGGGATTGCTCACGCCGGCCGAGCTGGACCGGCTGTCGCGGGAACTCGCTGCCGTCGCGCACGACGAAACCGTCATGGTGGCGCAGGCCCGCAAGGTCCAGGTGTGGGCGCGGGCTCCGGGTTCCTAGCCGAGCCGCGGTCCGGAGGGTAAGCTACCGATCTGCCATGCCGATCACCGACTCCCAGCTCCACGTGTGGGGCGCGAACACTCCACAACGCCCGTGGCCGGCGGGCCGCGAACGCGATGCGCAGCGGCCGTATCCGATCTCGAAGGAGACGCTGCTGTTCGAGATGGATCTGGCCGGCGTGAGCCGGGCCATCCTGGTGCCGCCCTCGTGGGAAGGCGACCGCAACGACCTGGCGCTGGAGGCCGCGCGACTGTATCCGGACCGGTTCGCGGTCATGGGCCGTGTAGCGCTGCAGGATCCGAACGCCCGCGATCTGGCGGCCGGATGGAAGACGCAGCGGGGCATGCTCGGCATGCGCTTCACCTTCCACGGCCAGCACTACCGACACCTGTTGACCGATGGCTCCGCCGACTGGCTGTGGCCGGCGGCGGAGCGGCACGGTGTTCCGCTCATGGTGCTTGCACCGGGGTCGCTGGACGCGATCGGCCGCATCGCCGCTCGGCATCCCGGCCTGAAGCTGGTGATCGACCACGCCGGCCTGCGCCTGCGCGAGAAAGTCCCCGAGGTGCTGGACGACCTGCCTGCGGTGTGCGCGCTGGCCAAGCACGCGAACGTGGCGGTCAAGGCATCGGGCGTGGCTGCGCTCTCGGCACAGCCCTATCCCTTCCGCGACGTGCATGAGGTGGTCCGCAGGCTGTACGACGCCTTCGGCCCACAGCGAACGTTCTGGGGCACCGACCTCACCCGCATGCCGTGCACCTACCGCGAATGCATCGATCTGTTCACGCGGGAGCTCGGCTGGCTGAAGGGCGAAGACCTCGCACGGGTGATGGGGCTGGGCGTGTGCGAGTGGCTCGGCTGGGCCGCGTAGAGGCGTTGCGACACCTTCGAGGCAAGATGGGCACCGGTATGAATCGATCGGCCATGAGCGATAGCGGCACTTCGACGGTCAGCAGCGAGATCACGTTCTCGATCGACAACGGCGAGAAACCGGTCAACGAGACGTTCGAGAGCGGCCAGATCATCCGCCGGCGCACCGGGGCGACGGAGCGGCACACGGTGCCGATCTGCGACGCGCGCCCGCTGGCGGGTGAGTTTTCCCTGGACCGCAACGGCTTCGTATTGGTGGACCACCCGACCGCGGTCCGCGATTTCTTCGACCCCGAAGAGCTTGCCCGAGTGTACTACCCCGAGGTCGAGCAACTGGTGAAGCAGGTGGCGGGCGCGTCGCGCGTGGTCGTGTTCGATCACACCTTGCGCTCCGGCCACGAGGCGGAGCAGTCGGCGCGCGCGATCCGTGAGCCGGTGCTCTGGGCGCACAACGACTACACCGAATGGTCGGGGCCGCAGCGCGTGCGCGATGTCCTCCCCGGGGAGGCCGAACGGCTGCTCGCGCACCGCTTCGCCATCGTTCAGGTCTGGCGTGCGATCGGCCGGCCGATCCAATCCAACCCGCTCGCCGTCGCCGATGCCCGCAGCGTATCGCCCGGCGACCTGATCAAAGCCGAGCGCCGCTATCCGCACCGGGTCGGCGAAACCTATCAGCTGCAGTACAATCCGGCGCAGCGCTGGTTCTACTTTCCCGAGATGAGGCGCGACGAGGCCCTGGTGTTCAAGGTGTACGACTCGCAGGCCGACGGCCGGGCGCGCTTCACGCCGCACTGCTCCTTCATCGACCCGAGC
>DATBMG010000024.1:0-25216 GCA_036554965.1 Burkholderiales bacterium
CATCGTCTTCTCCGGGGTGACCACCGCGCGCGACGCGCTCAAGGCGATCGAGGAGGACGGCGACATGCAGGCGGTGATCGTGGACGACAAGCTCTACACCCTGAAGAGCGAGAGCGGCAATCACCGCATGCTGCAGATGTCAGCGCTGGAGCTGGTGCAGCGCGTGACGCGCTTCCGCCCCGAGCTCGACGTCTACGTGCTGATCGCGCAGGAGCACGAGGACGAGGTGGTGGATGCGCTGTTCACCGAGGCGGTGGACGGCTACTTCTACCGCGAGGAGCGCGACTACCGCGGCATGTATCGTATCCTCAACGCCCAGCTGCAGGAGCGCGCCGACACGCCGTTCTACGACGCGCTGAAGAGCTACGTGTTCATGGCCAAGGACGCCTGGCACACGCCCGGGCATTCCTCCGGCGACAGCCTGCGCGACAGCCCGTGGGCGAGCGATTTCTACGAGTTCATGGGCGAGCACGTGTTCGACGCCGACCTGTCGGTGTCGGTGCCGATGCTCGACTCCCTGATGGAGCCCACCGGCGTGATCCTGGAAGCGCAGAAGATGGCGGCCAAGGCCTTCGGCGCGCGCCGCACGTTCTTCGCCACCAACGGCACCTCGACCAGCAACAAGGTCATCTTCCAGACGCTGATCGCGCCCGGCGAGAAGCTGCTGCTCGACCGCAACTGCCACAAGTCGGTGCACCACGGCGTGGTGCTGTCCGGCGCGCACCCGATCTACCTGGATTCGTCGGTGAACAAGAAGTACGGCATCTTCGGCCCGATCCCGAAGAAGACCCTGCTGCGCGCCATCGAGGAGCACGCGGACGCCGAGGCGCTGGTGCTCACCTCCTGCACCTACGACGGCCTGCGCTACGACCTGGCGCCGATCATCGAGGCGGCCCACGCCAAGGGCATCCGGGTAGTGGTCGACGAGGCCTGGTACGGCTTCGCGCGCTTTCATCCGGCGTTCCGGCCCACCGCGCTCGAATCGGGCGCCGACTACGCAACCCAGAGCACGCACAAGATCCTGTCGGCCTTCTCCCAGGCCAGCATGCTGCACGTGAACGACCCGGAGTTCAACGAGCACATCTTCCGGGAGAACTTCAACATGCACACCTCCACCAGCCCGCAGTACAGCATGATCGCCAGCCTCGACGTGGCGCGCAAACAGGCGGTGATGGAGGGCTACAAGCTGCTGACGCGCACGCTGCAGCTGGCGCAGGAGCTGCGCCAGCAGATCAACTCCAGCGGCGTGTTCCGTGTGCTCGAGCTCGAAGATCTGCTGCCCGACGAGGTGCGCCACGACAACATCCTGCTCGATCCCACCAAGGTCACGGTGGACATTTCCGAGTGCGGCTACACGGTGGAGGAGCTGCAGCACGAGCTGTTCGAGCGCTACAACATCCAAGTGGAGAAATCCACCTTCAACACGCTGTCGCTGCTGCTCACGATCGGCACCACGCGCAGCAAGGTGTCGCGGCTGTACGACGCCCTGATGCGCATCGCCCGCGAGCGCCGCGCCCCGCGGCGGGTGTACCGCACGCCCGACGTCCCCGGCTTCACGCACCTCAAGTACCTGCCGCGCGACGCCTTCTACTGCGGCGGCCAGGCGATGCCGATCCTGGACGAGCAGGACCGCATCATCCAGGCCCTGAACGGCAAGGTCGCGGCCGACCAGATCACGCCGTACCCGCCCGGCATCCCGGTGCTGGTGCCCGGCCAGGTGATCACGGTCGAGATCCTGCAATATCTCGCCGGCCTGCTGCGCAGCCACAAGCGCATCGAGCTGCACGGCATCCTCTACGACGGCTACATGCCTTGCCTGCGGGTGCTCACGCCCGGCGACGAGAAGGGGCTGAAGCGCATCAAGCCCACCTGAGCAGCGCCCGGGTGCTTGATTCAGGGCCCGGATTCGGATACAACTAGCGCTCAGCCGAGACGGCTCTCCTCCACGGCGGCGTTTGCCGCCGTGTTGCTTTTTGGAGCTCGCAAAACATGACGCAGCACCTGATGAACACCTACGCCCGGCTGCCGGTTGCTTTCGAGCGCGGTCAGGGCGTGTGGTTGTGGGACACCCGGGGCAAGCGCTACCTCGATGCGCTCTGCGGTATCGCCGTCAGCGGCCTGGGCCATGCCCACCCGCGCCTCACGCAGGCCATCGCCGCGCAGGCCGGCCGCATCCTGCACGCCTCCAACCTCTACCGCATCCCCGAGCAGGAGCGGCTCGCCGACCTGCTGTGCCGGATCTCCGGCATGGACGAAGTGTTCTTCTGCAATTCCGGCTGCGAGGCGAACGAGGCCGCGATCAAGCTGGCGCGCCTGTACGGCCACCAGCGCGGCATCGAGCACCCCACGATCGTGGTGATGGAGAAGGCGTTCCACGGCCGCACCATCGCCACTCTGTCGGCCACCGGCAGCCGCAAGGTGCAGGCCGGTTTCGAGCCGCTGCTCGCCGGCTTCGCGCGCGTGCCCTACGACGATCTCGAGGCGCTCGGCGCGGTGGCCGGCAACAACAACGTGGTGGCGGTGCTGGTCGAGCCGGTGCAGGGTGAAGCCGGTGTGAACGTGCCCGACGACGGGTATCTCCCGCGGCTGCGCGAGATGTGCGACCGCCACGGCTGGCTGCTGATGCTGGACGAGGTGCAGACCGGGATGGGACGCACCGGCAAGTGGTTCGCCTACCAGAACACCGTCTATCAGAACACCGTGGTGCGGCCCGATGTGTTCACCCTGGCCAAAGGGCTCGCCAACGGCATCCCGATCGGCGCCTGTGTCGCTGCGGGGCCCGCCGCCGGGGTGTTCACGCCGGGCAGCCACGGCTCCACCTTCGGCGGCAACCCGCTGGCGTGCACGGCAGCGTACACGACCCTGCGCATCATTGAGGAGGATGGCCTCCTGGACAATGCCACCCGCATCGGCGAGCTGATCCGCGCCGGGCTGCGCCAGCGCCTGGAGCACCTGCCCGGCGTGCGCAAGATCCGCGGCAAGGGCCTGATGCTGGGCATCGAGCTGGACCGGCCCTGCGGCGAGCTGGTCGAGCTTGCGCTGGAGCGCGGTCTGCTGATCAACGTCACCGCCGACAGCGTCGTGCGCTTGTTGCCGGCGCTGGTGATGCAGCCGGACGAGGCCGGCCTGCTGATCGAGGGGCTCTCCGACCTGATCCGCGAGCGCCTGGGCGCGACGGCGCAGGCTCCGGGAGAGCCGGCCGGCGTGGCCGGCTGACGATTTTTCGACCGAGGCCGCGTGCCGCACTCGCCCCGGCACTTCCTGCAGCTCAAGGACTTCAGCCGCGCGGAGCTGGAGTACCTGCTCGCCCGCGCGCGCCAGCTCAAGGCGCGCCAGCGCAGCGGAACCCTGTATCAACCGCTGCGCGGACGCACCCTGGCGATGATCTTCGAGAAGAGCTCGACGCGCACGCGCGTGTCGTTCGAGGCCGGTATGGCGCAGCTCGGCGGGCACGCGCTGTTCCTCACCAGCCGCGAGACCCAGCTCGGGCGCGGCGAGACGATCGAGGACGTGGCCGAGGTGATCTCGCGCATGGTGGACCTGGTGATGGTGCGCACTTTCGAGCAGGCGATCGTGGAGCGCTTCGCCGCGCATTCGCGCGTGCCGGTGATCAACGGTCTCACCGACGAGTACCACCCGTGCCAGATCCTGGCCGACATCTTCACCTATCTCGAGCACCGCGGACCGATCCGCGGCAAGACCGTGGCCTGGGTCGGCGACTCGAACAACGTGTGCAACACCTGGCTGCAAGCGGCCAGAATCTTCGACTTCAAGTTCCACGTGGCTACCCCGCCCGGCTACGAGCTGGAGCCCGAGCGCGGCGAGGACTACGAGAACACGCACCTGCAGTCGTTCACCGATCCGCACGATGCGGCGCGCGGCGCCGACCTGGTGACCACCGACGTGTGGACCAGCATGGGCTTCGAGGACGAGGCCGAGGCGCGCAAGCGCGAGTTCGCCGACTACCGGGTCGATACCGACATGATGAAGCTCGCCAAGCCCGACGCCGTGTTCATGCACTGCCTGCCCGCGCATCGCGGCGAGGAAGTAGAAGCCGCCGTGATCGACGGCGCACAGAGCGTGGTGTGGGAGGAGGCCGAGAACCGATTACATACACAGAAGGCGTTGATGGAGTATCTGCTGCTGGGCAAGGTGGAATCGTGAACGGATCGCCGCGGGCAACCAATTGCGCGGTGCGAGGTCCTATCTTCACCATGAAGACGCTGATCCTGCACAGCCTCGCGCTGGCGTTCGCGGCCGCGCCGCTGCACGCGGCCGATGCGACGTACATCAAGGACAAGAAAGGCTGCAAGATCGGGAACCCGACGCCCAAGCCCAAGGAGACGGTGACCTGGTCCGGCCGTTGCGAGGGCGGCTTCGCCCAGGGCAAAGGCATTCTGCAGTTCTACGTGGACGGCAAGCCCGGCGCGCGTTATCAGGGCGAGCTAAGGAAGGGGTTGATGGAGGGGAGCGGCGAGCTGCGCACGACCGACGGCGCGGTGTACGACGGCGACTGGGTGGCGGGCAAACCCGATGGCTACGGCAAGTACACCGCCCCCGACGGCAGCACCTTCGTCGGCGGCTGGACCGCCGGCAAGCAGGACGGGCCCGGCACGCTGCGCAACAAGGACGGCAGCGGTGTCGTCGGGCGCTGGAAGGATGGCCAGTACGTGGGTCCACGATGACTTTCCCGAGCGTCGAACCACAGGCAGCAACGTTTTCACTTTCTCAGAGGATTCCCCATGAACTTGGCATCACCGAAATCCGTGATCCTGCTGCTCGCCGCCGCAGCCTTCGCGACGGCTGCCGTGGCCGCCCCCGAGGACGACGTGCAATGGATCGCCGACAAGAATGGCTGCAAGGTCGCCAATCCGTTCCCGCAGCCCGACGAGAGCATCACCTGGACCGGTCCGTGCAAGGACGGCCTCGCCGACGGTGAAGGGGCGCTGACCTTTTTCCTGGGCGGGCGCGAGCACAGCCGCTACCAGGGCACGCTCAGGAAGGGCTGGGCACAAGGCAAGGGAACGCTGCAGCACCCGGACGGCAGCCGCTACGACGGCGAATGGGCGAACAGTATGGAGAACGGCTTGGGCCGCCGCGAATGGCCCGATGGCAGCTGGTACGAAGGCGGCTGGAGAAACGGCCGCCCGCACGGCCAGGGGCAGTTCCGCCGCCCGGACGGCAAGATCTTCATCGGTGAATGGATCGATGGCGTGTACGAGGGCGACCTCGAGCCCGAGGATGAGCAGTCCGACCCGAACCGCACCTGAACCCGCTGCGGACAAGATGAGCGCAATCAAGAAAGTGGTGCTTGCCTATTCCGGCGGGCTGGACACCTCGGTGATCCTGAAATGGCTGCAGGACACCTATCGCTGCGAGGTGGTCACCTTCACCGCCGACATCGGGCAGGGCGAGGAGCTGGAGCCGGCGCGCGCGAAGGCAAGCGCCATGGGGGTGCGCGAGATCTTCGTCGACGACCTGCGCGAGGAGTTCGTGCGCGACTTCGTGTTCCCGATGTTCCGCGCCAACGCCCTCTACGAGGGCGAGTATCTGCTCGGCACCAGCATCGCGCGTCCGCTGATCGCCAAGCGCCAGATCGAGATCGCCCGCCAGGTGCAGGCGGACGCGGTGGCGCACGGCGCCACCGGCAAGGGCAACGACCAGGTGCGCTTCGAGCTGGGCTACTACGCTTTGCAGCCCGACATCCGGGTGATCGCGCCCTGGCGCGAATGGGATCTCACCTCGCGCGAAACGCTGCTCGCCTATGCGCAGTCGCACGGCATCCAGATCGAGATGAAGCACAAGCAGGGCGGCAGTCCCTACAGCATGGACGCCAACCTGCTGCACATCTCCTACGAAGGCCGCGCGCTGGAGGATCCTGCGCAAGAGCCCGAAGAGGACATGTGGCGCTGGAGCGTGTCGCCGGAAAAGGCTCCCGACCAGGCGCAATACCTGGAGCTCGGCTACCGCCGCGGCGACATCGTCGCGCTCGACGGCGTCGAGCTGACGCCGGCGCAGATCCTGACCCGGCTCAACGAGCTCGGCGGCAAGCACGGCATCGGGCGGCTGGACCTGGTGGAGAACCGCTACGTCGGCATGAAGTCGCGCGGCTGCTACGAGACGCCGGGCGGCAGCATCATGCTCAAGGCGCACCGCGCGATCGAATCGATCACGCTCGATCGGGAAGTGGCGCACCTCAAGGACGAGCTGATGCCGCGCTACGCCTCGCTGATCTACAACGGCTACTGGTGGAGCCCCGAGCGCCGCATGCTGCAGCAGATGATCGACGCCTCGCAGGCCGGCGTGAACGGCTCGGTGCGCGTGAAGCTGTACAAGGGCAACGTCATCGTGGTCGGGCGCCAGTCGCAGAGCGACTCGCTGTTCGACACCAGCATTGCCACCTTCGAGGACGACCGCGGCGCCTACAATCAGAAGGACGCCGAGGGCTTCATCCGCCTAAACGCCCTGCGCATGCGCATCGCCGCCAAGCTGCGGCGCCGCTAGCAGCAAAGGCGCCCGCCGGGCGCCGAGCCGGGACGGCGGCCCCAAAACCGCCAGCGGAAACCCCCAAGCCGGGCTATAATCGCTTCCTGGAAACAATCACTTAGCGTCCGCCAAGCGGCGCTTCCTGCGGCCGGCGCGGGAGCCGCTTTCCGGGCGCACCTTGCCGGGTATAGCCGCCATGACCACCATCGCCGTCGTGCGCAAGAACGGGGTCGCCGCCATCGCCGCCGACAGCCTGACCAAGTGGGGCTCGGCCAAGGAGAGCGCGACCTATATCGCCAACCACGAGAAGATCCTACAGGTCGGCGACAGCCAGATCGCGATCACCGGTTCGGCGACTTTCAAGTTGATTTTACGGGATTATTTCAGTGGGGGCGGAGAGGTCCGGCTGTCCAGCGCGGCGGATATCTTCCGCACCTGGAACCGCCTGCACGTGGCCCTGAAGGAGCGCTACTTCGTCCTGCCGGAGGAGGACAAGGAAGACGCCCTGGAGTCCTCCCGGCTGGATGTCCTGATCGCCAACCCCTACGGGATCTTTGGCGTGTCCGGGCATCGGACGGTGCAGGAATTCTCCCGCTTCTACGCGTACGGCACCGGCAGCGACTACGCCCTGGGGGCCCTGTATTCGGCCTACGACGAGCCTGCGCGCAGCGCGGAGGCGCTGGCCCGCCACGCCATCGAGGCGGCGGCCGAGTTCGACGACTGCACCGGGCTGCCGCTCACCTGCACCACGGTGCGCCTGCTCCAGGCCTAGCCGTCACAATCCATTGACCCACCTGGCGTACACGGTGTCCGCCACGCCGTGCAGCGCTGCCACCCGCGCGTCTAGGTCGGCCACGATGTCCCCCACCGGCTGCACCCCGGGGCTCTGGCTGCGCTCGATCTCGCGGTGGCCCAGGGCGCACCAGGTCTGGACCAGCTCCTGCGTCATCTCGATGTGACACTGCAGCCCGAGGTGCGGTCCCAAGGCGAAACCTTGGTTCTCGCAGTAGGGGCCGGACAGCACGCGCTGCGCGCCCGGGGGGATGGTGAAGGTCTCCCCGTGCCAGTGGAACGTCAGGAAACGGCCCGGGCCGGGCCCGAACCAGCCCCGGGCCGCTTCGTTGTCCTGAACCTGCACTTCCCCCCAGCCGATTTCCTTGACCGGGGCGCGCATCACGCTGCCGCCCAGGGCCTTGGCCATGAGCTGACCTCCCAGGCAATGCCCGAGCACCGGCATATCTCTTGCGACGGCCGATGCGATCAGCTCGAGCACGCGGGGGATCCAGGGCAGGGTGTCGTTCACGCTCATCGGCCCGCCCATGAACACCAACCCGCGGAACGCGTCGATGCCGCTCGGCAAGGGGTCGCCCGCGTCGATGCGCACCAGCTGCCAGTCAAGGCCCCGGCGCGCGAGGTAGCTGGCCAGGTAGCCCGGCCCTTCGGTCGGGCTATGGCGAAAAATCGCAACCGGTTTCAAGCGCAGGAAGGAGACGATGTTCCCGAGAAGCCGCGAGTGTAAGGCAGTTGTCCTGGCACTGCTGTTCTTGAGCGTATGCGCCGGGGCGCAGGAGCAGGACATCGACATCGTCGGGCTGTCGCAGGGCCGGGCGGTGATCGTGGGCCCCAACGGCAAACCCAAGGTCTACCGCGACGGCGACACCCTGCCAAACGGCGCTCGCTTGATCAAAGCCACATCGGAGTCGGCGCTGTTCGAGATCGACGGCAAGCGGCGCAGGCTCACGATGGGCAACCGCGTGTCGACCGCGACGCCGGCGAGCGGCGCTGCGCGCGTCACCCTGGTCGCCGACGAGCGCGGGCATTTCGTCACCCTGGGCAGCATCAACGGCGCCAGCATGCGCTTCCTGGTCGACACCGGCGCCACCATGATCTCGATCGGCATCGGCGACGCCCGCCGCATCGGCCTGGATTATCTCAAGGGCGAGCAGGGTTACTCGCGCACCGCCAACGGCGTGGCGCGCGTGTACAAGGTCCGGCTCGACACGGTCAAGGTGGGCGACATCAGTCTCAACGGAGTCGATGCGCTGGTGCACGACACCGATC
Organism: Burkholderiales bacterium; assembly: GCA_036554965.1. Classification (GTDB taxonomy): domain Bacteria; phylum Pseudomonadota; class Gammaproteobacteria; order Burkholderiales; family SHXO01; genus SHXO01. Next base: position 8,548 of record DATBMG010000024.1, read on the forward strand.
TGCCGTGGGCGCTGCTCGGCATGAGCTTCCTCAACCGGGTGGAGATGAACCGCCAGGGGGAAAACCTGACGCTGGTGAAGCGCTACTGATCGCTGCGCCCCGGATAGGGGCGCCGCGCCCGCCTACTTGCCGTGCTCGCGCTCGATCACCGCGTAGGCGGAGTGGTTGTGGATCGACTCGAAGTTCTCCGACTCCACCACGTACGCTTCGATGCGCTCGTCGCCGTTGAGCACCGCCGCGATGTCGCGCACCATGTCCTCGACGAACTTGGGGTTGTCGTAGGCGCGCTCGGTGACGTACTTCTCGTCGGGGCGCTTCAGCAAACCGTACAGCTCGCAGGACGCCTGCTCCTCGCACACCCGCACCAGGTCCTCGATCCAAACGAAGCCGCGCGTGCGCGCCGTCACCGTGACGTGCGAGCGCTGGTTGTGGGCGCCGTAGTCGGAGATACCCTTCGAGCAGGGGCACAGGCTGGTGACCGGCACCACCACCTTCATGGTGAAGCGATAGCGGCCCTGCTCGATCTCGCCGACGAAGGTCACCTCGTAGTCCATCAGGCTTTCCACGCCGGACACCGGCGCGGCCTTGTTGATGAAGTACGGGAAGCTCATCTCGATGCGCCCGCACTCCGCGTCCAGCCGTTCCACCGTCTCGCGCAGGATCGCCTCGAACGACTCGACCGAGATCTCGCGCTCGTGGCTGTTGAGGATCTCCACGAAGCGCGACATGTGCGTGCCCTTGAAGTTGTGCGGCAGATGCACGTACATGTTGAACTGCGCCACCGTGTGCTGCACCCCGCCGCTCTTGTCGCGCACGCGCGCGGGATGGCGGATGCCCTTGATCCCCACGCGGTCGATCGCCAACCGGCGCGTGTCGGCCGTGCTCTGCACGTCGGGCATTGCGAAAGCGCGAAGGTCGTTCATTGCGGTCCTGTAGCGTGTTGGGGCATTATAGCGCACCTTACCCGACTAAACTACTCGGGTAAGCGCTGGCGGATGGCGGCCAGGATGCCATCGCGGTCCAGGCCGCACGTCTTCAGCAGCACGGCGGGGTCGCCGTGTTCGACGAAGCGGTCGGGCAACCCGAGGTGGAGCAGGGGCACCGCCTTGCCGGCGCCGTTCAAGGCCTCGGCCACGGCGCTGCCCGCTCCACCCTCGATGACGTTCTCCTCGACGGTCACCAGCAACTCGTGCGAGGCGGCGAGCCGCAGCACCAGTTCGAGGTCCAGGGGCTTCACGAAGCGCATGTCGGCGACGCTGGCGTCGAGCTGCCCGGCGGCCTCCACGGCGGGCTTCACCATGCTGCCGAAGGCCAGCAGCGCGATCCTGCGGCCCTGCCTGCGCATCTCGCCCTTGCCCAGCGCCAGCGCCTGCATGCGCGGCTCGGTGGGCGTCCCGGGTCCGCTGCCGCGCGGGTAGCGCACCGCCGCCGGTTGATCCAGGTGATAGGCGGTGTAGAGCATCTGCCGGCATTCGTTCTCGTCGCTCGGTGTCATCACCACCAGGTTGGGGATGCAGCGCAGGTAGCACAGATCGAAGGCGCCGTGATGGGTGGGCCCGTCCGCGCCGACCAGCCCGCCGCGGTCGATCGCCAGCGTGACCGGCAGGTTCTGGATCGCCACATCGTGAATCAGCTGATCGTAGCCACGCTGCAAGAAGGTCGAGTAGATCGCCACCACCGGCTTCAATCCTTCGCACGCCAGGCCGGCGGCGAAGGTCAGCGCGTGCTGCTCGGCGATGCCGACGTCGAAATAGCGCTCCGCATGTTCCTGGGAGAAGCGCACCAGCCCGGAGCCCTCGCGCATCGCCGGGGTGATCGCGATCAGGCGCGCGTCCTGCGCGGCCATGTCGCACAGCCAGTCGCCGAACACCTGGGTGTACGTGGGCTTGCCGGGCGGCTTGGGCTGGATGCCGGCCTCAGGGTCGAAGCGGGTCACGCCGTGATACAGGATCGGGTCTTCCTCGGCCGGCTTGTAGCCCTTGCCCTTGCGCGTGACCACGTGCAGGAACTGCGGCCCCTCGAGCTGGCGGATGTTGGTGAGCGTGGTCACCAGCACGTCCAGGTCGTGGCCGTCGATCGGGCCGATGTAGTTGAAGCCGAACTCCTCGAATAGGGTGCCCGGGGTCATCATGCCCTTCACGTGTTCCTCGGCGCGGCGCGCGAAGTCCAGCACCGGCGGCAGCGCCGAGAGCATGCGCTCCCCGGCCCGGCGCGCGGCCGTGTAGAAGCGCCCCGACATGAGTCGCGCCAGGTAATTGTTCAACGCCCCGACGTTCTCCGAAATGGACATGTCGTTGTCGTTGAGGATCACCAGCAGATTGGCGTCGATGGCCCCGGCGTTGTTGAGCGCCTCGAACGCCATCCCGGCCGTCATCGCCCCGTCGCCGATCACCGCCACCACCCGGCGCTCCTCGCCCGCACGCCGCGCCGCGACCGCCATGCCCAGCGCCGCGGCGATCGAGGTGCTGGAATGCGCCGTACCGAACGTGTCATAGGCGCTCTCCTCGCGCCGCGGGAAGCCGGCGATACCGCCGTACGTGCGCAGCCCCGACATGGCCTGGCGGCGGCCGGTCAGGATCTTGTGGGCATAGGTCTGGTGGCCGACGTCCCACACCAGCCGATCGTTCGGCGTGTCGAACACGTAGTGCAGCGCCACCGTCAGCTCGACGGTGCCGAGGTTCGAGGACAGATGGCCGCCGGTGCGCGCGACCGACTCGAGCAGATACTGGCGCAGCTCGGCCGCCAGGTGCGGCAGCTGCTTGCGCTCGAGCTTGCGCAGCTCGGCGGGATCGTTGATGCTTTCGAGCAGCTCGTACATGGCCGCTATCGGCTGCGTAACACGATGAAGTCGATCAGCTCGCGCAGGCGCTGCGCCTCGCCGCCGAAAACGTCGAGCGCCGCCAGCGCCTCGTCGCGCAGCTCCCGCGCGAGCCCGCGCGCCTGCGACAGGCCCAGCGTGCTCACGTACGTAGGCTTGTTCTGCCGCGCGTCCTTGCCGGCCGTCTTGCCCAGCGTGCCGGTGTCGGATTCGGCGTCGAGCACGTCGTCCACCACCTGGAAAGCCAACCCGGCGCACTTCGAGAACCGGTCCAGAGCTTCGATTCCCGCAGCCGGGAGCGGGTTTCCGCAACGCGCGCCGAGCAGGATGGCGGCGCGGATCAGCTCGCCGGTCTTGTGGATGTGCATGTTCTCCAGCTCCGGCAGCGTCAACTCCGCGCCGGTGCTCGCCAGATCGATGGCCTGCCCGCCCGCCATGCCGCGCGAGCCGACCGCGACCGCGAGCGTGCGCACCATTTCGAGCTGCGTGCCGGCGTGCGCAGCGAGCGGCTGCTCCGCCAGCACTTGGAACGCGAGGCTCTGCAGCGCATCGCCGACCAGCAGGGCGGTGGCTTCGTCGTATGCGACGTGGCAGGTGGGGCGGCCACGGCGCAGCACGTCGTTGTCCATGCAGGGCAGATCGTCGTGCACCAGCGAATATGCATGGATCAGCTCGACGGCGGCGGCGGCCCGGTCCACGCGCGCCTCAGGAGCGGCCGTCAGCTCCCCCGCGGCGTAGGCCAGCAGCGGCCGCACGCGCTTGCCCCCGCTCAGGGCGGCGTAGCGCATGGCTGCGTGCAGGTGCACGGGCGACAGGTCGGCAGGCGGCAGCAACCCATCGAGGACCTGCTCGGCGCGGGCCTGGCGGGCCTGCGTCCAGGCCTCGAAGTCAGTCCTGCTCCGCACCGCCCGTGAAGTCCTGAAGCAGCCCGGCCTCGAGAATCTTGACCTGCTGCTGCGCATCCTTGAGGGCCGCCTGGCAGAACTGCAGCAGCTCCGCCCCGCGCTTGTAGGCGCCGAGCGCCTGCTCGAGCGTGAGCTCGCCCGATTCCATGCGCGCGACGATGGCTTCCAGCTCGGCCAAGGCGCCCTCGAACGACAGCGGCCCGCTCTCGACCGACAGCTGGGCCGGGCCGGAGCCGACGGGGGCGGCCTTGCCCTCGGGCGCTTGCGGAACGGTAGACGATGGCTTGGGCATGGGTGCGCACCCCGCATTACGGGCCGCGGCGGGCAAAAAGGGGGTAAAAATAGCCGAACATCGAAGCGTCGGTCAAATGCCGGCGCGGCCGGGCCGGCGTGCGGCCTGCTAAGATACCCTCGTCATTCTAGTTCCGGCGCGACGCGTTTTGCGTTTCGCCCGCAGCGAAGCCTTGCATGATCTCCGTTCAGCACGAAGGATCGCTCACGGTGGCCGCCGTCTTCGGTGAGTTCGAGTTGGCCGATTACCGGCGCTTCGAGGAGGAGGTGATCCGCCAGATCGCGCAGCAGGGGCAGCTTAGCCTGCTGATCGACCTGCGCGACATGCTCGGCTTCACCGTGGACGTCGCGCTGGAAGACATCCGCTTCACTCGCGAGCACGCGCGCGACATCGGCCGCATCGCCATCCTGAGCGAGCGCGACGCGGTGGCCTGGAGCACGCTGCTGGCGCAGCTGTTCGTCGACACCGAGATGCGTGTCTTCGACGACGAGGCCTTGGCGCGCGCTTGGCTCGCGGGCGAGCAATCCTGAGCGCGAGGACGGCGATGGATTTCCGCACCCTCATGTCCACGGACGAACTGCGAGCGCAGCTTGCCGCGCCCGACCTGGTGATCTTCGACTGCAGGCATGATCTGATGAATCCGGACGCCGGCGCGCAAGCCTACGCGCACGGCCACATCCCGGGAGCGCGTTTCGCCCACAGCGATACCGACCTGGCGGGACCGAAGACCGGCCGGACCGGGCGCCATCCCTTGCCCGATCCGGCGGTATTCACGACCTGGCTGGGCCGCAACGGCGTGGACGCCGGCAAGCAGGTCGTGGCCTACGACCACGCCGGCGGTGCCTCGGCCACGCGCCTGTGGTGGATGCTGCGCCACTGGCTGGGCCACGAACGCATCGCGGTGCTAGACGGCGGGTGGGAGGCATGGGTCAAGGCCAGCGGACCGGTGACCGCCGAGCTGCCTCGCATCGCGGCCGCCCGTTTCAGCGGCACACCGCGCCCGGCGTGGGTGGACGTGGACTACGTGCGCGCACACCTCAACGACCCCGACGTGACGCTGGTCGACGCACGCTCGCCGGAACGCTACCGCGGCGAGACCGAGCCGGTCGATCCGGTGGCCGGCCATATTCCCGGTGCGCGCAACCGCCTGTACAGGGAAAACCTGGATGCGAGCGGGCGCTTCAAGCCGGCCGCCACCCTGCGCGCCGAGCTCACTGCGCTGCTCGACGGCAAGCGCCCCGATCAGATCGTGCATCAATGCGGCTCCGGTGTGAGCGCCTGCCACAACATCCTGGCGATGGAGATCGCCGGGCTGACAGGCTCCAGGCTGTATCCCGGCTCCTGGAGCGAGTGGTGCGCGGACCCGAGCCGGCCTGTGGCACGCGGGTAAGCGCGCCGCGCCGCCGGTCAGAACCTGAGGCTCACGCCGCTGGCGAACGCCCAGTCGGCGGTGAGCTGCACGCCGTTCACGTGCTGGTACAGCGGCAGCTGCAGGAACAGGTATGCCTGCGCCGAGGAGCCGAGCGCGACGCTGAGCCCCGGGCTGACGTACACGAATTCGCCGCCGCTGTCCTCCGGCTCGGCCTCGTCGCCGTCGTCGCGGTCGCGCACCACCGCGTTCAACTGGATCTCATAGGCGAGCGGACCCCACAGGCGGGCGCGCCACCCCACGTCGGCGAACAGACGGCTGCCCGGGCGATAGTCGTCGCGCTCGGCGAGCGCGACCTCGACGCGCAATTGCGCGAACCACGACGAACCGGTGGGGCGTGCGCGGCTGTAGAACACCCCGAGCAGGGCATCGGTCGTCCCGGTGCCCGGCTGCAAGGAACGCTCCGCTTCATCGCCCTCGTCGTTGGTGACGTCGTAGGGACCGGTCGGCAGCTTCACCCCGAAGTTCGCGCCGGCCGCCCCCAAGCCGCCGGCCCAGGAGGCGAAGCGGTAACGGCCGGTCACCCGCGCATCGCCGACCTCGGTGAAATTCCAGGTCTCCGGCAATTGCGCCCCTTGGTGATTGTGGATGTGCTCGTGGTAGCGATCCACGATCGGCAGCACCGCCGAGACACCCCACTTTTCGCTGAAGTTGTAGTCGAAGGTCGCGATCCAATTGCGGTTGATGGTGCGCACCTCGTCGTGGTGGGCCGGCACCTCGCCGACCGCGACCTTGTCGGTGCCCGAGCGGGGCTGGTCCTGGTCGATGTACTCGAAGCGCAGATCGACGCGCCCGCCACGCTTGGTCCATTCTCCCTGCACCGCCCAGTCGGTGTTCACCGCGCAGAACGACGAGCCGCACGCCGCGTAGGCGCTTGGACAGGCGAACAGCGCCGCCGCCCACACGGCGCAGCCGATTGTCTTGTTCATCGCTTCTCCCCCTCGTCGGCGCAAGTCTAGGCTCGTCGGCGCGAGTCTAGGCGGGGAAGCCGGCGTGCGACAGCGACCGATTGCCGCATGCGACAAACTGTCGCACGGCGGTCCCGCCGGTGCAGCGGGCGGTTTTTTTTTGAGCGGCCGAGCGGCCGGCCGCGCAGCGGTCAGTGGCGCACCCGTCAGGCGCGCACCGTCAGTCCCGCACCGGGCGTTTGGCGAGCTTGCGTTGCAGTGTGCGCCGGTGCATGCCCAGGCTGCGGGCGGTGGCCGACACGTTCCCGTCGTGGTCGCGCAGGATGCGCTGGATGTGCTCCCACTCCAGGCGGTTGACCGACAGCGGGCGCTCGGCCACCGGCACGCCGGTGTCGCCGCTGGTGCGCTGAAAAGCGGCGAGCAGTTCCTCCGCGTCCACGGGTTTGGCGAGATAGTGCGTGGCGCCGAGCTTGATCGCCTCCACCGCGGTGGCGACGCTGGCATAGCCGGTCAGCACGACGATGCACATCCCGGGCGCCAGGGATCGCAGTCCGGCGATCAGCGCGAGACCGGACTCGCCGGGCATCTTCAGATCGACCACCGCCCACTCCGGGGGATCGGTGGCGGCCTGTGCCATCGCGGTCTCGACGTTATGCGCGGTGCGCACCTGGTGGCCGCGACGCGCGAGGGCGCGCTGCAGCACGGTGCAGAACGTGCTGTCGTCGTCCACCAGCAGCACACGGCGGCACGCGCTCATCGGCTCGCATCCGATGGCGCCAGCGCGTGCAGGGGCAGCTCCAGCGAAGTGATCACGCCGCCCCCGGCCCGGTCGCGCAGGTTCAGCCGGCCGCCGAGCCGCTCCAGCGTGGCGCGCGCGAGCAGCAGCCCGATGCCGCTGCCGGCGCCGCCCGGCTTGGTGGTGAACAGCGTGCGGCCCGCTCGCTCGCGCGCCTCCGGCGTGAGGCCCTGGCCGCGGTCGCGGATCTCCAGATGCAGGCGCTGCGCGTCCCAATCGCAGTCCAGCTCCACCCGGTCGGGCGAGGCGTCCGCGGCGTTGTTCAGCAGATTGACGATGGCATGCTGCAGCGTCTGCTCGCCGACGATCGCCGGCGCCGGGCGCGCTCCGTCCAGCCGCGCGGTGAGGCTCGCCGCCGGGCGGATCATGCGCCACTTGTCCACCGTCTCCAGCAGAAAGCGGTCCAGGGGCTGAGCCGCGCCGCCCTCCGCCCGCGGTTGCCCGGCGGCCGCGGACAGGCGCGTGATGGTGTCCTTGCAAGCGTCCACCTGGCGGCGCAGCGTCTCGATGTCGCCGGCATGCCGCGCGTCGTCGCGCAGCTCTTCGGCCATCTCGCGCAGCAGCACCGCCATCGTGGACAGCGGCGTGCCCAGCTCGTGGGCCGCACCGGCCGCCAGCGTGCCGAGCGCGACGATGCGCTCGTTGCGCAGCGCCTCCTCCTTCTGCGCCGCGAGCAACGCGTCGCGGCGGCGGATCGCTTCCGCCATGCGCACCACGAATATGCAGATGATCACCGCCGAGAGCACGAAGTTCACCCACATCCCGCTCAGGTGCAGGTCGAACTGCCGCTCGCCGTGGCCGGCGTGGTGGGGCGCGGGAGCGGGCAGCAGGAACAGCGCGGCGTAGCAGCCCACCGTCAGGGCGGTCAGCGCCCAGGTGTAGCGTTGCGGCAGCGTGGTCGCCGCGATCACCAGCGGCAACAGATACAGGGATACGAACGGGTTGCTCGGACCGCCGCTCAGGTAGAGCAGCGCCGACAGCGCGCCGACGTCCACCAGCAGCTGCAGGAACAGGCCGCGTTCGGTGACCGGACTCTGCTGCCGCAGGCGCAACGCCGCATGCAAGGTCAGCGCAGTCGTGCTCGCCGCCACAACCAGCATCCAACCCCAGGGCAAGGCAATGCCATAGCTCAGGGCCGCGAGCGGCAACGCCACGGCCAGCACGGCCAGCAACACCCCGCGCAGCCAGAGCAGGCGCTGCAGGTGCTCGGACAAAGGAGCAGGACCCAGCAGTCGAGGCAGATCCATTTCGTGGAGGCGCAAGCCGGCTGCCGGTCATTGTACCCAGGTTGCCGGCGATCCCCCGGCCACGGCTTCGCGAGTTGCCGAAATTCGCGACGTTGGCTATCGTAGGCGGGAGAATCGCTCGCAACCGTCATCTGCGAGCGACGTCCCGAAACAGCGATATCGACAAAACCCGGGAGACAACACCCATGACGCATTCATTGCTGCGGCGGTTCCTTGCGATTCTCATGGCGCTGTCCATGGCCAATTTCGGGTGGGTCCACACAGCCGGGGCGGCCGTCATCGGCGCCGACACTGTCGTCCAGCTGGCCGACCGGGCGCAGGCGATTTCTCGGATCGAGGTGCAGCTGGCGCGCGACGAGGTGCGACAGGCGCTCATCCAGCTGGGGGTCGATCCCGACGAGGCGAAGGCGCGCGTATCGGCGTTGACCGATGGCGAGATCGCCCAGCTCGATCGGGAACTCGGCAAGCTCCCGGCCGGCGGGGACGCCGGCTGGGTGGCGCTGGTCGTCGTGCTGGTGATCCTGGTCATCCTGTTCGCCATGGGTAAGCTTCAATACCGCTGAAGCCGGCGTTCCTCTCGGCGCTCGGCGCCAACCCCGTCCGAGCGATCGGCGCCGTCCTGGCTATCGGCGCCATCCTCGCCGGCTGCGCAGGCCGAACGCCGACGCTCTCCGCGCTCGACTCAGGCGCCGGGCCCGCGGGGTTTGAGCTGGCGGGCGTGCCGTTCTTCCCGCAAGAAGAGTTTCAGTGCGGGCCTGCGGCGCTGGCGACGGTGCTCACCCACTCCGGGCGCCGCACCACACCCGAGGAGCTGGCGCCGCGCGTTTACCTGCCCGGCCGGGAAGGCAGCCTGCAGGTAGAGCTCGCGGCAGCGGTGCGCCGCTACGACCGAATCCCCTATGTCATTCAGACGTCAGTCCCGGCGCTCATTGCGGAACTGCAGGCGGGTCGCCCAGCCGTCGTCCTGCAAAACCTGGGGCTCGCGCGCTTGCCCATCTGGCATTTCGCGGTCGTGGTCGGGTACTCGATACACGACGACACGGTACTGCTGCGCTCGGGCACCAGGGAGCGTCTGCGCATGAGCGCCTACAACTTCGTGCGAACCTGGGAGCTGGGCAGCCGCTGGGGGCTGGTGGTGCTGCGACCCGGCGAGTTGCCGGTGGCGGACGATGCGGGCGGATATCTGCGAGCGGTCGCAGCCAAGGAGGCGGTCACCGGCGCCGCAGGGCTGGTCGAGGCATACCAGGCTGCCGTCGAGCGCTGGCCGGGCAGCACGCTCGCACGCTTCGGTCTGGCCAACGCGCTGCGCGCGGATGGAGAAATCGTGGCGGCCGTCGCGCAGTACCGCGAGCTGGCGAACCGATCTCCCGAGGACGCAGCCACACTCAACAACCTCGCCGACGCGCTCAACGCGCTCGGCTGCCGCGAACAGGCGCTGGAGACGGTCGAGTGGGCGCTCGCCCTGATGCCCGGATCCGATCCAATGCGAAACGTGGCGCTGCAGACGAAGCAGGAGATTTTGTCCGCGCCGCGCGGTGGACCCGCAGCCAGCGAGGTGTGCGAGGACTAAGCCCAGCCCGCCCCGGCACACACCACTCGGCAGGCTATCCGAGCATGTCCGCCCAGATGTTGCGCCCCCAGGCCTCGGCGAAGCTGCCCTCCATTTCGTTGGGCGCGCTCGACACCCCGCCGCTGCCCTGCACCGTCACGATGGTCTTCTTCTCCGGATCGAACTTGTGCACCGAGGCGACGTGGATCACTTGCTTGTCGCTGACGAAGCTGTAGCAGGTGTTGGTGACCATCGGGCTGGGATTGACCTGGCCGCCCTGCAGCAGCTCGATGACGGCGGCTGCGCAGACCTTGCCGTGCTGGTTCGCCATGTGGCCGGACTTGGGCATCATCGGCGCGGCGACGATGGCGTCGCCCAGCACGTGGATGTTCTTGCGCGCGGTCGACTCGAATGTCTGGTAATCCACTCCGCACCACTTGTTGTTGGCGGTGATGAGCCCGGTGCTGAGCGCGATGTCCGCGGCGCGCTGCGACGGCACCACGTTCAGGACATCGGCCTTCACGTCTTCGAACTCGAGCTTGGCGGTGTTGCTGGCCGCGTCCACATCCACCAGCGTGCTGTTCGGGCGGTACTCGACCATGCCGCCATACATCTCCTTCCACACCTTGGTGAACAGCCCCTCCTTCGAGGTCACCTTGTCGTTGGCGTCGAGGATCAGCACCTTGGACTTGGGCTTCGCGGTCTTGAAGTACCAGGCCACCTGGCAGGCGCGCTCGTACGGCCCGGGCGGACAGCGGTAAGGCGCCTTCGGTATGCTGATCGCATAGACGCCGCCGTCGCGCATCGCCTCGAGCTGCTTGCGCAGCGCCGCGGTCTGCGGGCCGGCCTTCCAGGCGTGCAGGATCTTGTCGCGCGCGGCGGCGGACTTCAGCCCGGGAATCTCGTCGAACAGCAGGTCCACCCCGGGCGAGACGATCAAGCGGTCGTAGCCCAATGTGGCCCCGCTCTTGGTCTTCACCTGGCGCTTGTCGGCGTCGATCTCCACGGCTTCGTCGTGCACCACCTTGACCCCGTACTTGGACGCCAGCGTGCCATAGCCGCGGGTCAGGTCCTGCAGGGTCATCTGCCCCGCGAGCACGCGATTGCTCAGCGGGCAGGAGATGAACTCGCGGTTGCGCTCGAGCAAAGTCACCTCGATGTCCGGCGCCCACATGCGGATGTACTTGGCGGCCGTCGCGCCGCCAAAGCCGCCCCCGACCACCACCACGCGCCCGCCTGCGGCGCGCGCATGCAGGGGCACGCCGGCCGCGGCGCTCGCGCCTGCGGCGGACACCCATTTCAGGAATTCCCGTCTGGATACGCTCATCTGCATCTCCCCCGTGCTGGTTCCGGTGCCCGTCACTTGCGCTCGGCGAACCAGGCGGCGATCGCCTCGATCTGCTCGTCGGTGTAGCCCTTGGCGTGCTGGTGCATCACCGTGGCCGGGCGCCTGCCGTCGCGGAACTCCTTCATCAGGGTCGCGATGCGCTCCTTCTCGACGCCGGCGATGCTCGGGATGCCGCCGCTGCTCACGCCGTTGGTACCATGGCAGCCGGTGCAGGTTGCGGCCATGCTGCGCGCCGCCTTGTCCTCGGCCTGCAGCGGCGCGGCAGTGAGCGCAGCCAGGCCCAGGACGGCGAGCGGGAACAGTCGCTGGATATTCATCTCTCCTCCTTCTGTTGGGGCCGCCCCGGGCCGCAGGCGGCGGCCGAAACAGGGCGTCTCCCCCGCCGGCCGTGGCAGGCATTCTATGCCTCAAAAAATAAAAACGGGCAGCCACGGCTGCCCGTTGACGACGAGGGCCCGCCCCCGCTCAGCCTTCCACGCTGGCCGGTGCGGCCGGCTCCTCCTGCGCGAACTCGAGCTTCATCTTGCCGCCGGCGTCGATGTCCACCGTGACCTTGCCGCCGTTCGCCAGCCGGCCGAACAGCAGCTCGTCGGCGAGCGCCCGGCGGATGGTGTCCTGGATCAGGCGCGCCATCGGCCGCGCGCCCATCAGCTGGTCGAAGCCGTGTTTGGCCAGGTAGTCCTTGAGCGCCTGGGTGAAGCTCGCCTCGACCTTCTTCTCGTGCAGCTGGTCCTCGAGCTGCATCAGGAACTTGTCCACCACGCGCAAGATCACCTCGTGGGTCAGCGGGGCGAACGAGATGGTCGCGTCCAGCCGGTTGCGGAACTCGGGCGTGAACATGCGCTTGATGTCCTGCAACTCGTCGCCCACGGTTTTGCCCTGGGTGAAGCCCATGCTGGTCCGGGTGAGCGATTCCGCGCCGGCATTGGTGGTCATGACGATCACCACGTTGCGGAAGTCCGCCTTGCGGCCGTTGTTGTCGGTCAGCGTGCCGTGGTCCATCACCTGCAACAGGATGTTGAAGATGTCCGGGTGCGCCTTTTCGATCGCGTCGAGCAGGAGCACCGAGTACGGGTGCTTGGTGATGGCCTCGGTCAGCAGCCCGCCCTGGTCGAAGCCGACGTAGCCCGGCGGTGCACCGATCAGGCGCGACACCGCGTGCCGCTCCATGTACTCGGACATGTCGAAGCGGATCAGCTCGACGCCCATGATGTAAGCGAGCTGGCGCGCCACCTCGGTCTTGCCGACCCCGGTGGGGCCGGAGAACAGGAAGTTGCCGATCGGCTTCTGCGGGTTGCCCAGGCCGCTGCGCGCCATCTTGATGGACGCGGCCAGCGCCTCGATCGCCTTGTCCTGCCCGAACACCACGGCCTTCAGGTCGCGGTCCAGGTTCTGCAGCTTGCTGCGGTCGTTGGACGAGACGTTGTGCGGGGGGATGCGCGCGATCTTGGCGATGATCTCCTCGATCTCGTGCTTGGTGATCACGCGCCGCTGCCTGGACTTGGGCAGGATGCGCTGCGCTGCGCCGGCCTCGTCGATCACGTCGATGGCCTTGTCCGGGAGGTGCCGGTCGTTGATGTAGCGCGCCGACAGCTCAGCCGCGGAGGTGAGCGCCGAAACGGTATAGCGCACCCCGTGGTGCGCCTCGAAGCGGCTCTTGAGGCCGCGCAGGATCTCCACCGTCTCCTGCACACTGGGCTCGGTCACGTCGATCTTCTGAAAGCGACGCGACAGTGCGTGGTCTTTCTCGAAGATGCCGCGGTACTCGGTGTAGGTGGTGGCGCCGATGCACTTCAGCGCGCCGGTGGACAGCGCTGGCTTGAGCAGGTTGGAGGCGTCCAACGTGCCGCCCGAGGCCGCTCCCGCGCCGATCAGCGTATGGATCTCGTCGATGAACAGGATGGCGTTGGGGTTGTCCACCAGCTGCTTGAGCACCGCTTTGAGGCGCTGCTCGAAATCGCCGCGGTACTTGGTGCCCGCCAGCAGCGCGCCCATGTCCAGCGCATACACCTGGCAGCGCGCCAGGATCTCGGGCACGTCGCCCTCGATGATGCGCCGCGCCAGCCCTTCGGCGATGGCGGTCTTGCCCACGCCGGCCTCGCCCACCAGCAGCGGATTGTTCTTGCGCCGCCGGCACAGCGTCTGGATCACCCGCTCCAGCTCGCGCTCGCGCCCGATCAGCGGGTCGATCTTGCCCGCCAGCGCCAGCGCGTTGAGGTTCATGGTGTAGGTCTCGAGCGCGCCGCCCTGCTGCTGCTCCTGCTCGCCGTCGGCCTCGCTCTCCTGTTGCTTGGCCGGGCCCGCCTGCGGCACCTTGGAAATGCCGTGCGAGATGAAATTCACCACGTCCAGGCGCGTGACGCCCTTCTGGTGCAGGAAGTATACGGCGTGCGAGTCCTTCTCCCCGAAGATCGCCACCAGGACGTTGGCGCCGGTCACCTCCTTCTTGCCGGAGGACTGCACGTGCAGGATGGCGCGCTGGATCACGCGCTGGAAGCCGAGCGTGGGCTGGGTGTCGACCTCGTCGCCGGTGACGATCGGGGTGTGCTCGTTGATGAAGTCGGTGAGCAGCTTGCGCAGCTCCTCGATGTTGGCGGCGCAGGCGCGCAGCACTTCGGACGCCGACGGATTGTCCAGCAGCGCCAGCAGCAGGTGCTCCACGGTGATGAATTCGTGGCGCTTCTGGCGGGCGTCCATGAATGCCATGTGCAGGCTGACCTCTAGCTCCTGCGCGATCATTATCTATCCTCTAGCCAACAGCAGCTGACGCTACTGTACCACCGAAACCGTGTGCCGCGCCCATCGCCTGATTTTTCGTCGACAGGGTCACGTCTCCTCCATCAGGCACTGCAGGGGGTGCTGGTGCTTGCGGGAGAAAGCAGTGACCTGCTCTACCTTGGTGGCGGCGACGTCCTTGGGGTAGACCCCGCACACGCCCATGCCTTCGCGGTGCACCTTGAGCATGATCTGCGTGGCCTGCTCGCGGGTCATCGAGAAGAACGTCTGCAGCACGGCGACCACGAAATCCATCGGCGTGTAATCGTCGTTGAGCAGCAGCACCTTGTACATCGGCGGCGGCTTGACGCGGCTCTTTTTGGCCTCCAGCAGGGCGCCGTCGCGGTTTCCACTAGCCATGGCTACTTCCGAAGCAGAAGCCGACCGAACATGGGCTGCACGCTAATTTCGCGCAATAGCGCAGAATTTTCAAGTGCATTGAAGCATTTTGCGTACCGGTCCGAGCGCCGGCTGGTTCCTTGACTTCGGGTGGTGAATGGCCTAAAAAGAACATCGGCGCATGGCGCCTGCCCGCATGCGGGTTGGGTACGCCGCCGCGGCGCTCAGGCGCCGCACGGGCATGCAGCCCGCGCCAGATCTCCCACAAGGAAGAGAAGGAAGAGGAAGTATGGCGACTGGTACGGTAAAGTGGTTCAACGACTCGAAGGGCTACGGTTTTATCACGCCCGACGACGGTGGGGAGGATCTGTTCGCCCACTTCTCGGCCATCAACATGAGCGGTTTCAAGACACTCAAGGAGGGCCAGAAGGTCAGCTTCGAAGTCACACAGGGGCCAAAAGGCAAGCAGGCTTCCAACATTCAGGCGGCGTGAGCGCGAGCCGCCTACCACAAGTCACTCCGACACACCGTCAGCAGTTCCCCAAGCAGGGTTTCCCCAACGCAGGAGTCCCGAGGAGTCATCCAGTTCGGATTCGAGGCGGAGTGCATCCACTCCGTCCAGGGAGAATAATCCAAACCCGCCCACGAAGCGGGTTTTGTTTTTTTGACGGACCGGGGCTCGGCAGCCTGCCTGCCGCCCGGATGGAGAGCAGCGCAATCCGGGAAACACATCACGGCTTCCTCCTTCCGGATTCCGCCATCACGCACCTGCATCCGGGCTACGCGCGCATGCGCTCCACCATCGCCTGTCCGAAGCCCGAGCACGACACCTGCTTCGCGCCCTGCATCAGGCGCGCGAAGTCGTAAGTGACCACCTTGTCCAGGATGGTCTTCTCCATCGACGCGATGATCAGGTCGGCGGCCTCCGTCCAACCCATGTGCCGCAGCATCATCTCCGCCGAGAGGATCAGCGAGCCCGGATTCACGTAGTCCTTGCCGGCGTACTTGGGCGCGGTGCCGTGAGTGGCTTCGAACATGGCGACCGAATCGCTGGTGTTGGCCCCGGGCGCGATGCCGATGCCACCCACCTGCGCCGCCAGCGCATCCGAGATGTAGTCGCCGTTCAAGTTCAGCGTCGCGATCACGTCGTACTCGTCGGGCCGCAGCAGGATCTGCTGCAGGAAAGCATCGGCGATCACGTCCTTGATCACCAGCCCACCGTGCTTCTCGGGCAGCTTCACCCAGGGCCCGCCGTCGAGCAGCTGGCCGCCGAACTCGCGCTGGGCGAGCGCGTAGCCCCAGTCGCGGAACGCGCCCTCGGTGAACTTCATGATGTTGCCCTTGTGCACCAAGGTCACCGACCGGCGCTTGTTGGCGATGGCGTACTGGATGGCCTTGCGCACCAGGCGCTCGGTGCCCTCGCGCGAAACCGGCTTGACGCCGATGCCCGAGGTCTGGGGGAAGCGGATTTTCTTCACGCCCATCTCCTCGATCAGGAACTTGACGACCTTCTTCGCACCCTCGCTCTCGGCCTGCCACTCGATGCCGGCGTAAATGTCCTCCGAGTTCTCGCGGAAGATCACCATGTCGGTCTTCTCGGGCTGCTTCAGGGGGCTGGGCACGCCCTTGAAGTAGCGCACCGGGCGCAGGCACACGTACAGGTCCAGTTCCTGCCGCAGCGCCACGTTGATCGAGCGAATGCCCCCGCCCACCGGCGTTGTAAGCGGGCCCTTGATCGATACGACGAATTCCCGGGCGGCGGCCAGCGTCTCGTCGGGCAGCCAGACGTTCTCGCCGTAGACCCGGCAGGATTTCTCGCCGGCGTACATCTCCATCCAGACGATCCTGCGCTTGCCGCCGTAGGCGATGCGCACCGCCGCATCCACCACGCTGCGCATGACCGGCGTGATGTCCACCCCGGTGCCGTCGCCCTCGATGAAAGGAACGATCGGGTTGGCGGGGACCTTCAGGGTGGAGTCTGCGTTGACGGTGATCTTCTCGCCTTCGGCCGGCACCCGGATGTGCTGGTACATAGGCTCCTTGGGAAGCATGTAGGCTGTTGAAAAGGAAGGATTCTACACCGGCCCGCCCGCGGCGGGCGGCGCGCCCAGCGGCGCCGGGCCGGATCGTTCGTTTTGCAATGCGGCAGCGTTTCCCGCCCGCCCCCGCACAGAGCCCAACGCCGCCATGTTGCGTCGCGCCAAGCGGTTGCTATACTGGCCTTTCTCGTCATTTGCGCCACTTTCTGGAGACCCCCGATGAG
>DATBMG010000030.1:0-12513 GCA_036554965.1 Burkholderiales bacterium
CGCTGTCGCTGGACGGCATGTTCCGGGTGGACCGCGAACGCCTCGCCGCGATCAAGCCGGCGGCCGCGTTGCGCGAGCTGGTCGGCAGCGGCGCGATGGAGTCGGTGTACGCACACCTGCTGTCGCAGGAGAACTTCCGCCGGCTGCTGTCGCGCCGCGGCTTCTTCGCAAGGCGGCCCGGCGCCTGAGCGGGGCGCACCGCGCGCGGCGATGCCGTGGCGCTTGACGCTGCGTGACGCCCTGATTACAGTCTGCTGCGCCGGCAAGCCGATGGTTATCCAACAAGCACAACCAAGCCGACGTCCACCGGGCGCGCCGCCGTGCCGCTCGCGTGGGCCCGGGCCGACCCGAGGCGAGTGACATGCTGTACGAGCTGCACGAGCTGCAGAAGACCGTCTCGGCGCCGCTGCTGGCCTGGGTCCACGCCAGCCACCGCCTGTTCAGCAACCCCTACAGCCCGCTCGCCTACACGCCGGTCAGCCGCCACATCGCCGCGAGCAGCGAGCTGATCACGCGGCTGATGCGCTCGTATCACAAGCCCGCGTGGGGCATCGACCATGCGCTGGTCGCCGCCGAGCCGGCGGCAGAACCGCTTCGGATTCCGGTGCTGATCGAGCCGGTGCTGACCAAGCCGTTCTGCCACCTGCTGCATTTCCGCAAGCAGGCCGAGCGACCCGGGCCGAAGGTGCTGATCTTCGCGCCGCTGTCCGGTCATCACGCCACCTTGCTGCGCGACACCGTGCGCACCATGCTGCGCGACTTCGACGTGTACCTCACCGACTGGGTGGACGCGCGCATGGTGCCGCTCGCCAGGGGGGCGTTCCACCTGGACGACTACGTCGACTACTGCAAGGAGTTCATCCGCTTCCTCGGCCCGGGCATCGCCACCGTGTCGGTGTGCCAGCCCACGGTGCCGGTGCTGGCGGCGATTGCGCTGCTCGCGCAGGAGCGGGACGCCTGCGTGCCGCGCGCGATGGTCATGATGGGCGGGCCGATCGACACGCGGCGCAGCCCCACGGTGGTCAACGAGCTGGCCATGGGCCGGCCGCACTCGTGGTTCCAGGACCAGGTGATCCACCGCGTGCCGTTCAACTACCCGGGCTTCATGCGCCGCGTCTACCCGGGCTTCCTGCAGCACCTCTCGTTCATCGCCATGAACGCCGACCGCCACATCGAGGCGCACCGACAGTTCTTCAATCACCTGATCGTGGGCGACGGCGACAGCGCGGAATCGCATCGCCGCTTCTACGACGAGTACAACGCGGTGCTCGACATGCCCGCGGAGTATTACCTGGACACCATCAAGGTGGTGTTCCAGGACTTCCTGCTGGCCAAGGGACGCTGGGAAGTGCGCGGCGCCCTGGTGCGGCCGGAGGCGATCCGCAACGCCGCGCTGTTCACCGTCGAAGGCGAGCTGGACGACATCTCCGGCAACGGCCAGACCGAGGCGGCGCACGGCCTGTGCCGCAGTATCCCTTCGGAGAAGCGCCGGCACCTGCTGGCCCCGGGCGTGGGCCACTACGGCATCTTCAGCGGGCGCAAGTACCGCGACACCATCTACCCGCAGATCCGCGATTTCATCAAGCGCTGGGTGACTGCCTGAGGTAGAACCACCTCGCGAGCGCCCACGCGCAGCGTGGGGCGCACACGCGCACAAACTGCCTGAACGAGCGAGGGGTCGCGCGGTCGCGCGTGCCTCCGGCTAAGCGGCGCGTCGGTCCCGCAGCCCTGTAGAATCTCCTCCTTCGGCGCCGGTGCTCCTGCCGCCGGCGCCTTGCCATTCGAGAAGGAGGAGACCGAATGCAAGCGCTTCTGCGCGCCGCCGCCCGGCTGCTGGTGGCGCTGTGTTTGTTGGCGTTGGGCCTCGCGGCATCGGCCGCCGCGCACGCCGCGTATCCCGCGCGTCCGATCACCTTCATCGTGCCCTGGGGCGCGGGCGGCGGCACCGACGCCGTGGGCCGCATGCTGGCCACGTTGATGGAGCGCGATCTCGGCCAGCCGATCAACGTGGTCAACCGCACCGGCGGCAGCGGCGTCGTCGGGCACGGCGCGATCGCCAATGCGCGGCCGGATGGGTACACCATCGGTCTGATCACCACCGAGATCGGGATGATGCATCACCAGGGGCTCACGCAGTTGAGCGCCGCTTCCTTCACACCGCTGGGGCTGGTGAACCTGGACGCCGCCTCCGTGCAGGTGCGCGCCGATGCCCCCTACAAGAACCTCAAGGACCTGCTCGATGCCGTCCGCGCCCACCCCGGCAAGCTGAAAGCCACCGGCACTGCCCAGGGCGGCAGCTGGCACCTGTCGCTCTACGGCCTGCTGCTCGAGCAGAGGATCGATCCGGCCACGGTGCCGTGGGTGCCGAGCCAGAGCAACGCGGCCGGCCTGCTGGACTTGGTGGCGGGCGGCGTCGACATGGTCTCGGGCTCGCATCCGGAAGCGCGGGCGCTGATCGAGGCCGGGAAGGTGAAGAGCCTCGCGATCATGGACGAGAGCCCGTCGGTGCTGTTTCCGAAGGTGCCCACCGTGAAGCAGGCGGTAGGCAGCAAGTGGGTGTCGGGCGTGTGGCGCTGCATCGCTGCGCCGAAGAACCTGCCGCGGGACATCGAGGCACGGCTGGTGGCGGCGTTGAAGAAGGCTTACGACAGCAAGGAGTTCCAGACCTTCATGCAGGAGCGCGGCTTCGGCACGGTGTGGATGGAGCCGACCCAGGCCGCGGCTTTCATGGCCAAGGAGGACGCCGAGCTGGGGCGGCTGATGAAGACCGTGGGGCTGGCGAAATAGCGATGAAACTTCACGACGGGCTGATCGCCGCGCTGCTGATCGCCTTCGCGGTGGCGATCCTGCTGACCGTGCGCGACTTTCCGCCGATGCCCGGCCAGAGCTTCGGGCCGGCGCTGTTTCCCACGCTCATCGCCGTCGCGCTGATCCTGAGCGGCGTGCTGCTGGGGGTGGGCGGCCTGCGCAGCGGCCGCAGCCAGCCCGTGCTCCAGCTCGACGCCTGGGTGCGCTCGCCGCGCCTGCTGCTCGATTTCTGCCTCGCGGTGGGGGCGGTGCTGTTCTACATCCTGTTCTCGGAGGCGCTCGGCTACCTGATCGCAGCGCCGCTTGCACTGCTCGCCTTCCTGATCGCAACGGGGACGCGCGCGATCGTCGCAGTTCCGGCTGCGCTGCTGGTCCCGCTGCTGATCCATTACATCTTCTACACCCTGCTCAGGGTGCCGCTGCCCTGGGGTCTGCTGACCGACTTCGCGTGGTGATCCGCGCAACGCGCGCCCCAAGCGACAGATGGAGAATCTCGCGCTCGCCCTCTCGCTGCTCGCGGACCCCTACGTCCTGGGGGTGATTCTCGCCGCATCGCTGTTCGGGCTGTTCGTCGGCGCGATTCCCGGGCTGACGGCGACCATGGCCACGGCGCTGCTGGTGCCGGTGACCTTCTTCATGCCGCCGGTGCCGGCCGTGGCCGCGATCGTGAGCTGCACGGCGATGGCGATTTTCTCCGGCGACATCCCGGGCGCGCTGCTGCGCATGCCGGGCACGCCCGCCTCGGCCGCGTACACCGACGAGGCTTACGCCATGACCAAGAAGGGCCAGGCCGAGCTGGTGCTGGGCGCGGGCCTGGTGTTCTCCGCCATCGGCGGCATCTTCGGCACCATCGTGCTGGTCACCGCCGCGCCGATGCTGGCCGAAGTGGCGCTCAACTTCAGCTCCTTCGAATACTTCTGGCTGGTGCTGCTGGGGCTGACCTGCGCCGTGTTCATCGCCTCCGACCGGCCGCTGAAGGGCTTCGTGGCGCTGCTCCTGGGCCTGCTGCTCGCCACCGTCGGCCTCAACAATCCGGCCGCGCATCCGCGCTTCACCTTCGGCTCGGACGCCTTGCTCGGCGGCATCAGTTTCATCCCGATGATGATCGGCATGTTCGCGGTGTCGGAAGTGCTGCGCTTCGTGGTGTCCGATCGCCAGGGGCCGCTGACGCTCGCCCAGGAGAGGATCGGCAACGTGTTCAAGGGGCAATGGACGCTGATCCGGCAGTACCCGCTGGCGATCCTGCGCGGCAGCGGCGTGGGCACGCTGATCGGCGCGCTGCCGGGTGCTGGCGCCGACATCGCCGCGTGGATCTCGTACGCCATCTCCAAGAAATTCTCGAGGACGCCGGAGAAGTTCGGCACCGGGCACGTCGAGGGCGTGGTGGAAAGCGGCGCTGCGAACAACGGCGCGCTGTCCGGCGCCTGGATTCCGGCGCTGGTGTTCGGCATTCCGGGCGACTCCATCACCGCCATCGCCATCGGCGTGCTCTATCTGAAGGGCATGAACCCGGGGCCGACCATCTTCCTCAACCACCCGGAGAACATCTACGCCGTGTTCATCGTGTTCTTCCTGGCCAACGTGCTGATGATTCCGCTGGGGCTGATGGCGATCAAGCTGTACAAGCAGATCCTGCGTGTGCCGCGACGCGTGTTGATGCCGGTTATCCTGAGCTTCTGCATGGTCGGCGCCTTCGCCATCAACAACACGGCGTTCGACATCGGCGTCATGCTCACCGCCGGTGTCGTCGCGTTCCTCATGGAGCGCAACGGCTTCCCGATCGCGCCGGTGATCCTGGGGGTGGTGCTGGGTGGCATGTTCGAGGAGAACTTCGCCAACTCGATGATCAAGGCCGAAGGCAACTGGCTGGCGTTCTTCGAGCGGCCGATCGCCGGCACGCTGGGGGTGGTCACGTTGCTGGTGTGGTTATCGCCGTTGGCGGTGCGAGGGTGGAGGCGGCGGCGCGCTCCGGCCTGACCCCCGCTACAATTGAACCGTCCGGCACGCGCCATGGTCCAAAGGCGTGCAGCGCCCTGCGGTGCCCGGGCGCAGGTCACACATTCGCGGATCGCACATTCTTCTGGGAGGTCCTGATGGCAATGCTCAAGGTGAACGGAAAGCAGATCAATGTGGACGTGGAGCCCGATATGCCGTTGCTGTGGGTGCTGCGCGACGAACTCGGTCTTACCGGGACGAAGTACGGCTGCGGCATCGCCGCGTGCGGCGCCTGTACCGTGCACCTGGACGGGCAGCCGGTGCGCTCCTGCGTGATGCCGGTCTCCGCGGTGGAGGGCAAAGCGATCACCACCATCGAGGGCCTGTCCAAGGACGGCAGCCACCCGGTGCAGAAGGCCTGGGTCCAGCTGCAGGTGCCCCAGTGCGGCTATTGCCAGAGCGGCATGATCATGGCCGCGGCCGCGCTGCTGAAGGCGAATCGCAAGCCCTCGGACGCGGACATCGACGCCGCGATGACCAACCTGTGCCGGTGCGGAACGTACCACCGGGTGCGCCAGGCCGTCCACCTGGCCGCGAAGTCCGCGTAACGGGAGGCCGACATGACACATCTCATCGACAGCAATCGTCGCGAGTTCCTGGTCAAGTCCGCCGCAGTGGCCGGCGGCATGATGCTGGGCGTGCGTCTGCCCGGTGCTGCGCAGGCGGCCGAGGGTGCGGCAGCGCCAGAGGTCACCCACTGGATCGTGATCCAGCCGGACGACACAGTGGTGGTGCGCATCGCGCGCTCGGAGCTGGGCCAGGGCACCTTCACCGGGCTGGCCATGCTGGTCGCCGAAGAGCTGGAGGCCGACTGGAGCAAAGTGCGCGCCGAGTATGCGGACGTGAACGAACACGTGCGGCGCAACCGCATCTGGGGTGCGATGTCCACGGGCGGCAGCCGCGGCATCCGCGATTCCCAGGCCTACGTGCGCGCCGGAGGCGCGGCGGCGCGCGAGATGCTGGTGACGGCGGCCGCCCAGGAATGGGGTGTGCCGGCTGCGGAGTGCCGTGTGGCCAAGGGCGTGATCACGCACGCGGGGAGCGGGCGCAGCACGACTTTCGGCAAGATGGCGGCGGCCGCATCCAAGCTGGAGGCGCCCAAGGAGCCGAAGCTCAAGGACCCGAAGGACTGGAAGATCATCGGCACCTCGCCGGCGCGCTTCGACATCCCCGACAAGACCACCGGCAAGCAGATCTATGCCGCGGACGTGCGCCTGCCCGGCCTGCTGCACGCGTCGGTCGCGCAGGTCCCGGTGTTCGGAGGCAAGCTCAAGCGCTACGACGAGGCGAAGGTCAAGAGCATGCGCGGGGTGAAGCGCGTGGTCGCGGGGCCAGACTGGGTCGCGGTGGTCGCCGACAACTGGTGGCGAGCGAACCAGGCGCTCAAGGCCATGCCGATTGAGTGGGACCCCGGCGAGAACGGCCAGGTGTCGAGCCAATCGATCACGGCCTTCCTGCGCACCGGCATTGACGCGAAAGAGGCGCCGGTCGCACGCAAGGACGGCGATTTCGACAAGGCGGCCGCGGGCGCGGCCAAGGTGCTCGAGGCCGAGTATTACAACCCCTACATGAACCACGCGACCATGGAGCCGCAGACGGCGACCGCGCTGGTCACCGACGACAAGGTGGAAGTGTGGGTGGGCACGCAAAACGGCGAGGCGAGCATGGCCGCGGCCTCGGAAGCCGCAGGCGTGCCGCTGGAGCAGGTGTACGTGCACAAGATGCACGCGGGCGGCGGCTTCGGGCGGCGCGGGCCGCACCAGGAGTACACCAAGCAGGCGGTCGTGATCGCCCAGGCGATGCGCGGCACTCCGGTGCGGCTGCAGTGGTCGCGCGAGGAGGATATCCAGCAGGGCCGCTACCGGCCGGTGGGTCTGATCAGGTTGCGCGGCGCGCTGGACGCGCGCGGCAACTGGATCGGCTGGCACGTGCGGCAGGCCGACCAGTCGATCATCAGCACGTTGCGGTTGCCGACCTTCCAGGTCAAGGACGGCATCGATCCGGTCAACACGCGCTGCTTCTCGGACAACCCCTACACGGTGCCGAACTTCACCACCGAGTACTCGATGCGCAACACCCACGTGCCGCCGGGTTTCTGGCGCGCGGTGGCGCACACCAACAATCCGATCGCGCGCGAGGGCTTCATCGACGAGCTGGCGCATGCCGCGGGCAAGGACCCCTACGAGTTTCGCCGGCCGTTCCTGCAAGGCACGAAGGACCTCGGCGTGCTCGACGCGGTGGCCAAGGCGGCCGGCTGGGGCAAGCCGCCGGCCAGGGGTGTACACCGCGGCATCGCGGTGGTGGATTCCTATGGCAGTTTCACCGCCGCGGTGGTCGAGCTGAGCATGAAGGGAGAGGCCATCGACGTGCAGCGCGTGCTGGTCGCGATCGACTGCGGCCACGTGTGCCATCGCGACGCGGTGATCGGGCAGGTCGAGGGCGGCGTGATCTGGGGCTTGAGCGCCGCCATGCACGAGGAGATCACCATCCAGGACGGGCGCGTGGCGCAGAGCAACTTCTCCGACTACCCGCTGCTGCGCCTGGGCGAGGCGCCGCCGAAGATCGAGGCGATCCTGGTGCCCACCGGGGGCTTCTGGGGCGGCGTCGGTGAGCCGCCGATCGGCGGCGTGCTGCCGGCGCTGTGCAATGCCATCTTCGCCGCGACCGGCAAGCGCATCCGCTCGCTGCCGCTGAAGCATCACGGCTTCAGCTACGCCTGACGGGGGACGGCTGGTGGGCGGCGCCGCAGTGTCGTCACATAGCCCCCGAGCCTGCGGCCGGATCCCTCCCGCTGAGGGGACGGGAGGGTTTTCTCATGTCGCGCCTTAAGGGCGCACATGGTGTGATCTCGCGCCGCGCGGCTTTGCAGGCGCTGGCCGCCGGCGTGTGCCTGCTCGCCGTGCGCCCGACGCGCGCGGCGCCGGAGGAGGTCGCGGCGGCACTGCGCGAGACTTTCGGCGAGCGCCCGATCACGCCCGGCAAGGTCGTGCTGGAGCTACCGAAGCTCGCGGAGAACGGCGCTGTCGTGCCGGTCACGGTGTCGGTGGACAGCCCGATGACCGAGCGCGACCATGTCAAGAGCATCCATCTGTTCGCGGAGAAGAATCCGCTGCCGCGCATCCTCGAAGTGCAGCTCGGCCCGAGCAGCGGCAAGGCGCGGGTAGCTTCCCGCATCCGCATCGCCGACTCGCAGCAGATCACCGCGGTCGCGGTGCTGAGCGACGGCACGCTGTGGTCGGCGGCGGTGCAGGTAGAGGTGACCGTCACGGGTTGCGGACTATGAGTCAGCAGGCCGGCGCCGCCCGCGTGCGCCTGCCCGAACGCGCGCGGCGCGGAGAAGTGATCGAGATCCGCGCGATGATCGAGCATCCGATGGAATCGGGCTTCCGGCTGAACAACGTCGGCCGGCCGATCCCGCGCCACATCGTCGAGAGCTTCACCTGCGAGTACGATGGCCGGGAGATCTTCCGCGCGACACTGCATCCCGCCGTGTCCACCAACCCGTACTTTCTGTTCTACACCGTGGCCACCGTTAGCGGCGAGCTGCGCTTCACCTGGAAAGACGACCGCGGTGGCGTGACCACGCATATCGCCCGCATCGAAGTCGATCCGGACTAGGCTCCCCGCCGTTGCCCGGGAGCGCTGCCGCCGTTGCCCGGGAGCGCTGTTAGAATACCGGGCACACCAAAGGGGGAGACCATGAGCAAGGCGATCCGCTTCCACCGGACCGGCGGGCCGGAAGTGCTGCAGCTGGACGAGGTGAACGTCGGCGACCCCGGGCCCAACCAGGCGCGGGTGCGCAACACCGCCATCGGCCTCAACTACATCGACACCTATCACCGCAGCGGCCTGTATCCGCTGCCGTTGCCGAGCGGCATCGGGCAGGAGGCGTGCGCCGTGGTCGAGGCGGTGGGCCCGGGGGTCACCTGGGTCAAGCCCGGCGACCGTGTCGGTTATGCCGCCGGGCCGCCCGGGGCCTACGCCGAGGTGCGCATCATCGCGGCCGACCGCTTGGTGAAAGTCCCGGACGGCATGAGCGATCAGCAGATCGCCGCCATGATGCTGAAGGGCATGACGGTGCAGTACCTCATCCGCCGGACCTACCGCGTGGAGAAGGGCGAAACCGTACTGTTCCACGCGGCGGCCGGCGGCGTCGGCCTGATCGCCTGCCAGTGGCTGAAGGCGCTGGGCGCGACCGTGATCGGCACGGTCGGCTCGGACGAGAAGGCCAGGATCGCGAAGGCGCACGGCTGCGATCACACCATCGTGTACACGCGCGAGAACTTCGTCGAGCGCGTGAAGGAGATTACCGGCGGCCAGAAGGTGCCGGTGGTGTACGACTCGGTGGGCAAGGACACCTTCATGGGCTCGCTCGACTGCCTGAAGCCGCGCGGGCTGCTGGCCTTGTTCGGCAACGGTTCCGGGCCGGTGGCGGCTTTCGACATCAACCTGCTGGCGGCGAAGGGCTCGCTCTACGTCACGCGGCCGAGCCTGGTGAACTACACCGCCCGGCGCGAGGACCTCGAGGCCACGGCCAAGGACCTGTTCGCCGTGGTGCAGTCCGGCAAGGTGAAGATCGAGATCAACCAGACCTACGCGCTGAAGGACGCGGTGCAGGCGCACCGCGACCTGCAGGCGCGCAAGACCACCGGCTCGACCGTGCTGCTGCCTTGAGGCCGGGCACGGCGGACCGTACGCTCGCTGAGGGCTCCGCCTACGGCGGCAGCCCCAGCTTCTTGCGGAACGCGATCCAGCGCGGGTCGGATTGGTAACCGTCGTACCAGCGCCCGCTGGTGCTGACGAGGTGGAACGACCGCTCTTCGTAGGCTTTGTCCAGCCAGCGGTACATCTCCGCGCGATAGCGCTCGTCGCGCGCCGCCAGCGCCCAATAGACGACCTGAATCTGGTAGGCCGCGCCGGGCTTGAGTTTTTCCTTCATTTCGTCCAGCAACCGCAGCGCCTGCCGCGTGTCGCCGGCAAACGCGTAGGTGGACGCAAGAGCATTGAGCGTGTACATGTCCCTGCCCGCGGCGTCCGCCTGCTTCTGAAACAGCAGCAGAGCCTGCTGGTAGTCCCCCTTGCCTACCTGGCTCCATGCCATGGCGTTCAGCGCCCACAGGTTGCCCGGATCCAGCGCCTCGGTCCGGCGCGACTGGGCGATCGATTCGTCCCAGCGGCCGGCAAGCTGGTAACCCACCGCCAGATCGTTGTTCATGATGATGGAAACCGGATCCAGCTCGACGGCGCGCCGCAGCTCGGCGATGGCGTGATCCCACTCCCGTTGAAACAACAGGTACCAGCCGTACCAGTTGTGCGCAACCGCGGAATTCGGGTTGAGCGCCAGCGCGCGCCCGAAGGATGCGCGCGCGGCGTTCCAGTCCCAATCGTAGAAGGTCTTCACCACCCCGAGCGCGGTGTGGGCTTCGGCGACCGACTCGTCAAGCTCCAAGGCCTTGAGCGCGGCGGCTCGGGCCATGGGGAACCTCGACGAATCGGAGTCGAAGGCCGCGATCTGCTCGTGCACCTCGGCGAGCGCGGCGTATGCCAGCGCATAGGACGGGTCTTGCGCGATCGCCTCCTCGTAATACTCGACGGCCTTGCGCAAACCCTCCATATCGCCCTTGTTGTAATGGAAGCGCCCCTGGAGGTACGCGTTGTACGCACCGAGATTCGACGTACCGCCCGCTTCGCGCTGTGCCGCCGCCGAGACGCCCAATCGACGGGCCAGCGCGTCGGCCACATGTTGTGCGATCTCCCGCTGCACCGAGAAAATGTCGCGCAGCTCACGGTCGTAGTCCTGCGACCACAAGTGCGCCTGGTTCGCCGCGTCGATGAGCTGCGCCGTCACCCGCACCTGGTCGCCGGCCTTGCGCACGCTCCCCTCGAGCACCGTGCCGACGTCGAGCTCGGCGGCGATCTCGGCGATCTTCTTGTTGCTGCCCTTGTAGGAAACTACCGAGGTGCGGGCGATCACCTCCAGACCGCCGACGCGCGACAGCCGCGAGATCAACTCTTCGGTCATCCCGTCGGCAAAATAATCGTCGGCGCCGGCGCTCAGGTTGGCGAAGGGCAACACGGCCAAGCGCCTGTTGACCTGCCCTGCGGGCGACTGAGCGCGTCTCCAGGCCCAGGTGCCCGCCAGCCCGCCCACGACCGCCAGCGCGCCGGCGCCGAGCAGTGCACGTCGCACCTCGCGCCGGCGCAGGCCGAAGGCCAGCCGCTCGGCACCCGCCAAGCGCGCCTTCTCCCAGGGCAGCACCAGCCGGTAGATGTCCACCGGAATCCGGATGTTCTTCAGCTCCGCCTTGCCGAGCCTGCGCAGCGGCAGCTCGATCTTGTTCTGGATCTGGCGTGCCACGTCCTCCGACAAGCTGATCCCACCGGGTTCGGCCAGCGGCTCGATGCGCGCGGCGATGTTGACCCCGTCGCCGTGGACGTAAGCATCGCGGACCACCACGTCGCCCAGGTGCAGGCCAATGCGCACCAGGATGCGTCGGTCCTGCGTTGCGGAGGTGTTGCGGTCCCGCAGCGTGCGCTGAATCTCGACTGCGCAGCGCGCACCCGCCAGCGCGCTCGGGAACTCGGCGAAGAAGCCGTCGCCGACCGCCTCGATCTCGCGGCCGCCGTGTTTGAGAAACGCCGCTCGCAGAAGGGTGCGCTGCTCCTGCAGCAGCTCGAGCGCCAGCGCCTCGTTCCTCTGCGACAGCGCGCTGTATCCCACCATGTCGGTGAACATGATGGCGGTGAGGCGTCGATGCTCCTGCTGCTCCATGGCGGTTATCGGATCCGGGGGTACTCGGATTCGGGGGTCATCGGATCCGCGCGCTCGGCGGGCCCTCATTGTGGCGGGTTGCCCCCTCTTGTCAAGGCCGCATCCTCCATCGAGGCGGCCGGCGGCCGCATGCCTTATCATTCGTCTGTTCCACGGAGCAAAGGGGAGGCGATGTTCTCGCTACAGGACAAGATCGCGCTGGTGACCGGCGCATCGCGCGGTCTGGGCTGGGCGATGGCGCAGTCGCTGGCCAGCGCCGGCGCGCACGTCATCTTGAACGCGAGGGACCGCGCAGCCCTCGATGAGCGCGTCGAGCAGCTGCACGCACAAGGTGGCCGCGGCGAAAGCGCCGCCTTCGACGTCACCGACCACAGCGCAAGCGCGGCATGCATCCAGGGCGCGGTGCGGCGACACGGCCGTTTCGACATTCTGGTGGCCAACGCCGGCATCCAGCACCGCAAGCCGATCATCGCGTTCGAGGCCGAGGATTTCCGGCGCATCATCGACACCAACCTCACCGCCGTGTGGGCGCTGGCGAAAGAGGCCGCGCGCGCGATGATCCCGCGCCAGGCCGGCCGCATCATCATGACCGGCTCGATGAGCGTGATCCTCGCGCGGCCGACGATCTCGGCCTATGTCGCCAGCAAGGGCGGTGTGCACGCGCTCGCGCGCGAGCTGGCGGTGGAGCTGGCGCCGCACAAGATCACGGTGAACGCCATCGCGCCCGGCTACTTCGCCACCGAAATGAACACAGCGCTGATCGAGAACAAGGAGTTCAACGACTGGGTGTGCAAGCGCACCCCCGCGGGGCGCTGGGGCACGCTGCAGGAGATCGGGCCGGCGGCGGTGTTCCTCGCCTCGGACGAGGCGTCGTTCGTCAACGGGCAGGTGCTGTCGGTGGACGGCGCCTTCAGCGCGTCGATGTGAGGCAAGGAGAC
>DATBMG010000061.1:0-38165 GCA_036554965.1 Burkholderiales bacterium
ATCTTGACCAACCTGTCTGCGCCCGACGAAGCATCAAGCCAGTTGGTCAGGCATTGCCAAGGCTTCGCACAGGCAGGAAACCGACTCCCACTTTTCAGGATCATTGCTCTCAACCGAAGCAGGCGACGAAGCCGGCACGGATCATCTCGAAGAACACCGCGGTGCCGTAGTGCACCCACAGCATCGCCGTGCCGGCGAGCACAAGCCCTGCAACCCCGGCAATGATTACGATGGGGAGCGGATGACGGCGCGTTACGGCTGCTTCAGGCATTGCGATCCCTGGGAATTGCACCGAAGCCTTCCAGATAAGACCGATCCGGGCTCGGGGCAACCTAGCCGACGTTGACCGAACCCCCGCCGTCGACCGGCAGCGCCGCGCCGGTGATGAAATTGGCCTCGTCCGAGGCCAGAAACAGCGCGGCATTGGCCACGTCCCAGGCGGTGCCCATCTTGTGGCGCAGCGGCACCTTGGCGTCACGCGCGGCGGCAACCTCGGCGCGGCTCTTGCCGCTCACCCGCGCCCGCGTCTCCACCGCCATCGGCGTGTCCATCAGCCCCGGCAGGATGACGTTGGCGCGGATGCCGTAGGCCGCGTTCTGGATCGCGAGCTGCTGGGTGAACGCGATCATCGCCGCCTTGGTCGCTTTGTACACCACCAGCGGATACTCGGTCCACGCGGCGACCGAGGAGATGTTCACGATCGCGCCGTCGCGTTGCTGGCGCATGACCGGCAGGACGTGCTTGCACGCCATGATGGTGCCGCGCAGGTTGATCGCGCTGATGCGGTCGAAAGTTTCCTCGGTCAGGTCGGCGAGCGGGGCATCGCCGCCGCCCACGCTGACGCCGACGTTGTTGTGCAGAATGTCGATACGGCCCCAGCGCGCGTGCGCAAAGGACGCCGCGGCGGCGAGCGTCTGCTCCCGGGTGACGTCGGCCTCGAAGGCCAGGCACTCGCCGCCTTGCGCGGCGACCATCGCCGCGGTCTCCTGCGCCGAGGCGAGGTCGCGGTCCACCGCCAGGATCCTGGCGCCCTCTTGGGCGAATCGCAGCGCCGTTGCACGCCCGTTGCCGATGCCTTCGCCCGGGCTCTGTCCGGCGCCGATGATGATCGCGATCTTACCTTCCAGCCGCATCGTCGCCCGTGGTCAAGGTTTGTCCAGCAGCGCGCGCAACTTGGGCGCGTGCGCCGGGCTGATCCTGGCGATGCTGTCCCAGCCCACCTGGTACGCCCGCTCCAGATAGCGCTTCGCCTCCGCGCCTTCCAGCCGGATCGGCCGGATGCCGGCCTGCGCCTGGCGCTCGAGCTCCTTCGCCACCAGCGCGTCGTTCTCGCGGTCGAGCCCCTCGAGCCACAGCGCGGCGTCGCTCAACAGCTTCTGTTGTTGCGCGTTGAGGCCGTTCCACTTGTCGAGGTTGACCAGCACCGCCACGTCGACCACGTAGAACGCCGGCTCGACCCGGTACTTGGTGCGCTCGTGCCAGGCCAGGTCGAAGATGCCGACCGACGGCCAGCCGTAGCCGTCCACCACGCCGCGCTCCAGCGCCATGTACACCTCGCCGGGCGCCGTGGTCACCGTGGTCGCGCCCAGCGCGCCGAAGAAGTCGCGGTACACCGGCGTCACCCGGATCTTCAGCCCGCTCAGATCGGCGCGCTCGATCGGCTTGTTCAAGTACAGATGGAACCGGATGTTGCCGTGCTGCCTGGCCAGGTACACGGCGTTCATCTTCTCGTTGTGCAGCCGGTTCAAGTACGCGAACGCGCCGTTGCGGCGCTGCTCGGCGGTGGGGACGCGCGCCAGCTTCTGGGCATCGACCTCGGGCACCAGGTTCACGTAGAACGCGCTGGCGATGTTGGCGATGTCCACCACGCCCGAGCGCAGCGCGTTGCCCGCTTCCATCGTCGGAATCGCTTTCGGTCCGCCCACGTAGCGGATCTGCAGCACGCCCTTGCCCTCGCCGTTGATCTTCTCGATCAGCCGTTCGAAGTTGCGCGAGAAGAACGTGCCCTCGGAGAACGACGTCAGTGCGCGCAGCGTCACCTCCTGCGCGCGCGCTGCGGGGACGCACAGCGCCAATGCGCCGAGCAGGGCTGCTATGACAACCGGCACGCGGGGCATTTCTCCTCCTTCTTCGTCTGCCCGCCATGGTATTGGAACGGGCGCCGCTTGAGAATATACGCGAGCCGCGCTGCCACGCTTGGCGGTATGCTTGCTCCGTGGCCCGCTCCAGCGGCTGCCGCGATTGGGAGGAAGACGAATGAAGCATGTTGCAGCGCACGTGTGGGTGCTGCGCGACGGCCGCTGGCAGCTGCTGGCGCGGCAGTCGGCGATCAAGCCGAAGTGAGTCGTGCGGCGGCCACGGGCGGGAGCCGAGCGTGAGCCTGGCGCTGTTGTCACTGATCGCCTTGTTCGTGGCGATCGTGCTGGGCACGTTCACCCAGGCCAACGTCGGCATCCTGTCGATCGCCGGCGCCTTCGCGATCGGCGTGCTGATCGGCGGCATGCCGCTCAAGGAAGTGGCCGCCGGCTTTCCGGTGAGCCTGTTCCTGACGCTGGTCGCGGTCACTTTCCTGTTCGCGCAGGCGCGGGCGAACGGCACGCTGGAACGCGTGTCGGCCGCTGCGGTGCGCGTGGCGGCCGGACATCCCGGCTACATTCCCTTCGCCTTCTTCGGCTTGGCGCTCGCGTTCGCCACGCTCGGGCCGGGCAATATCGCGACCACCGCGCTGCTGGCGCCGGTGGCGATGGCCGCCGCCGGCCGCGCCGGTATTCCTGCCTTCCTGATGGCGCTGATGGTGTGCAACGGCGCCAATGCCGGCGCCCTGTCGCCGTTCGCGCCCACTGGCATCATCGCCAACGGGCTGATGGCGCGGATCGGCCTGGAAGGTCACGAGTGGCGCAACTACTTCAACGCGCTGCTGCCGCAGACGGCCGTGGCGCTGGCGGGCTACCTCGCCCTCGGCGGCTGGCGGCTGATGCGCCAACCGCGGGCGGACGCGCCCGGCGTGGTGGTGGATGCAACGGGCGTCGCGGTACAACCGGCCAGCACCCCGCTCGACTGGCGCCAGAAGCTCACGCTCGCGGTGATCGCGGCCTTGATCGTGAGCGTGGCGGGGTTCAAGGTGGACGTGACCTTTGGCGCGTTCGTCGCGGCCGTGGTGCTGTCGCTCGCCGGGGCCGCCCAGGAGCGCGCCGCGGTGGCAGCCATGCCTTGGGCGACCATCTTGATGGTGTGCGGCGTGACCGTGCTGATCGCGCTGGTGGAGAAGACCGGCGGCATGGACCTGTTCACCACGCTGCTCGCGCAGTTTTCGACGCGCGAGACCATCACCGGCGTCATCGCTTTCGTCACCGGCGTGATCTCGGTGTACAGCAGCTCCTCCGGCGTGGTGCTGCCCGCCTTCCTGCCCACCATACCGGGGCTGGTGGACAAGCTCGGCGGCGGCGATCCGCTCGGCATCGCCGCCTCGATCAACGTCGGGGCGCACCTGGTGGACGTCTCGCCGCTGTCTACCCTGGGCGCGCTGTGCATCGCCGCCGCCGCGCCCGAGGAGGACCGCAAGGCGCTGTTCAACCGCATGCTGGCCTGGGGCCTGTCCATGAGCGTGGTGGGCGCCCTGGTGTGCTGGCTGTTCTTCGGCGTGTTGTTCGCCTGAGCGCCGCCAGCGATCCGTCGCGCGCTCGCCTATCATTGCGGCACGTCTGAACCGAGCCGGTCCTACCGCATGAAGATCGAAGCCGTCGATACCATCGTCCTGCGCGTCCCCTACACCTGCGGCGGCAGCACGGACACCGAGGCCTGGGGTGGTAAGCCGTGGGAGACCGCCGACGCGCTGCTGGTGAGAATCACCACCGACGCAGGCCTGACCGGCTGGGGCGAAGCCTTCGGTTACAACGCGATCCCGGCCACCCAGGCCGCGATCGAGCACATGCTGGCGCCGATGTGCGTGGGCCGCGACCCGCTGCAGATCGACAGCCTGACGCTCGAGCTGCAGCAGAAGCTGCACATCTTCGGGCGTGGCGGTCCGGTGATCTTCGGCCTGTCGGGCATCGACATCGCCCTGTGGGACATCGCCGGGAAAGCGGCGGGACAGCCGGTGCACCGGCTGCTCGGCGGCTGCCGGCTGCCGCGCCTGCCCTGTTATGCCAGCCTGATCCGCTATGGCGATCCCAAGCTGGTGGCGGCCAACGTTGCGCGCACGCTCGGCCAGGGGTTCCGCCACGTCAAGCTGCACGAGATCGCGCTTGGGCCCGTGCGCGCCGCGCGCGAGGCGGCCGGAGAAGACGTCGACATCATGCTCGACGTGAACTGCCCGTGGTCGCTGCGCGAAGCGCTGGACATGGCCGAGAAGCTGCGGCCCTTCCACCTGCGCTGGCTGGAGGAGCCGGTCTGGCCGCCGGAGGACTACGCGGCGCTGGCGCAGATGCGTGCGCGCGGCGGCATCCCGATCGCCGCGGGCGAGAACGCCGCGACGCTGCAGCAGTACCGGCAGATGTTCGAAGCCGGCGCGGTGGACTTCGCGCAGCCGAGCCCCATCAAGATGGGCGGCATCTCGGAGCTGCGCAAAGTGTTCGCGCTCGCCGCCGCGCACAATGTGACGGTGGTCCCGCACAGCTTCTACGACGGTCCCGGCCTGCTCGCGGCGCTGCACGTAAACGCCGCGCTGGGCCAGGGCTCGCTGGTGGAATGGCGCTACTTCGACCTCGAGGCGCGCCTGTACGGCGACGCGGCTGTGCCGCGCGAGGGGTCGATCGCGGTGCCGCTGGGCCCCGGGCTGGGCCTCGATCCGGATCCCGAAGTGATCCGGCGCTACCGTCAATAGGCTCGAATACCGAGGAGGTTGCATGGAAGGTCAGATGTTCGGCTTCGTCGGAGTGGGGCGCATGGGGGCGCCCATGACCAAGCGCCTGCTCGCGCAAGGCCATCGGGTGTACGTGTTCGACCGCAGCCAGGCGGCGATGGACGCGCTCGCCAAGGGCGGCGCGCGCGCGAGCACCTCGGCCGAGGAAGTCGCCTCCTCAGCGGCAACGGTGTTCCTCAGCCTGCCCAATCCCGAGATCGTGCACAGTGTCGCGCTGGGCAAGGCGGGGATCATCGACGGCACGCGGGTGAAGCGTGTCGTGGACTTCTCCACCATCGGCCCGCGCACCGCGGCGGCGGTGGCGGCCGCGCTCGGCGAGCGCGGCATCGCCTACGTCGATGCGCCGGTGAGTGGCGGCGTCGCCGGGGCCGCTCAGGGCACGCTGGCGGTCATGGTGTCCTGCCCCAAGGCCCTGTTCGCCGAACTCGAACCGCTGCTGAAGACCTTCGGCAAGCCGTTTCACCTGGGCGAGAAAGCCGGTCAGGCGCAGACCATGAAGCTCGCCAACAATCTGCTGGCGGCCTCGGCACTGGCGGTCACCTCCGAGGCGATGGTGATGGGCGTGAAGGCCGGCCTCGACCCGAAGACCATGCTCGACGTGATCAACGCCGGCTCGGGCCGCAACAGCGCCAGCCAGGACAAGTTCCCGCGCGCCGTGCTCCCCGGAACGTTCGACTTCGGCTTCGCCACCGGGCTGTCGTACAAGGACGTGCGCCTGTGCATCGAGGAAGCCGAGGCGATGGGCGTGCCGATGGTGGCCGGCGCCGCGGTGCGCGAGATGCTGGCGGTGACCAACGCGCTGTACGGCAGCGATTCGGACTTCACCTCGATCTGCCGGGTGGTGGAGAGCTGGGCCGGCGTGCAGGTCCGCGGTTGATTGGCCCCTTGCGAGTGCGAGGCTGATTCCAGGAGGCAATGCCATGCAGAACGTAGCGCGAACCACCGGGCCGCGCGCCGCGGCAGGCGCCGAAGAGGCGCTCGCCACGCGTATCGCCCGCGCTGTGGCGGAGTTGTCGCTGGCGCAGCTTCCGGAAGCGGTCGCCGACAAGACCCGGGGGGAGGTCGTCGACAAGACCCGGGGGGAGGTCGTCGACAAGACTAAGGTGTGTCTGATGGACCTCATCGGTTGCGCCTTCGAGGCGCGCGATCTGCCGTGGAGCCGCCAGGCAGTGCAACTCGCGGCTCCCGTAGCTGAGGGAGCGGGCGCGGCCACCGTGATCGGCGCGCCGCATCCCGCGGCCGCCGGCGACGCGGCGTTCGCCAACGCAGTGATGGGCCATGGACTGGTGCGCGAGGACATGCATGCCGGCAGCATCAGCCATCTGGGCATCGTGGTCCTGCCGGCGCTGCTCGCGTTGGCGCAGTCGCGCCCGGTGGCCGGCCGCGACTTCATCGCCGCCACCGCGGCCGGCTACGAAGTCGGCGGGCAGATCGGCCGCGCCCTGATGGATGCGGCGGTGGCGCGCATCTTCCGGCCCACCGGCATCACCGGCCCGGTCGCCGCCGCAGCGGCGGGGGCGCGTCTGCTCGGCTTCGACGCCGGGCAGACCGCCAGCGCCCTGGTGCTCGCCGCCAACACCGCGGCCGGCTTCAATCAATGGGCGCACACCGGCGGCAGCGAGATGTTCTTCCACGCCGGCTTCGCCGCCCGCAACGCGCTGACCGCCGTGCGCCTGGCCGGGCTCGGCGCGTTCGCCTCGCCCTCGGGACTGGATGGCGAGGCCGGCCTGTTCGCGGCGCTCGGCAAGCGCGAGGCCGCGGTACGCGTGCGGCTCTTCGCCGGCCCGCCGGAGCTGCTGTCCGTCTATCACAAGCCGCTGCCCGCCTGCAATTTCGCCCAGACCCCGTGCCAGGCGGCGCTGCGCATCGCGCGCGAAAGCGGCTGCCCGCCCGAACGGATCGCGTCCGTGGTGGTGCGCGTCTCGCGTGCCGGCGCGGCCTATCCGGGCTGCGACTATCGCGGCCCGTTCGCGCACGTGCTGCAGGCCAAGATGAGCATCCAGTACAACGTCGCGACGGCGCTGATCCGAGGCGAGCTGTCGGAGGCGAGCTTCGGCCTGCTCGACGACGCGTCGGTGCGCCGGCTGATCGGCCTCACCACGCTGCAGGTCGACGACGACATGACCCGGGCCTACCCCGGCAAGCAGGGCGCCGAGGTCGAAGTGCGGGAGGTCTCGGGCGCAACGCATCGCGTCCGCCTGGACGACGTGGTGAACGCCACCACCGCCGAGGTGCGCGCGCGCTTTCGGGGCGCCGCGGCGAGCGTGCTCGGGGCCGCGCGCGCTGGAGAGATCGAAGGCTTCATCGATTGCCTCGAGCTGAGCGAGGACGTCGGGCGCCTGGGCACGCTGCTGCGCGGCGCGGGCGCAGCGGGCGGGCGCTGAATCCGCGGCGCAGCTGCTCGGTTTCGTGGCGCAGTTCGTCGAAAGCTTCCTGCAGGCGCTCACCGCGGGCCTGCTGACCGGCGCGGTGTACGGATTGATGTGCGTCGGCTTGAGCCTGATCTTCGGCGTCATGCGTGTGATCAACTTCGCGCAAGGCGACTTCATGATGCTGGGCATGTACGTGGCGTTCTACGCCTTCGGCCTGCTCGGCGGGCACCTGGCCTTCGGCGCGGCGATGGCGCCGTACCTGGCGGCCCTGATCGCCGGCCCGGTGATCTTCCTGAGCGGCATCGCGGTGCACCGGCTGCTGATCAGCAGGGTGACCGGTATTCGCGGCAGCGCGCTCGAGTCCGAGGGGCACTATGCGCAGCTGATCCTCACGCTGGGCATCGCCCTCGTCCTGCAGAACGGCGGCCTGTATGCATTCGGCTCGGCGCCCGTGTCCATCGCCACGCCGCTGTCGTCGAGCGCCTGGGAGCTGGGTCCGCTGGCCGGCGACAGCGTGAGCGTGTTCGTCAACCGGGGCCAGACCGTGGCGGCGGCGATCGCTCTCGCCGCGGTACTGGCGTTCGTCGCGTTGATGAGCCGATCGCGGCTCGGCAAGTCCCTGCGCGCGGCCGCCGACAACCCCGAAGCGGCGATCTACATGGGCATCGACGTCGATCGCGCGCATCGCCTCGCCTTCGGGTTCGGCGTGGCGATCACCGCCATCGGCGGCGGCCTGCTCGCCTCGAGCTATCCGTTCCAGCCCTACGTCGGGCTCGAGTACGTGATCGTGATGTACGCCGGCGTCGTGCTGGGGGGGTTGGGGAGCGTGGCGGGCGCCTTCCTCGGCGGGCTGATCATCGGCCTGGTGCAGCAGCTCTCCACCCTGTTCCTGCCCAACCAACTGCAGAACACGGCGATCTTCGTCGTGTTCCTGGCGATCGTCCTGCTGCGCCCGCAAGGGCTGTTCGGCACGGCTGCGCGCCGCACATGAGCGGCGGCTCGCGTGCGCACCTGCGCCGCCACGCCGCGCCGATGGCGGCGTTCCTGCTGGTCTATGCCGTGCTCACGGCGTTCGTGGAGAATTCCTACTATCAGCTGATCATGACCGTGGTGCCGGTGTGGGCGGTGATGGGGCTCGCCTGGAACCTGCTCAGCGGCTACAGCGGCCTGGTGTCGTTTGGGCATGCGGCGTTCTTCGGGCTGGGCGCATACTTCGTCGCCCTGACCCAGATCCACTGGGGGCTGCCGCCGTGGTTCAGCATCCCGCTCGCCGGCGTGCTGGGCGCGCTCGCCGGACTGCTAGTCGGCATCCCCACCTTCCGACTGCGCGGACATTACTTTGCGCTGGCTATGCTCGCGTATCCCCTGGCGCTGCTCTACGTGTTCGAATGGCTCGGCTATCAGGAGCTGGCCCTGCCGATGCGGCGCGATGCCCCGCTGCGTTACATGCAGTTCGACGACCACCGCCTGTACGCCTGGCTCGCGCTCGGTCTGATGGGCGGTGCGATGATGCTGACCGGCTTGGTCGAGCGCGCCCGCTTCGGGATGTCGTTGCTCGCCATCAAGCAGGACGAGGCAGCCGCCGAGGCCGCGGGGATCGACACCCTGGCCTGGAAGCTGAAGGCGATTACGCTGAGCGGCGCGATGGCCGCGACCATCGGCGGTTTCTACGCGGTGGTGCTGCTGATCGTCACGCCGCCCGCCGTGTTCGGCATGCTGGTCTCGGCGCAGGCGCTGATCGTGGCGATGTTCGGCGGGGTGGGCACGCTGTGGGGGCCGGTGATCGGGGCGGTGGTGCTGGTGCCGCTGAGCGAGCTGCTGCACGCCAAGCTGGGGAACTTCATCCCCGGCATCCAGGGGGTGGTGTACGGCATTGCGATCGTGGCGGTGATCCTGGTGGCGCCCGAGGGCGTGTTCTGGAAGGTCCGCGACCTGAGCCTGCGCCGGCGTGCCCCCCGGGCGCTGCCCGATTCCGTTGCCCCGGTGCGGGCGGAGGCCGAGCCGTCCACACGCCACTCTGTGCACGACCGCGTGCCGATCTTCGAAGTGGGCAACGCACCGGTATTCGAAGTGCGCAACGTGTCGAAAGCCTTCGGCGGGCTGCGCGCCGTGCAG
The DNA here is from genome assembly GCA_036554965.1 of Burkholderiales bacterium. Classification (GTDB taxonomy): domain Bacteria; phylum Pseudomonadota; class Gammaproteobacteria; order Burkholderiales; family SHXO01; genus SHXO01. The sequence continues at coordinate 9,349 of DATBMG010000061.1, forward strand.
GACGTGAGCCTGACGGTGACGCGCGGCGAGATCCTCGGCATCATCGGCCCGAACGGCGCTGGCAAGACCACGCTGTTCAATCTGCTAAACGGCTTCATCCGCCCGGATCAGGGGCAGATCCTGCTCGAGGGACACTCCATCGTCGGCAGCAAGCCGTACCGGATCTGCGCCGCCGGCGTGGGCCGCACGTTCCAGGTGGTGCGGCCGTTCCGGCGCATGAGCGTGCTGGACAACGCGCTGGTCGGGGCCTACGTGCACGCCGCCTCCCATCGCCAAGCGCGCGCGGCGGCGCAGGCGGCGCTGGCGCAGGTCGGCCTGAGCCGGGAGATGCATCTCGCCGCCGGCGGCCTGTCGAACAAGCAGCTGCGGCTATTGGAGCTCGCGCGCGCGCTCGCCGGCAGGCCGAAGGTGCTGCTGCTCGACGAGACGCTCGCCGGGCTCAGTGCGCGCGACATCGAAGAGGTGACCAGCGTGGTGCGCCGGCTCGCCGCGCAGGGCGTCACCATCGTCATCATCGAGCACACCATGCCGGCCATGGTGCGGCTGGTGCATCGGTTCGTCGTGCTCGATCACGGCGCGGTGCTCGCGCAAGGGCAGCCGGCAGAGATCACGCGCAATCCCGCGGTGGTGGATGCCTACCTGGGGCGGCGCTGGAGAGCGGAGCATGCTTGAAGTCGAGGGGCTGTGCGCCGGCTACGGCGACCTGCCGGTGCTCGACCGCGTGTCGCTGCGCGTCGGCGCTGGCGAGCTGGTGGCGGTGGTGGGGCCGAATGGCGCCGGCAAGACCACGCTGTTCAAGGCTATTTCCGGTATCGTGCCGGCGCAGGCTGGCGCGGTCCGGTTCGAGGGCGACGACCTGCTCGCCGTGGCGCCGTCCGCGCGGCCGCATCTGGGCATCGCCCACGTGCCCGAGGGCCGCCAGGTATTCCCCTCGCTGACCGTGCTCGAGAACCTGGAGATGGGCGCCTACACCGCGGCGGGGCGCCGCGCCTGGAACGACAGCCTCGAACGCATCTACGCCTGGTTCCCAGTGCTCGCGCAGCGCGCCACGGCGCCGGCGGGGGCGCTCTCCGGCGGGCAGCAGCAGATGCTCGCCATCGCCCGAGGGCTGGCCTCGGCGCCGAGGTTGCTGATGCTCGACGAGCCGTCCATGGGTCTTTCGCCGGTCACCGCCGACGAGATCTTCGAGCGCATCGTCGCCATCCATGCGCAAGCCGCAGTCACCGTCCTGCTGGTCGAGCAGCGCGTCGCCGAGGCGCTGCACTACGCCGACCGCGGCTACGTACTGGAAGCGGGACGCGCGGTGCTGGAGGGCACGCGCGATCAGCTGGCCGCCGACGATCGCATACGGCAGGCGTATCTCGGCATGTAGCATTCGATGTTGCGGGTTCTTGAATCGCGCCTTGAGGGCGCACGAGGAGGAGCATGAACGCAAGCCTGATGCAATGCGCGGCCGGCCCGATGGTCGCGCTCGCGCTCGCGGTCTTCGCGGGCGTCGCCGGCGCGCAGCCGCCGGACGTGGAAGTCGGGTTGATCGCGCCGATGTCGGGACCCTGGGCGCGCCAGGGCCAGGTGATGAAGATGGCCGCCGACTTGGCGATCGACACCATCAATCAACAGGGCGGTATCAAGTCGCTGGGCGGCGCGAAGCTCAAGCTGGCCGTCTTCGACGTGGGCGACAGCGTGGAGAAGGCCAAGAACACCGCCCAGCGCATGGTGGCGGAAGCGCCGCAGCTGGTTGCCGCCACCGGCGCCTACTTAAGCTCGTTCACCCTGGCCGTGACCGAAGTGACCGAACGCGCGCAGCTCCCGGTGCTGACGTTCTCGTATTCGGACCTGATCACCGCGCGCGGCTTCCGGTACGTGTTCCAGACCTCGGCCACCGGCGATCAGCAGGCCGAGGGTTCACTGCCGGCGCTGCTGGAGATGGCGCAGAAAGCTTCCGGCAAGCGCCCGAAAACCGTCGGCATCGTGATGGACAACACCGCCGCGTCGGTGGCCTTCGTCAAGCCGATCAAGGCCACGCAGCTCGCCAAGCTCGGGCTCGAGCTGGTAGTGGACGAAACTTTCACGCCGCCGCTCGCCAACGCGACCCCCTTGATCCAGCGCGTGCGCGCAAAGCGCCCGGACCTGTTGCTGCTGCTACCCACCGCGATCTCCGACGCCAAGCTGCTGCTGGAGAAGATGAACGAGTTCGGCCTCGGGCGCGGCAAGCTGCCGACGGTGTCCAACGGCGCGGCGATCCTGGACCCGGACCTGCGCAACAACATGGACGTGCAGCAGCTTGAAGGCGTCATGTCGGTGGTCGCCAACTGGACCACGAGCGCGCAGAAGGACATGGTGGAGCAGTTCAAGCGCACGACCGGCGAGCCCTGGCCGACGCAGCATTTCGTCACCACGTACGGCGACATGTGGATCTTCAAGGCGGCGCTCGAGGCCGCGGGCAAGGCGGACCGCGCGTCGGTGGCCGACGCCTTGCGACGCATGGACCTGACCAGCGGGCCGGCGAAGTACTTCCCCGGCGGCAGGCTCAAGTTCGACGCGCGCGGCCGGCGCGAGGGCGCGAGCCTGCTGATCGTGCAATGGCAATCGGGGGTGCCCATCACCGTGTACCCGCCCGGCGAAGCGCTGGCCGGCCCGATCTGGCCCGGGCGATGAGCGGGGCATCGACGAAAGGAGGCTGACATGATTCGCCTTTCTTCCCTCATCCGCCGCCTGCCGTCGTGCACGCGAGCGATCGGGCTTGCCGCGCTGCTGTCGATCCATGCGCTGCCCGCGTCCGGCCAGGCGCCGCGTTCGCCCACCCCCGACGCCAAGCCCTTCCCGGGGCGCGTTACCACCATCGCGCGTGGCCTGGAGCACCCCTGGGCACTGGCTCTGCTGCCCGACGGCGGCATGCTGGTCACCGAGCGGCCGGGGCAACTGCGGCACATCGGCACCGACGGGAAGGTGAGCGCGCCGCTCGCCGGCGTGCCGGAGGTGTTTGCGCGCGGACAAGGCGGCCTCCTCGACGTCGCGCTCAGTCCGGACTTCGCGCGCGACCGGCTGGTTTACCTGTCGTTTTCTGAACCCGGCGAGGGCGGCGCGGGCACCGCAGTGGCGCGCGGCCGCCTGGGCGAGCGCGGTCTCGAGGACACCCAGGTCGTATGGAGGCAGCAGCCGAAAGTCGAGGGCGCGAACCACTGGGGCTCGCGGCTCGTGTTCGCTCAAGACGGCACGCTGTACGTGACGCTCGGCGATCGCTTCGCTCACCGGCAGCAGGCGCAGAACCTGGAGGCCGGCCTGGGCAAGGTGGTGCGCCTCAACCCGGACGGCTCGGCGCCCCGCGACAACCCCTTCGCGCAGGGCGGCGGGCGGCCCGACATCTGGTCGTACGGCCACCGCAACATTCAGGCCGCCGCGCTGCACCCCGAGACCGGACAGCTGTGGACCGTCGAGCACGGCGCGCGCGGCGGCGACGAGCTCAACCACCCGCAGCGCGGCCGCAACTACGGCTGGCCGGTGATCACTTACGGCGTCGACTACAGCGGTGCGAGGATCGGCGAAGGCACGGCTAAGGCCGGCATGGAGCAGCCGGTGTATTACTGGGATCCGGTGATCGCGCCTTCGGGAGCGGCGTTCTACACCGGCACGGCTTTCCCCGCCTGGCACGGCAATCTGCTGGTCGGCTCGCTCAACCCCGGCGGACTGGTGCGCCTGGTGCTCCGCGACGGGCGCGTGGCCGCCGAGGAGCGCTATCGCGGCCGCGAACTGAGCGCGCGCATTCGCGACGTCGCGCAGGGCGCCGATGGCAGCGTCTATCTGCTGACCGACAGCTCGGACGGACGCGTGCTGCGGCTTACTCCGGCTGACGGCTGAGCGGCTGCACTGTCGGCCGTGAAGCTGGACGCGCGGCGGCCGCCGTCTTGCGCCGCAGGAGGAAGGCGAGCACGGGCGGGGTGATCAGCGTAGTGGCCACCACCATCAGGACGACGACCGAGAACAGACGGTCATCGAGCACCCCGACCTCCTTGCCGACGAACGCGAAGATCAGCCCGACCTCGCCGCGGGGTACCATCCCCCAGCCGACGAGCCAGCGGTTGACGTTGCCGGCCGCGACGCCGGACAGCAGCTTCCCGGTGACCGCCACCACGGTCAGCATCGCGGCCAGGCCGAGCAGCGCAGGGTCGGCGAGCAGCTCGAGCTTGACCTGCATCCCGGCCAGCACGAAGAAGATCGGTACCAGGAAGTGACCGACGGGCTCGACCAGGTCTTCCAGGTGACGCAGCCGGTGATGCTCGACGACATCGAGCACGCGGCTGCGCGTGCGCGCGTCGGCGTGCTCGATCGCGGCGATGATCTCGCCGCGGATGTGCGGCGCGTCGAAGCCCTTGAAGTGGACTTCTTCCAGAACCAGGCCCGCGGCGAACGCACCGACGATCGGCGCCAGCCCGATCGCGTGCGCCGCATACGCGAAGGCGAGGCAGAGCGAGATCGCGAGCGCGAACTTCATGCCGATGCCGCGGTTGACGGCAACGAATGCACGGCTGAGCAGCGGTGCGCCGAACTGACCGAGCACCAGCGCCCCGACGAGGAAGCCGAAGGCCTGGAGGACGATGAACCCGAGCGCGCTGGCGTCGACCGCGCCCTGGGTGGCGATGGCGGAGACCACGGCGAGGATGACCAGGCCGAGCACGTCGTCGATGACGGAGGCGCCGAGCACGATTTGCGCTTCGGCGCTGCGCAGCGCGGACGCGTCGCGGAACACCCGGCCGGTGATGCCGACCGAGGTCGCCGTGAGCGCGGCACCGAGGAACAGGTACGCCGCGTCGGAAAGGCCCGGGAGCAGATACGGACCTACCAGCCAAGTGCCGAGCGCGAACGGCGCCGCCACGCCGATCGCCGCCACGCCGAGTGCGCGTGCGCCCACGCGCCGCATGCTCCGCACGTTCGACTCCAGGCCGATTTGGAACAGCAAGATCACCGCGCCCAGCTCGGCCAGGAACCGGATCACCGTGTCGGAGCGGATCGTGTCGACGAAGCCGAGACCGACGAGCGACAGGCCGCCGAGCGCGACGCCGGCGAGGATCTCGCCGAGCACGATCGGCTGGCCGATGCGCTCGACGAGCGTGCCGAGCTTGGCCGCCAGGACGACGACGGCGATCCACAGGAAACTCTGGGCGATGCCGTCGCTTGCGGCGGCGTACGCGACGCCGGGAAACGTCGCTGCGAGGAGGAGCGCGAGCGGCGCGGGAAGCGGCATGCGTTTCATCGGCGCGACCAGCGGCTTACGTTGATCCCTCGGCGCGCGTGCGCGCTGTGGGCCGCGGCGCGCCGGAGGCGATGGCATGCCGACGGCGGTGCTGTCGGCGGGTCTCCAGCCACCCGGCGAGCAAGCCGGCCGCGGCCACCGCGAACGGCAACGCGAGCAGGAACGCGAAGGTCGGGTCGAGGTCGGCAAGCCAGCGCCCGATGTCGGCAATGACGTCCATGACTCCTCCGGCAGAGGGTGCCGCGCTACCGGCCGTGCCACAGACGCATGGCCGGTCGCGGCTCTCCGATCATAGGGAGTCGCAACGAATGCCGAATCGGGTGGTACGCGTACGCGCTGGCGCGTACGGGAAACCCGGATGAGCCCGGTGCTCTATGAGCGCCGGTTCGCGCTATGCCGGCGCCGGTCCGTCGGACGCCCGCCTTGCCTCGAGTACCAGCTTCACCAGCTCCGGCACGCGCCTGACCTGCAGCTTTTCCATCAGCCGCGACTTGTACACTTCGACCGTGCGCGGGCTGATCGCGAGCGCGGCGGCGATCTCGCGATTGTGCCGTCCCTCGACCACCATCTCCAGCACCTCGCGCTCGCGCGCGGTGAGGCGCGCGAGGCGCTCCGCAACGCCCGCCTGTGTGGCCGCGTGATCGCGCGAGCGTGCGTCGTGCTCGAGCGCGCCGGTGATGGCGGCGAGCAGCAACTCGTTGTCGATGGGCTTTTCGATGAAGTCGACCGCGCCGGCCCGCAACGCGGTGCGCGCGGCAGCGACGTCGCCATGCGCGGTGACGATGATGATCGGCAGCCGCACCCCGCGGCGAGCAAGCTCGGCTTGCAGCGCAAGGCCGCCCATGCCCGCCATGCGCAGGTCCAGGACCAGGCAGCCCGGCCATTCCGGCCGGTAGCGCGCGAGGAACTGCTCCGCGCTGTCGTAGGTGCGCGTGTGAAACCCCTTCAGCTCCAGGAGCATCGCCAGCGAGTCGCGCACGCCCGGATCGTCATCGACGATGAATACCGAAGCCGGGGTCATACGGCGGCTTCCCGGGCGGGTTCCAGGGGAAGGGTGAAGGAAAACGCGGCGCCGCGCTCGACGCCCTCGACCACGAGCCGGCCGCCGTGATTCTCGACGATCGAGCGGCTGATGGCCAGTCCCAGCCCCATGCCGTTGGGCTTGGTGGTCGCGAACGGCCGAAACACCTGCTCGTTCATTCCCGCCGGTAATCCCGGCCCGGAATCGGCGACGGTGATCTGCACCGCCGTGCCGGCTCGCAACGCGCGGATCGCAACGCTGCGCTCGGGCGCCGCAGCGGCGGCGATCGCGTCCACCGCGTTCGCGACCAGGTTGTGCAGCACGGTTTCGATCTGCAGGCGGTCGACGGTCACCTCCGGGAGTCCCGGCGCGATGTCGACCCTGAGCGCGATCCGGTGGCGCGCGAGCCGCTGCTCGAGCGGCCGGACGCCGGACTCGATGAGCGCGGCGACACCTGCACGCTCCAGCCGCGATGTGCCGCTGCGGAAAAACTCGCGCAGCCGGCGCACCACCTCCCCTGCGCGGTTCACCTCCGCAACCACCGTGTTCATCGTCTGTGCGAGCCGCTCGCGATGCTCGTCGGGCCGCTCCATCATCAGGCTGCAGGCGCGCACGTAGCTGCCGATCGCGGACAGCGGCTGGTTCAGCTCGTGCGCGAGCGAGGATGCGGTCTCGGCGGCCGCGGCCAGGCGCAGGCTGCGCGCCAGCTCCTCCTCTCGCGCGGCCAGCGCGTCGCCGGTGCGACGCCGTTCGCTCACCACTGCGCCGAGAAACAACCCGGTCACGGCGAGCGCCGCCGTGAACAGCTGAAACTCGAGCACAGTCGCCATGGTGGAGCCGCGGATCTGGAGCGCGGCGACGATGCCGAGCTGGAGCGCGACCAGCGCGAACGACGCGCCGCGCGCGCCGTGCCGCACGCTGATCCAGATCAGCGGGAGGAACAGGACATAGAAGAACTTGGCCGCGTTTCCGCCGCCGATGCCGAACACCAGCCACAGCGCCGCGACGACAGCCGCCGCCTGCGCAGCGAGCTCCATGCGCTGCGCCGGGGTGTGCGCTGCGCGACCGCGGTGGGCCAGCAGGTGCAGCACGAACGGACTCGTCACCAGGATGCCGATCGCGTCACCCACCCAGAAGTGGACCATGGAGCGCAACACGTCGGCCCACGCCATGTGGCCGGCAAGCACGTAGGTGGCGACGTACAACGCCGCGACAGCGAGCGAGGCGATCGAGACCACGCCGACGAACCAGGCGATACCGCCCACCGTCTCGAGGTCGGGCGTGGCCCGCACGCGCCGCCGCAGGAGCGCCGCCGTCGCCGTATAGCCGGCGGCGATGAGCGCGGTCGCCGCAACCGCGAGCACCGGGCTCGCCGGCCAGCCGCGCACGACGACCTCGGCGGCGATCCCGGCGACCAGCAGAGCCGGCCAGAGCCGCAGGCCGTACGCCATCAGCAGGGCGACGCTGAGTCCGGGCGGGGGGTTCCAGGGTGTGATCGCGAACGGGCCCAGCGGGTGGATGTAGCTCACCCAGTCGAGCAGGACGTAGGCTGCGACGTAGGCCGCGGCGACGAGGGGCGTGCGCATGATGGAGGGCAGGCAACAGCGTGCCACAGACGGAGTTTAGGCGGGGCCACGCGCGCGGGCTAGGCCGTGGACTCCTCGGGGCAATGCAGGGGGCACGAGCAACCCGCTCAATGGTTCGGCGAGAACCGCCCGGGCCCAGCCGCCAGCCGCGCTTCCTCGATCGCGTGACAGGCCACCATAGAGCCTGCGGCCGAGCGCCGCAGCGCCGGCCGCTCTACGCGGCAGCGCGCGTCGGCGTGCGGGCAGCGCGGGTGGAACGCGCAACCGGAAGGCGGATCGAGCGGATTGGGCACTTCTCCAGCGACCGGAGTGCGCGGGCGTCCGCTCATCTCCAGGTCCGGTACCGCGTCCAGCAGCATTCGCGTGTAGGGATGCTGGGGCTGCGCGAACAGCGTCGCGGTGTCCGCCAGCTCTACCAGCCGTCCCAGGTACATCACGCCGATGCGCCCGGCGATGTAGGCCACCACCGCCAGGTTGTGCGAGATGAACAGATAGGTCAGTCCCAGGCGCCGCTGCAGGGCCTTCATCAGGTTCAGGATCTGCGCCTGCACCGACACGTCCAGGGCGGAGGTCGGCTCGTCGCACACCAGGAACTCCGGGTGGCTGGACAGCGCGCGGGCGATGCAGATGCGCTGCCGCTGTCCGCCGGAGAACTCGTGCGGGTACTTGCCGCCGTCCTCGGGCGTCAGGCCCACCTGCAGCAGCAGCTCCGCCACGCGCGTGCGGATCGCGCCGCGGCCGGCGGCGCGTGACTGCGCGCGCAGCGGCTCGGCCACGATGCGCTCGACGCGCCAGCGCGGGTTCAGGCTGGCGTAGGGATCCTGGAAGATCATCTGCATGCGTCGGCGCGCACGTGCGACTTCCGGCGCGGGCCGCGCGGCGGTGAGCTCGACGCCCTCGAACTCGATGCGCCCGCGGCTGGGGGCGTGCAGGCCGACGATCATGCGCGCCACCGTGGACTTGCCGCAGCCGGACTCGCCCACCAGCGCCAGCGTCTCGCCGCGGCGGATATCGAGCGACAGGCCGTCCACCGCTTTCAGCACCCGACGCGGCACACGCTCCAGCGCCCGCTCGAGCCACGGTCGGGACACATCGAAGTCGCGGCCGACATCGCGCAGCACCAGCAGCGCCGCCGCTTCAGCGTGCATCGGCATGCAGCCAGCAGGCGGCACGGCTGCTTCCCGCCGCGATCAGCTCCGGGCGCTGTTGCATGCACCGGGCGAACTGCCGCGGGCAGCGCGGGTGAAATGCACAGCCGGGGGGAATGGCGTTCAGGCGCGGCATCGCGCCGTCGATCTGCGCCAGCGTCGCGCGCGCCTGCCCGGGCTTGGGGATGGAGCCCATCAGCCCCGCGGTGTAGGGATGGCGCGGCGCGTGGATCACCTCCCGCACCGGCCCGATCTCGGCGATGCGGCCGGCGTACATCACGGCGACCCGATCGGCCGTCTCGGCGATCACGCCCATGTCGTGCGTGATCAGCATGACCGCTGCGCCGTGCTCGCGGCACATGCGCTTGAGCAGGCCGATGATCTGCGCCTGGATCGAGACGTCCAGCGCTGTGGTCGGCTCGTCGGCAACGATCAGCTCGGGCCCGGCGCACAGCGCCAGCGCGATGACCGCCCGCTGCCGCATGCCGCCGGAGAACTGATGCGGGTACTGGTCGATGCGCTGCTCCGGCGCCGGGATGCCGGTCTCGCGCAACAGGGCGATCGCGCGCGCCCGCGCTTCGCGCTGCGAGACGGGCAGATGCGTGCGGATCGTCTCGGTGAGCTGCTGCCCCACCGTGTACAGCGGGTTGAGCGAGGTGAGCGGATCCTGGAAGATCGCGCCGATGCGCCGCCCGCGGATGCGCCGCAGCTCCGCCTGCGGCAGGTCGTCGATGCGCTGTCCGTCGAAGCGCACCTCACCGGCCGCGATCCGGCCGGGCGGCTCCAGCAGGCCGATGATCGCCATGCCGGTGAGCGATTTGCCTGCGCCCGACTCGCCCACCACGCCCAGCACTTCGCCGCGGCCGATCGCGAAGGACACGTCGTCCACCGCGACCAGCGCGCCGCGCCGCGTCTGGAACTCCACGCGCAGGCGGTTCACTTCGAGCAGAGGGGACGCCGGGCTCACCGCAGCCTGGGATTGAGCGCATCGCGCAGCCAGTCGCCGAGCAGGTTCACCGACAGCACCAGCGCGACCAGCGCGATGCCGGGGAACACCGCGATCCACCATTCGCCGGAGAACAAGTAGTCGTTGCCGACCCGGATCAGCGTTCCCAGCGACGGCGTGGTGGGCGGCACACCTACGCCCAGGAACGACAGCGTGGCTTCGGTGATGATCGCGGTCGCCAGATGGATGGTGGCGATCACCAGCACCGGCCCGAGCACGTTGGGCAGCACGTGCTGCAGCATGATCGCCGCCGGCCGCCGGCCGATGACGCGGGCCGCCTGGACGTACTCCTTGCTCTTCTCCACCAGCGTGGACCCGCGCACCGTGCGCGCGTACTGCACCCAGCCGGACACGCCGATCGCGAGCACCAGCACGTACACGGCGATGTCGTCGTGACGCTCGGCGGGCAGCGCCACGCGCACCAGGCCGTCGATCAGCAGCGCGATCAGGATCGCTGGAAACGACAGTTGCACATCCGCCAGCCGCATGATCAAGGCGTCGATCCGGCCGCCCGCGTAGCCCGCCGTGAGCCCGAGGCCCACGCCCAGCACCAGCGCGAACACGACCGAGGCCACGCCCACCGCGAGCGAGATGCGCGCCCCGTACAGGATGGTGGACAGCATATCGCGTCCCTGGTCGTCGGTGCCCAGCGGATAGCTCGCCTGGCCGCGCGCGTCCCAGGCGGGCGGGGTGAAGGCGTTCAGCAGGTCGAGCGAGGCGAGGTCGAAGGGATCGTGGGGCGCGACCCAGGGCGCGAACAGGGCTGCGCCCACGCACAGCAGCGTGGCCAGCGCCGCCGCCACCGTCACCGGTGAATGCCGGAAGCTGTAGGCGATGTCCGAGTCCCAGGCGCGCAGCCACGCTTCACGCATTCAGCGGATCACCACCCACTTGAGATAGTTGAAGTTGTCCGCGCGCTGCGTCAGCTCGATGTTCTTCTTCATACCCCAGGTGAGCATCTGCTGGTGCAGCGGCAGGTGGCCGATGTCCTCGGCGTGCAGCTTGAATGCTTCGCTGATCATCGCCTGGCGCTTCACCGGATCGGTCGCGGAGCCGATCGCGCGCGTCAGCTCGTCCACGCGCGCATTCGAGTAGGCGCCCAGGTTGAACTGCCCCTGGCCGCCCTCGCCGGGCGTGGACAGCACCGAGAACAGCGGGTTGTGGCTGTCGTAGGTGCCCGGCGTCCACCCCAGCAGGTAGAACGAGGTTTCGCGCGACAGCACCTTGGGGAAGAACGTCGCCTTGGTCTCGGCCATCAGGTTCACTTTCACGCCGATGCGCGCCAGCATCACCGCCACCGCCTGGCAGATCTCGGCGTCGTTGACGTAGCGGTCGTTGGGGCAGTTCATGCCGACCTCGAAGCCGTTCGGGTAGCCGGCTTCGGCCAGCAGCTTCTTGGCCGCCTCGGGGCTGTAGGGAAGCCGCTGGTTGAGAGCGGGGTCGAAGCCGTTAATCCCGGGCGCGATCATCAGTCCGGTCGGCGTGGCCGCGCCGCGCATGATGCGCGAGCGGATCGCCTGGATGTCGATCGCCCGGTAGAACGCCTGCCGCACGCGCCGGTCCTTGAACGGGTTGCGGTCCTTCACGCTCGAGTAGATCAGCTCGTCGCGCTGCTGATCCATGCCGAGGAAGATGGTGCGCAGCTCCGGGCTCTGCATCACCTTCAGCCTGGCGTCGTTGCGCAGGCGCTGCACGTCCTGCAGCGGCACCGGCTCCATCATGTCGATCTCGCCCGAAAGCAGCGCCGCCACGCGCGTGGCCTCGTTGGCGATCGGCAGGAACTGCGCCTCGGTGACGTTGTGCTCGGGCTTGCCCCACCAGCCGGGGTTCGCCACCAGCACCGTGCGCACGCCGGGCTGGCGCGACTTCAGCATGAACGGTCCGGTGCCGTTGGCGTGATTGCTGGCGTGGTTCTCCGTTCCCTTGCGCACGTCCACCGGGCGCACCGCGTTGTTCTTCTCGCACCAGCTCTTGGACACGATGCGCCACAGCGTCAGCACATCGGGCAGGATCGGAAACGGCTCGCCGGTGACGATGTCGAGCGCGTGCGCTTCGATCTTGCGGATCTCCTTGATCTGGCCGACGTAGGTCTTCATGTCCGAGCCCTCGCCGCGCGCCCGCTGCCAGGAGAAGATCACGTCGTCCGCGGTGAACGGGGTGCCGTCGTGGAACTTCACGCCCTTGCGCAAGTTGAAGCGCCACACCGTGGGCGAGGTGCGTTTCCAGTCGGTGGCCAGCTCCGGTTCCAGCTCGAGCTTTCTGCCGCGACCGACCAGCGATTCGTACACGTTGCCGGTGAAGTTGAGCAGCAGCGACTCGTTGAGCATGTGCGGGTCCATGGACAACGTGTCGCCCTGGTTCGCGTACACGAACGTCTTCGCCTGCACCGGAGCCGCGACGACACAGGCGACCACGAGCAGAACCGCGAGCTTCGCGAAGCGCGTCCCCATCCGGAACACGTCGTCGGGGCACACGTCGATGCAGCGCCCGCAGTTGGTGCAGTCGCCGCTCGCGATCACCGGCGAGGCGTCCGCCCGCCTGGGCTTGAGCGCCGGGGTGATCACGTGCGGCTCGGGGCAGACGCGGAAGCACTCGCCGCAGTCGGTGCAGGCCGTGCGCTTCACCGCGCCGACGCGCAGCAGCGACGCCTTGCCGACCGTCGCGTAGAACGCGCCGACCGGACAGATCGTGCTGCACCAGCCGCGCCGGCTCACGGCGAGGTCGAACAGGAACACCGCCAGCACCGGCGCCCAGGCCAGGCCCATACCGAACACCAGGCCCCGCTGCAGCATGGTGATGGGATTGACCAGCTCCCAGGCGATGGTGGCGGTGAGCGCCGACACCGCCAGCGCGACCACCAGGATCCAGACCCGGGTGCTCTTGCGCGGTTGCCAGCTCGCGTTGATGCGCAAGCGGCTGCGCAGCCAGAACGCGGCGTCGGTAACGATGTTGATCGGACACACCCAGGAGCAGTACGCGCGCCCGCCCACCACCACGTAGAGGAGCAGGATCGTAACCGCGCCGATGAGCGCCGCAGCCGCCACCTTGTGCCCGGCGGCGAAGGATTGCAGCAGCACCAGCGGATCGGTCAAACCGATGACGTCGAGAAAGAGGCTGGAAGCGAGATTGCCTTTCAGCCACCAGATGCCGAACCAGGGCCCGGCGAGAAACAGCGCCAGGACACCGAGCTGCACGCTGCGCCGCGCGAGCAACCAGCGGTTGCGCGCGAACAACCCGCGCCTTGCGGCGACCCTCGCCGGTGGCGCGGGAGCATTCGTCGCGCCCCGATTCATCGCGCCCCCATTCATCGGTCCCCGATCTATCTAACTTGACTTATCGACCCCCGACCTACTTAACCGGGGCGAGATCGTGCTGCGCCAGCGCCACGGGCAGCACTTTGATCGAGGCCTCGGCGGTGACGCAATCGTGCTCGCACTTGCCGCACCCGGTGCACTTGTCGGCGTGCACGGTGGGCTCGAAATAGCTGCGCCCGTTGGAGTGACGCCGCTCCATGGTGATGGCCTCGTCCTTGATCGGGCAGGCGAGGTAGCAGGCCCGGCAGTTGGCGCCGCGCGCGACCGCATAGCAGGTGTCGCGGCCGGTCAGCACCGCCACGCCCATCTTCGCGTCGCGGATGTCGGTCAGCTCCTTGCTCAGCGCATCGGTCGGGCAAGCCGCGGCGCACGGGATGTCGTCGCACATCTCGCAGGCGATCTCGCGGGCGACGAAGTACGGCGTGCCGGTGGCGATGTCCTGCCCCAGCTCGGCGAGGTGCAGCATGTCGAACGGGCAAGCGCGCACGCACAGGCCGCAGCGCACGCATGCCGCGCTGAAGCGGTCCTCCGGCAGCGCGCCGGGAGGGCGAAGCGCCCACGCCGGCAGCGCCTTGGACTGCCGGCTGTAGCTCGCCAGCAGCAACCCGAATACACCGGCCGACCCGGCCAGCCCGACGCAGTCCTGGATGAACTTGCGTCGCCCGAAGCGATGTGTGTCGTCCGCCATGGGACCCTCCCGCTGCAGCTCAGCTTACCGCCGCGGCCCGCTCGATGCGCAGCCGCGGATCGACTGCATAGTACAGAAGATCGACCGCCAGGTTGATCACCACGAAGAACAGCGCGATCAGGCACAGGTACGCAGCCATCACCGGCACGTCGGCGAACATCACCGACTGGATGAACAGCAGTCCCATGCCGGGCCACTGGAACACGGTCTCGGTGATGATGGCGAAGGCGATGATCGAGCCGAGTTGCAGACCGGTAACGGTGATCACCGGCACCAGCGTGTTCTTGAGCGCGTGCCCGAAGTGCACGGCGCGGTCGGTGAGCCCGCGCGCGCGGGCGAAGCGGATGTAGTCGGTGCGCAGCACCTCCAGCATCTCGGAGCGCACCAGGCGCATGATCAGCGTCATCTGGAACAGGCCCAGCGTGATCGACGGCAGGATCAGCGCCTTGAGCCCGGATGCGGTGAGCAGCCCGGTGGTCCACCAGCCGATGCTCACCGTCTCGCCGCGCCCGAACGAAGGCAGCCACCCCAGCTCCACCGAGAACACCAGGATCAGCAGGATGCCGATCAGGAAGGTGGGCAGCGACACCCCGATCAGCGAGACCGCCAGGAACACGTGCGACAGCCACGCGGTTCGGCGCAACGCCGTGTACACGCCCATCGGCACGCCGACCGCGAGCGCCAGCAGGGCGGCCGCGAGCGACAGCTCGAGCGTGGCCGGCAGGCGCTCGGCGATCAGCGTCGACACCGGCCGCAGCTGGCGCAGCGAGAAGCCGAAGTCGCCTTGCAGCGCGCGCGCCACGAAGCCGGCGTACTGCGCATAGAAGGGCCGATCCAGCCCCAGCTCGCGCGTCAGCCGGGCGCGGTCCTCGGGCGTGGCTTCCTGCCCGAGCATGAACACCACCGGGTCGCCGACGTACCGGAACAGGGCGAAGGCGATGATGCCCACCGTGAGCATCACCGCGACCGCCTGGGCCAGGCGCCGCAGAATGAAGGCAAGCATCTGGAGGTGTGGTCGCAGACCGCCGCGCAACGCTCGGCTGGAGCGGCGAGGATCTGCCCGATGTTGCCGAAGTCGGTCGCGGGCGTCAACGCGCCGCGCCGGAACGGCCGACCAGCGTGCGCCGCGGACGAAGAAAACGGCCGACCCCGGTGGGGTCGGCCGAAAGCCCCGCGGAAAGGAGGAAACGCGGGGGGAGGAGGACTAGTTTGCGCGCCCGCTCGGGCCGTACTGCGCCAGCGCCGTGCCGCTGCAGGCGGCGGCCAGCAGCGCCGCCTGGGGATCGCCCGCATGCACTTGCGCGAAGGCGGGCGCAGTCGCGCGATCGGCCCACACCGCATCGCCGTGGCCGAGCGCGCCCTGGTGCAGGATCCACTGCGCGATCGCGTAGGTTTCCTCGCTGCAGTTGAACACGTAGCGCAGCGAACGGGAGCGATGCGGATACCAGCCCTCGCCCACGTGGCGCACTTCGGGGTAGCTCTCCAGCACCCACAGCGAGGCGGCGACCGGGTTGCGCCCGACGCGGCCGCCGTCAGCGAAGGTGAGCTGCTGATCGTCGAGCGATACCAGCTTCCAGTCCTGGGCGGCTGCACTGAGGGACATCGCGGCCGTCGCCACGGCGGCCGCAACAGCGAGCTTGAGTTTCATGTCGATCTCCTGAGAAGGGTTGAATCGGGGGTATCAGTTCAAGGCGAGGCCGCCGTCGATGCGCACCTTGGCGCCGAGCAGGAAGCTGGAATCGGCCGAGGCGAGGAACAAGGCGGCGCGCGCCACTTCCTCGGCGGTGCCCAGCCGCTTCAGCGGCACCAGGGCGCTCATGCCGTCGACCTGCTCCGCGGTCAGGCCGATCTTGCCGAAGATCGGCGTCTCGATCGGTCCCGGGCTGACCTCGTTGACGCGGATGCCGCGCGGCGCCAGCTCGTTAGCCAGCGTGCGCGCCAGCGACGACAGTGCGGCCTTGGTCGCCGAGTAAACGCTGGTGCTGGCCGTCCCGAGGTCGGCGGCGACCGAGGTGGTGAGCACGATCGAACCGCCGCTCGACATCAGCGGCAGGATCTGCTGGATGGTGAAGTAGGCGCCGCGCACGTTGACGCCGAACTGCTCGTCGAAAGCCTGCGGCGTCACGCTCTCGATCGGGAGGAAGCGCGCGATGCCGGCGTTGACGAACAGCACGTCGATGCGGCCGGCCCGGGTCTTCAAGGTGCCCGCGAGCGCCTGGACGTCGGCGAGGTCGGCGGCGTCGGAAGGCAGCACCTCGACCTCCGGCGGCAGTTGCTTGCGCGCTTCCGCGATACCGGCCTCGCTGCGGCCGGTCACGAACACCCTGGCGCCTTCGGCGTGGAACAGCTTCGCCGCCGCCAAGCCGATGCCCGTGGTGCCGCCGGTGATCAGCGCCACTTTGTCTTGCAGCTTCATCATTGCGCCTCCTATATTGGAACGATCAGTCTGATCAAGGCAAAAAAATTCACCGCGTCACGGCCGCGAGCGCGACCTCCACGATGTCGTTCAACACTTTCGGATCGCGGGTGGCCTTGGCTGTCACCGCCAGCCCGTTCATCGTGTTCATCAGGAACCTTCCAAGCTGCAACGGCGAGCTGTCCGCCGGGATCTCGCCCGCCTGCTGCGCCCGCACCAGCAGCCCGGACAGCGCGCCTTCGATCTGACGCGCGTTCGCCGCGCACGCCTGCGTGACCGCCGGGTCGTGACCGGCGAGCTCGGTGATCGTGTTGGCCATGAAGCAGCCCTTGAAATCGCCGCTCAGCAGATTCTCCGCGAAGGCGTGCAGGAACTCGCGCAGCACCTCGAGCGCCGGGCCCTCGCGCTCGAGCAGGCGGCGCACGGGCGTGGCCTGGATCTCGCGGTAGCGCTCCAGGGCGGACAGGAACAACTGATCCTTTCCGCCGAAGGTGTCGTACAGGCTTTGCCGGTTCACGCCGAGCCGATCGACCAGGTCCTGGATGCTCGTGGCGTGATAACCCCGCTCCCAGAACAGCTGCATCGCCTCGTCCAGGGCCGCGTGCTTGTCGAACTGCTTGGTGCGTACCATGCCGGCATCAAACCACATCTGGAACGATCGGTCAAGACCCGGCCTGCGACCGGCCGGGTGGTGCCGACCATCACGCCTGCGCGCCCGTCGGGCGCGAGAGCATCATCGCCGGTACCAGCAGCACCGCCTGCACCAGGAAGAACACCACGGCGAAGGACAGGAAATCCGGCCGCCCGAGCACGTTCACCGCGATCAGCGTGGCGATGCTCAGGCTGCGCGAGGGGTAGGCCGCGGCCATCGTGACCGTGTCGATCCGGCTCCAGGAGAAGGCTCTCGCGATGGCGAGCCCCAGGGCCAGCGCGCCGGCGGTAAACAGCAGGCCGGCGAGCACGATGGGCAGCAGATTGCGCGCGATCGTGCCGGTCTGATCCACCAGCACGATGGCGATCAGCGCGGCGAGCGAGAGCAGGCTCAGGCGCTGGAAGCGCACGCGCTGGCGTTCCACGAAACCCGGCGCGTAGTGCCGCACCAACATTCCGGCGGCGATCGGCAGCAGCAGCCCGATCACCACCTGCTCCATCACCTTGCCGGCGGGCAGCGCGAAGCCCGCCTGCTGCTCGCGCAGCAGGCCGAAGACGATCTGTACGGCGATCGGCGTGGACACCAATGCCAGCACGCTGGAAACCGCCGTTAGGGTGAGCGCCAGTGCGATGTTGGCGCGCGCCAGCAGACAATAATAGTTGGAGATGATGGCCTGCGGTGCGGCGGCGATCAGCACCAGGCCGCCCGCGACCGCGGGCTCCGGGCGCAGGACCAGGATCAGCGCCACGCCGAGCAGCGGCAGCAACAGCACTTGCCCGAGCAGCGCCACCGCCACGTGCGCCGGGTAATGCAGCACGCGCTTGAGGTCCGCCGGCGTCAGCTCCAGCCCGACGACGGTCATCGCGTACACGATGATCAGCGGCAGGCCGACTTCGACGAGCGGGCTCATGGTGTCGCATGTTCGCAGCGCGAGCGGACCGTGGCAAGCAGACCTGCGCGCGGCGGCGGGAGCCGCGTTTGCACGATAATCCGACCGCTTTCTACAGGAGGAACCAAGATGCGGGCGATCTGGGGCACGCTGCTGGCGTTGCTGGCGGCGCTGGTGGTGGTGGCGGCGGTCAATACGGCGCGGTCCGGCTCGCGTCAGATCGAGGTGCCGCGTGTGGAAGAGCGCTTGCCGAAACTGGAACAAGCCGTGCAGCGTCTGGCGCAGGCGATCCGCCTGCAGACCGTCTCGCACCAGGACCCGGCCCGCCTTCCGGCCGCCCAGTTCGAGGCGTTGCATCGCCTGCTGCAGGAGAGCTTCCCGCGTCTGAGCAAGGCGCTGAAGCGCGAGCGCATCGGCGGGTTGAGCTTGCTCTACGAGTGGCCGGGCACGGATGCCGCCGCCAAGCCGATCTTACTGCTCGCGCACCTGGACGTCGTGCCGGCCGAGGAGGGCAGCCTGCAGCAATGGGGGCATGCGCCGTTCTCCGGCGCTGTCGCGGGCGGCTTCATCTGGGGGCGCGGGACGCGCGACGACAAGGGCGCGGTGATGGCGTTGCACGAGGCGGTGGAAGCGCTGCTCGCACAGGACTTCCAGCCGCGGCGCACGGTGTACCTCGCCTTCGGCCACGACGAGGAAGTAGGTGGCGCGCGCGGCGCGGCGCAGATCGCGCAGGCGCTCGCCGCGCGCGGCGTGAAGCTCGAGTCGGTGCTCGACGAAGGCATGCCGGTCACGCACGGTCTGCTGCCCGGCATCCAGCAGCCGGTGGCGCTGATCGGCATCGCCGAGAAAGGTTACGCGACGCTCGAGCTGGTGGCGCAAGGCGAAGGCGGGCATTCCTCCATGCCGCCGCCGCAGACCGCGGTGACGATCCTGGGCGCGGCGCTGGCCAAGCTCGAAGGCTCGCGCTTTCCGGCCACGCTCACCGAGCCGCTGCGCGAGCAATTGGCGTTTCTCGGGCCCGAGCAGGGGCTGCTGCGCCGGGTCCTGTTCGCCAACCTGTGGCTGTTCGGCCGCGTGGTCGAAAAGCAGCTCGCGAAATCACGCGCCGGCAACGCGCTCGTCCGCACCACCGTGGCGCCCACCATGCTGGAGGGCAGCGTCAAGGAGAATGTGCTCCCCGCGCGCGCACGCGCCCTGGTGAACTTTCGCCTGCTACCGGGCACCAGCATCGACGCGCTGACACGCCAAGTGGCGCAGATCGTGGACGACCCGCGCGTCGAGATCACGCTGGCGGGAACGTCGCGCAGCGAGCCCTCACCGGTGTCGAGCACCCGCTCCGAGGCATTCCGCAGCCTGCAGCGCGCGGTCGAAGCGGTGTTCCCCGAAGCGCTGGTGGCGCCCTCGCTGCTGGTGGCCGCCACCGACGCGCGCCACTTCGCGCCGCTCGCCGAATCGGTGTTTCGCTTCCTGCCGGCGCGCACCGGCCCTGACGACCTGCCCCGCTATCACGGCGTGAACGAACGCTTGGCGGTGGACAACTACGCCGAGTTCATCCGCTTCTACATGCGCTACCTGCGCGAAGCGGCCGGCGGCTGATTGTCAGCCGGCGGGTGGTGGTCAACTGGCGTCGTGGAAGATGATGCCGAGCGTGTGGCGATGTCCCGAGCGCACGCGGCTCACGCCATGCCGCAGATTGACTCGGTATGCACCGCGCGTTCCCTGCACCGGGCGCTGGTGAACGGCGAACACCACCGCATCGCCCTGGCGCAGCGGCACCACTTCCGGCCGCGACTGCATGCGCGGGCGCTGCTCGGTGATCACGAACTCGCCGCCGGTGAAGTCGCGCCCGGGCTCGGACAGCAGGATCGCCACCTGCAGCGGGAAGACGTGCCCTCCGTACAGGTCCTGATGCAGGCAGTTGTAGTCGTCCGCGCCGTACTGCAGCAGCAGCGGCGTCGGCCGCCGCTCGCCCGCCGCATGGCAGCGCTTGATGTACTGCGCGTGCTCATCCGGGAAGCGAACGTCGCTTCGCATCGCCGCATGCCAGCGGTTGGCGATCGGCGCCAGCCGCGGGTAGACGGCGCTGCGCAGGCCGGCGACGATGCCGGGCAAGGGGTAGCGGAAATACTTGTACTCCCCGCGCCCGTAACCGTGCCGCGCCATCACCACTCGGCTGCGGAAGACGCCATCATCCGAATACAGCTCGGCCAAGGCGGCGCACTCCGCCGGCGTGATCAGCCGCTCGATCGTCGCATTGCCTCGGGCGTCGAGATCGCCGGATATGCGCTCCCAGTCGATCGCCTCCACCCGGCCGGCGACGTCGCTCGCGCAGGCCAGGGCCGCGACCCCGCCGTCGCGCGCGTTCACGCTTTCGCCTCGCGCTCTAGCAGCGCGCGCTTGCGCTCGACGCCCCAGCGGTAACCGGCCAGCCCACCATCGTTCCTCACCACGCGATGGCAAGGGATCGCCACCGCCAGGGGGTTGGCTGCGCAGGCCTGCGCCACGGCGCGCACCGAGTTGGGCGAGCCGAGCTGCCGCGCGAGCTGCGTGTAGCTCGCTGTCGAGCCTGCGGGGATCTTTCTCAGCGCGTGCCACACGCGCTGCTGGAACGCCGTTCCGCGCACGTCGAGCGGCAGGTCCAGACCCAGCCCGGGGGCTTCGACGAAACCCACCACCTTGGCGACGATGCGCTCGAAGTCCCGGTCGCCGCCGATCAGGTCGGCGCGCGGGAACCTGTCCTGCAGATCGCGCGCCAGGGCTTCGGGATCATCGCCGAGGAGAATGGCGCACACGCCGCGCTCGCTGGCCGCGACCAGAATGGATCCCAACGAGCACTCGCCGACGGCGAATCGGATCCGCGTGTCCGCCCCGCCGGCGCGGTAGCGGGATGGCGTCATGCCCAGCACCTGGTGCGATGTCTCGTAGAATCGGCCGTTGGAGTTGTAGCCCGCGTCGAAGATCGCGGCGGTGACCGTGCGGCTGCGGCGCAGCTCGTTGCGGACGCGCTCGGCGCGATGCGCCGCTGCATACGCCTTGGGCGTGAGGCCGGTGGTGGCCTTGAACACGCGATGGAAATGGTACGCGCTCAGCCCTGCGCGTCCGGCCAGCTCCTCGAGGCTCGGGACCGTCTCGGCGGATTCGATCAGGCGGCAGATCTCGGCCACTCTTCCCGCATGCTGCTCGGCCAGCGCAGGCTGCTCCGGCCTGCAGCGCTTGCAGGGCCGGAAGCCGGCGCTCTCGGCTTGCGCCCGCGTGGCGAAGAACTGCACGTTCTCGGGCCGGGCCTGGCGGGCCGAGCACGAGGGACGGCAGTACACGCCGGTGGTCTTCACCGCGTAGAAGAACTTGCCGTCGGCCGCGGCATCGCGCGCGACGACGGCAGCCCAGCGGGAGTCGCCGACGGTTGCGGCCGCAAGTCTGGCGTTGTTCGCTGAGGTGCTCATGTTCGTTTCCTCCGACAGTTCGATGACTGTCGCACTCTAACCGCCGTGGCGCGGCCTGGCACTCCGGGTCTTGCTTTCGAATTCGGGGGTCTTGCTTTCGAACTCGACTGGAGGGAAACCCGCGTGCGCCGGCCGCCGGCATCCATCTTAGCCGGTTCGTGGCGGCCGTGAAGACGACGGGACTAGTGGCGTGTACCTGCAAACATGGACAACGCGCCCCGCTCCCCTCGCGGGAGAGGGCAGGGGTGAGGGGTACTGCTGATTGCTAGGCGGCGATTTTCACGCGGTTGCGGCCGGAGGACTTGGCCGCGTAGAGCGCCTGGTCGGCCTGCTCGATGAGCGCAGCCACGCTCTCCTCCCCGCCGGACATCGCGGCCACGCCGATGCTCACGGTGACGCGCAGCTCCGGGAAGCTCGTGCTGCAGTGCTGCTTGATGCTGCGCCGGACCTTCTCCGCCAGCTGCAGCGCATGCTCCGCATCGCACCCCGGCATGCCGACGAAGAACTCGTCGCCGCCATAGCGGCCGACGATGTCCGTCCCGCGCAGCGACGCCGCCAGGGTCTTGCCGACCTCCTCAACCACGCGGTCGCCGAGGACATGCCCGAAGCGGTCGTTGACCGACTTGAACTGGTCGATGTCCACGGCCAGGCAGCTCAGCGGCTTGCCGCTGCGCCGCGCGTCTTCGCGGGCGCGCAACATGCGGTCGAACAGCGCCCTGCGGGTCAGGCATCCGGTCAGCGGATCGTGCGTGGCCATGTGCTCGAGCTCGACGTTCTTCTGCTCGACCTCGTCGCGCGATGCGCGCAGCTCGGTCAGCGTCTCGGTCAGCCGCTCATTGGCGAAGTGCAGCGCCGTGAGATCGGCGAAAGTGGCGATGCAGCCGCGCACCAGCCCGCGCGCATCGGAGATCGGTGCGCAGTTGACCGCCAGCTTTCTGCGCGCGTTCGTGGACGGCGTCACCTCGATCGCCAAGTCCCGGACGGGCGCCGCCTGATGCATGGCGCGGCTCCAGGGATGGTCGGCGGCGTTCGGGGGCAGGCTGGCCGCGAGCCAAGGCAAGTCCGACAGGCGCGTGCCGACCAGATCCGGACCGCCCTCGCCGTGCAGGGCGCGAAACGCGCTGTTGGCGAGCAGCAGGCGGCCACGGCTGTCCAGCACCGCGACGCCTTCGGTCATGATGTCAAAGGCGAGCCGCACGCGCTCCGGGATCACCGCGGTGGGATCCAGGTGCATCAGCGCGCGGCGGATGTACACCCAGTACACCAGCGCGCCGAGCAGCGCGGTGCTGAGCAGCGTCACCCACAGCGGATGCTCGAATACGCGCTGCAGCACGCCGCTCTCGTCGGGGAAGAAGGTCATCTCGAAGCTGCCCCAGCGCGTGCCGCTCTGCGTCAACGGCACCAGCAGGTGCGTCAACGCCGAGCGCGCGTGGCGCGGCTCGGCCCACGCCCCCTCGTGATCGCCCGATCGCGCCAGCAACCCGTGCCCGACGCGCCGCACGGCCAGCGAGCGGATGCTCGAATCGCGCGCGCGCACTCGGGCCAGCGCCAGCGACAGGCTGTGCTCGTCGCCACGCTGCAACAGCACCGACACTTGCGTCGCCAGGCTCTCGGCGTGCGCGCCGCGCACGCGCATGACCTGGGCGTCTGGATCCGGAAACACGTTGAACAGCAGGTCCACCAGCAGCAGCACTGCGGTGGTCAGCAGCACCAGCCCGAGGGTGATCTGGGCGCTGGGTCGGATGCGCTTCACGGTGCGGTTCGCTTCCCGCGGCGCCGCCGGCGCTGCGTATCGAGCATGGCCGCGACCGCCTGCTCCTCGGAGGCGTCGCGCTTAGGTGCCACGCTCGCCGGAGCCGGGTCGGTGGCGCGGTCCACGATCGGCAGGAGATCGACGTGCCGCCACAGGGGAATCCCCAGGATCAACAGGGAGGTCCAGATGCTCGATTGCAGCAGCCAGAACAGGGCGCCCCCGGTCACCAGCGCTGCGCTGACCCTGCCCACATCGGTGTCGAGCACGGCGAGTTGCTCCTCGCCCTCGGCCGGCTCCTGCGCGCCGACCATGATCACGGGCGCCCGCACCTTTGGCGTTCCGGGCGCGAGTCGTGAAGTGGAGACACCGGGGCATTTCCGCTTCGACGCGCTCTTGACCGAATGACCGCCTTGGCCTACCACGACCGAGCCGCCGCCGTCGAACACCGGGCCGCAGGAGGGGTCCCCGCTGGCCCGCCCGGCGGGCTGGGCGGCAAGCCCGGGGCAGCCGAGGCAGATGCTGGCCCCCAAGGCGGCGGCCGCCAGCCGCCTGACAAGACTTCGAGAGGAAATCACCATGTGACAAGCTGGTTGACAGGTCGCTCGCGTCGCGTCTGGGGCCCTTTGCGGGGCGCACGTGCGCGCCAGCGCCGGGCGACGGCGCAGCAAGAGTGATGCCAACGAAACCCGCGCGGATCCTCGCCCTCGGGGCAGGGCCGTCACGCGCCGGGGTGCGCTGTGGTAGGGTTGGTTTTTTGCCCGTGGGGAGGGCCATGTCCCTGGCGTTGCGCAAGCTGCACCCGCTGTTCGCCGCCGAGGCGAGCGGCGTCGATCTGCGCACCGTGCACGATCGACAGACGCTCGACGAGATCCGCGCCGGGATGGACGCGTTCGCCGTGCTCGTGTTCCGCGAGCAGCCGTTCAGCGACGAAGAGCAGCTCGCTTTCGCGCAGCGCTTCGACGGAGCGCTGCACACCAAGACCGGCGCCGCCGTCCTCGCCAAGAGCCGGCTCGGCAACGAGGCGCTGGCCGACATCTCGAACCTGGACGAAAACGGCGAGATCCTCCGGTCGGACGACCGGCGCCGCGCGTACGGCCTGGGCAACCGTCTGTGGCACACCGACGCGTCGTTCCAGGATCCGCCGGGACGCTACTCGATGCTCTCGGCGCGCACCGTGCCGCCAGCGGGCGCGGACACGGAGTTCGCCGACATGCGCGCCGCCTACGACGCGCTCGACGCCGCGACCAAGGCGAAGCTCGAGAGGCTGCGCGCGCATCACTCGATCGCCTACTCCCGGCAAGTGCTTGGCTTCGAGTTCTCGCAGGAGGAGCAGGACCAGCTCAAGGGCGCCGTGCACCCGCTGGTGCGCGTCAACCCCAGGACGCAGCGCCGCTCGCTCTATCTCGCGTCTCACGCCTCGCGCATCGTCGACTGGCCGGTCCCCGAGGGGCGGTTGCTGCTGCGCGATCTGATCGAGCACGCCACGCAGCCGCAGTTCGTGTACCGCCATGCCTGGCGCCCGGGCGATCTGGTGATCTGGGACAACCGCGCCACCATGCACCGCGCGCGGCCTTTCGACGATGCGGCGCAGCGCCGCGAGCTGCGCCGCGTCACCACGCTGGATCTGCCCGCGCCCGGATAGCTCACGCCGGGATCAGATAGTTCGCGAGCGCGGTGCGCATGTCCTCGGGTATCGGCACCGGCTGGCCGGTGTCCAGGTCGGTCAGCACGATGACGGACTTGGCGACCAGGCGCTCGCCGTCGTCTCCGCGCACCGTGTACTGCAGTCCCAGCGACGCGCCGCCGAGCTTGAACACCTCGATATCGACCTCGATGCGATCGCCGTAGCGGCTGGGCCGTTTGAAGTCGGTTTCCAACCGCACCATCGGCCAGCCGCGCCGCTGCTCGTTGATCATGCGGTGCATCGGATGGCCGATGTCCATCAGGAAGTCCTCCTTGGACTCGCTCAAGATGTAGAAGTATTGCGGATAGAACACGATCCCCGCCGGATCGCAATGGAAGAACTGGATCATCTTGTGCGTGGTGAACTTCACTCGGGCGCTCTCTCTCGGGTGGGTTGGGTGGACCGTGTCGCGACGCCTGGCCACGCCGGCCGCAACGGACCGCGAAACATTTACACTGTACGACGGCTGTCGTCCATCCCGATCGCGCGGCGCAGGGCAGGCGTGCATGTCTCGCGCCGCGTATGGGAGGGGGCGCCGGTCGAGCTGGCATGATTAGAGAACCCACCTACCGGCCCGGGGCGCGGGAAAGCGGCGCGCCCGTCATCGAGGAGCGTGCCGACGGCACGCTGCTGGTGCGCAGCCGCGAGCGGCTCGCCGACTATCCCGCGTGCTTGACCGAGCGCCTGGTGCACTGGGCGCAGCGCGCACCGGATCGGCCGTTCGTGGCGCGCAGGGACGCGACCGGCGCGTGGCGGCACATCGGCTTCGCCGACATGCTGGCGCGTGCGCGGCGGATCGGCCAGGCGCTGCTCGAGCGCGGCCTAAGCGCGCAGCGACCGCTGGTGATCCTGTCCGAGAACGATCTCGAGCATGCGACCTTGGCCGCCGCCGCGCAGTACGCCGGCGTCCCGTATGCGCCCATCTCCACCGCCTACAGCCTGGTGTCGCGCGATTTCGGCAAGCTGCGCAGCATCGTGCAGCTGCTCACGCCTGGCCTGGTGTACGCGGCGGACGGCGAGCGCTACGGTGCCGCAATAGCCGCCACGGTGCCCGCCGCGGTGGAGGTGGCGGTGCGCGGGCGGCCGCCGAGCGAACGCAATGCCACGCCGTTCGAGGCCATGCTGGCCACGCCCGCCACTTCGGCAGTGGATGCTGCGCATGCGGCGATCACCGCAGACTCGATCGCCAAGTTCCTGTTCACCTCCGGCTCGACGCAGGGGCCCAAGGGCGTGATCAACACACACCGCATGCTGTGCAGCAACCAGGAGGTCATCCTGCACGCGTTTCCCTTCCTGGCGCAGGAGCCGCCGGTGCTGGTGGACTGGCTGCCGTGGAATCACACCTTCGGCGGCAACCACAACTACGGCATCGCGCTGTACAACGGCGGCACGCTGTACATCGACGACGGCAAGCCGATGCAACCGTTGATGCAGGAGACGCTGCGCAACCTGCGCGAGATCTCGCCGACCATCTACTTCAACGTCCCGAAGGGGTTCGAAGAGCTGGTGCACGCGCTGCCGGCCGACGCCGTGCTGCGCGAGAGCCTGTTCCGCAGGCTGCGCCTGATGTTCTACGCTGGCGCCGGCCTGCCCAAGCCGGTCGCCGAGAAGCTGTATGCCATCGCGGAGGACCATTGCGGCGAGCGCATCGGCATCTACACCGGGCTCGGCATGACGGAGACCGCGCCGTTCGCCATCGGCACCGTGCGCATCAGCCACGTCGCGGGCGCGATCGGCAACCCGGCCCCGGGCGTCACCATGAAACTGGTGCCGAACCTGGGCAAGCTGGAGCTGCGCTACAAGGGACCAGGCGTGACGCCGGGCTACTGGCGGGCGCCCGAGCTGACCGCGGCCGCGTTCGACGAAGAGGGATACCTGCGCAGCGGCGATGCGGTGCGCTTCCTCGATCGCCGCGAGCCGGGCCTGGGCTTCGTGTTCGACGGGCGCATCGCCGAGGACTTCAAGCTGAGCACCGGCGCGTGGGTGAGCGTGGGTCCGCTGCGCACGGCGGCGCTGGTCGAAGGCGCGCCGCACGTGCAGGACGTGGTGGTCGCTGGCCACGACCGCGACGACGTCGGGCTGCTGATCTTTCCGCGGCTCGACTCGTGCCGCGCGGTGGCCGGTCTCGCCCAGGATGCGGAGGCGCGTGCGGTGCTGCGCAGCGAGCCGGTACGTGCGTTCTTTCGCGCCATGATCCAGCGCCTGTACGCGCAGGGCAGCGGCAGCGCCAGTCGCGTGGTGCGCGCGCTGGTCCTCGCCGAGCCCCCGTCGATCGACCTGGGCGAGATGACCGACAAGGGCTCGATCAACCAGCGCGCGGTGCTCGCGCATCGCTCGGCGGACGTCGAAAGGCTCTACGGCAACGGTCCCGAGGTGCTGCGGGTGCCCGGCGCTGTCCCCGCCGAAACCGGACCATGAGAAAGCGACTGCTTGCGACGTGCGGCGCAATGGTCGCGATCGGCGCGCTGTGCCTGGGATCGGCGCGCGCCGATCTCACCTTTGGCGTCAGCCTGCCGCTCACCGGCGCCGCATCCGGCCTCGGCATCCCGGTGAAGAGCGGCTTCGCGCTGTGGCCCAAGGAGATCGCGGGCGAGAAGCTCAATCTCATCATCCTCGACGACGCCAGCGATCCCACCGCCGCGAACAAGAATGCGCGCCGCTTCGTCATGGAGGACAAGGTCGATCTGATCATCGGCTCGGCGATGACGCCGGCGGCGCTCGCCATGGTCGGCGTGGCGGCGGAAGCGCAGACCGTGCAGATCGCCGTCTCGCCGATCGACCTGCCACCCGGGAAGGACGCCTGGTCGTTTCGCATCGCGCACTCCACCGCCACCATGGCGCTCGCCTTGGGCGAGCACATGCACAAGCACGGTGTGAAGACGCTGGGCTTTCTCGGCTACGCCGATCCCTACGGCGAGAGCTGGCTGCGCGACATCACGCGCGTGGCCGGCGCGCACGGCATCCGGATGGTCGGCGTCGAGCGCTTCAACCGCACCGACACCACCGCCGCTGCGCAGGCGCTGAAGCTGGTGGTCGCGAAGCCCGATGCGGTGCTGGTCGTCGCCTCGGGCAGCGGCGCGGCGATGCCGCACAAGGCGCTGATCGAGCGCGGCTACAAGGGCAGGATCTACCAGACGCACAGCGCCGCCTCGCGCGACCTGATGCGGGTGGGCGGCAAGGACGTGGAAGGCGCCTTCGTCGTCTCGGGTCCCGCGGTCGTCGGCGAGCAGCTACCCGCCGACCACCCGTCCAAGAAGGCGGCGCTCGCCTTTCTCGAGCAGTACGAAAGGCTCAATGGGCCGGGCTCGCGGAACCAGTTCGCGGCGCACACCTACGACGTGCTGCTGCTGTTGCAGAGCGTCGTCCCCAGCGCCTTGAGCAAGGCGAGACCCGGCACCGCCGAGTTTCGTGCCGCGCTCCGGGACGCGCTGGAGAACAGCGGCCGGATCGCCGTGTCGCAGGGCGTGCTGCACTACACCGCCCAGGACCACTTCGGCTTCCTGCCCGACACCGGCGTGATCCTGAAAGTCGTCAACGGCGACTGGAAGCTCGAGCCGCGGTAGGCGCGCGGCGCGGCCGGTTACGTCTTCCGGAAAACGCCGAGCTTGCCCAGGATGAAGATCAGCAGCACCGCGCCTCCGAGCGCGATCAGGAAGCGCACGATGCCGCCAGTGGGTGCAATGCCCAGCAGTCCGGCGATCCAGAAGCCCAGCACCGAGCCCACCACGCCCACCAGCACGTTGGCGATCACGCCCATCTGAGCGTCGGTCTTCATGACGAGGCTCGCCAGCCAGCCGACGACGCCGCCGATGATCAACGAAACGATCCAGCCCATGTCCGTCCTCCCTCAGCCCTTTAGTTCCTTCTTCAGCTCTCTCAGAAAACCGCTCAGGTTGGCCGGGCCACTTCGTACCGAAGCTCTGCGAACCCTGGCCCGACCTTTCGCACGGATATCAGCCTCAATGC
>DATBMG010000083.1:0-18095 GCA_036554965.1 Burkholderiales bacterium
CCGCGTGCAGACCGATGTCGTGCACCAGCGTCGCGGCGCGGTCCTCCACCGAGCCGTTCATGGCGACCTTGAACTTGCGCGGCAGGAAACCGAACTCGGGATGCAGCGTGGACCACTGGCGCATCGCCTCGACCCACACCAGCGGGTCGATGATCTCGTCGGGAGCGACCCCGGCGAAGTGGTCGGTGGTGATGTTGCGCACGCAGTTGCCGCTGGTCTGGATGGCGTGCATCTGCACCGTCGCCAGGTGGGCCAGGATGTCGGGTGTGTCTTCCAGCCGTGGCCAGTTGAACTGGATGTTCTGGCGCGTGCTGAAGTGGCCATAGCCGCGGTCGTAGGTGCGGGCGATGAAGGCGAGCTTGCGCAGCTGCGTGGTGGAGAGCAGGCCGTAGGGGATCGCCACCCGCAGCATCGGCGCGTGCTTCTGGATGTACAGCCCGTTGCGCAGCCGCAGCGGGCGGAAGTCGTCCTCCGACAACTGGCCCGCCAGGAAACGATGCGTCTGGTCGCGGAACTGCACGACGCGCTCGTCCACCAGGCGCTGGTCGATCGGATCGTAGAGGTACATTGGGCGTCAGTGCACACGTTCGGGGTTGAGACGGGAACGCAAGCGCGGGGTCGACCGGAGGGTCAACAGCCCGACGCAGCGCGCGCGGCACACGCGCAACCGCGGCGGGCGGCGCGCATGCGCATGGAAGCCGGAGAGATGTCCAGGTGGTGCGAGTGCGGAGCCCGGGCGACGACCGGCCGCGGCCCGTGGCCCGCGTGCCTATCCCCGTCGTCGTACGCCCGCATGAAGCTCATCCCGCCAACCGTGCGAAGGTGAGCGGAATGCTAGCAAGCCCTTATAGCTTGTGAAACGAATATGAAGTCATATCGTTATGCTAAAAGGCTATATGCACCCGCTCTACTTGCGCGGCGGACGCTTGCGCGGCGGCTTTGCTTCGCCGGCGTTGGCGTCGCTCGCTTGCCGCGCGCGGTCCACCACCGCGCGCGTCAGATGCGGCGCGAAGGCGTGGATGAAGGCGTAGGTGTACCCGCGCAGGTAGGCAGCGCGCTTCACCGCGACGCGCGTGGTGTTGGTCCCGAACAGATGCCCGGCGTCGATGGCGCGCAAGCCGGGATCGCGTTTGCGATCGACCGCCATCGCGGCGACGATCCCCACGCCCAGGCCGAGCTCGGTGTAGGTCTTGATCACGTCCGAATCCAGCGCGGTGAGCACGATGTCCGGTTTCAAACCCTTCGTGGCGAACGCTTCGTCGATGTGCGTGCGGCGGCTGAACGCGGGGCTGTAGGTGATCAGCGGGTACTTGGCCAGCTGTTCGAGAGTCAGGCGCGTCACTTTGCTCAAGGCGTGCCCGCGCGGGACGATGGCGCAGTGGTGCCAGGTGTAGCCGGGCAGGGCGAGCAGGTCCGGGTAGTGGTCCAGCGCCTCGGTGGCGATGGCGATGTCGGCCCGACCTTCGCAGACCATGTCGGCGATCTGGGTCGGCGTGCCCTGCAGCAGCGACAGGTGCACCTTCGGATACTGGATGCGGAAACGCTGCACCACGGCCGGCAGGGAATAACGCGCCTGCGTGCTGGTGGTGGCGATGGTGAGCGCGCCGCTGGCCTGGTCGGCAAACTCCTTGCCCACCTGCCGCAGATTGTCGGCCTCGTCCAGCAGGCGATCGATCACCCGCACCACCAGGTGCCCTGGCTCGGTCAGAGCCACCAGGCGCTTGCCGCGCCGGACGAAGATCTCGATCCCGAGCTCGTCCTCCAGCTCGCGGATCTGCTTGCTGATGCCGGGCTGCGATGTGTACAGCGCGTGGGCCGCCTCGGTCAGGTTCAGCCCCTGGCGCACCGCCTCGCGCACGTAGCGCAGCTGCTGCAAGTTCATGCGTTCCCCGCTGCGACGACGTTATGCTCCGCCGCCCGTCTGGTTTCTCCTCCTTATAATCTTAGCTTATGACAGCACGGCTCGTCCCGTGCAGGATCGACGGCTCGACCGGGCCGCGGTCCAGGAAGACCTGCATCCGCCGCGGGCGGATCAGCAGCGTCTCGCCTACCTTGAGATTCAAGCCGCGTGCCCGGGTGGCGGGGATCTCGGCCTCCAGTATGTCGCTGGTGTCTTCGCGCTCCAGCTCCAGTCGCGCGGTGGGACCGACCACCAGCATGCGGCTCAATTGCACCGGCAGGCCGTCCAGACCCGGCGAGAAGCGCTCGATCTCGATCTCGTGCGGGCGCGCGTAGGCGACCGCCGGCGCGTCGCGCGCATCGCGGTGCTCGGGCGCTTCCAGCGACACCGACCCGAGCTCGAAACGGCCGTCGCTGGCGCGGCCGTGGAAAACGTTCACCGTGCCCAGGAAGCCGTACACGAAGGGTGAGGCTGGGCGCTCGTACACCTCGTCCGGCGTGCCGATCTGCTCGACCTTGCCTTTGTTCATCAGCACCACCTGGTCGGCGACCTCGAGCGCCTCCTCCTGGTCGTGCGTGACGAAGATGCTGGTGATGTGCAGCTCGTCGTGCAGGCGCCGCAGCCAGCGCCGCAGCTCCTTGCGCACCTTGGCGTCCAGCGCGCCGAACGGCTCGTCGAGCAGCAGCACTTTGGGCTCGACCGCCAGCGCCCGGGCCAGCGCGATGCGCTGGCGCTGGCCGCCCGAGAGCTGATGCGGGTAGCGATCGGCGAGCCAGTCGAGCTGCACGAGCTTCAGCAGATCCAGCACCTTGCGGCGGATCTGCTCGTTGGAGGGGCGCTCGGCGCGGCGCTTGACGCGCAGTCCGAACGCCACGTTCTCGAACACGCTCATGTGCCGGAACAGCGCGTAGTGCTGGAACACGAAACCGACCTGGCGCTCGCGCACGTCCTGCCAGGAGGCGTCCTCACCGTGGAACAGCACGGCGCCGGCGTCGGGCGTCTCCAGGCCGGAGATGACGCGCAGCAGAGTGGTCTTGCCGCAACCGGACGGACCGAGCAGCGCCACCAACTGACCGGAGGGGAACGACAGGGTCACCTCGTCCAGCGCCGTGAATGTCCCGAATCGCTTGACCAGGTTTCTGACTTCGATGCTCATGGCGACGTCCTCGACAAAGTCTCCGCCCGCCCGCTCATGCGGGCCGCTCGCTGGAAACCTCTGCGGCCAGCGCCAGCTCTCGTCGCGTCTTCCACTCCACCAGGCTCTTCAGCAGCAAGGTGACCAGCGCGAGCGAGGCGAGCAGCGAAGCGACGGCGAAGGCGGCCGCGAAGTTGTATTCGTTGTACAGAATCTCGACGTGCAGCGGCGTGGTGTTGGTGAGCCCGCGCACGTGCCCCGACACCACCGAGACGGCGCCGAACTCGCCCATCGCCCGGGCATTGCACAGGATCACGCCGTACAGCAGGCCCCACTTGATGTTGGGTAGCGTCACGCGCCGGAACATCTGCCAGCCCGACGCGCCCAACACGCGTGCAGCCTCCTCCTCTTCGGTGCCCTGCGCCTGCATCAGCGGGATCAGCTCGCGCGCCACGAACGGGAAGGTGACGAAGATCGTCGCCAGCACGATGCCCGGCACGGCGAACAGGATCCGGATGTCGTGCGCTTGGAGCCAGGGCCCCAGCCAGCCCTGCGCTCCGAACAGCAGCACGTAGATCAGGCCTGCGATCACCGGCGAGACGGCAAACGGCAGGTCGATCAACGTGATCAGCACGCTCTTGCCGTGGAAATCGAACTTGGCGATCGCCCAGGCGGCGGCCACGCCGAACACCAGATTCGCCGGCACGGCGATCGCCGCCACCAGCAGCGTGAGCCGGATCGCAGCGACGGCATCGGGCTCGGTGAGCGCCGCGAAATAGGTCTCCACGCCCTTGCGCAGCGCTTCGGTGAACACCGCCGCCAGCGGCACCAGCAGGAACACGCCGAGGAAGGCGAGCGCGAGCCCGATCAGCAACCAACGCACATAGGCGGGCTCGGCGGTCGCGCGATTGCGGGCGGCGGCCGGGCTCGGCAGGGGCAGCGTCGCGGCCGTCATCCTCGGGTCTGCCCCATGCGCCGGCTGCTCCAGCACTGCAGCAGATTGATGAGCAGCAACAGCGCGAACGAGATCACCAGCATGAGCACGGCGACGGAGGTCGCACCGGCGTAGTCGTACTGCTCCAGCTTGATGATGATCAGCAACGGCGTGATCTCGGACACCATCGGCATGTTGCCGGCGATGAAGATCACCGAACCGTATTCGCCGACCGCGCGCGCGAAAGCGAGCGTGAAGCCGGTGAGCAGCGCCGGCCAGACCGCAGGCAGGATGATGCGCTGGAAGGTCTGCAGGCGATTCGCGCCCAGCGTCGCCGCCGCCTCCTCCAGCTCCGGCTCCAGATCTTCCAGCACCGGTTGCACCGTGCGCACGACGAACGGCAAGCCGATGAAGGTCAGCGCCACCACGACGCCGAGCGGCGTGAAGGCGACCTTGATCCCGAGCGGCTCGAGATGCTGGCCGAGCCACCCATTGCCGGCGTACACCGCAGTCAGGGCGATGCCGGCCACCGCCGTGGGCAGGGCGAAGGGCAGATCCACCAGCGCATCGCACACGCGGCGTCCAATGAACCGGTAGCGCACCAGCACCCACGCGACCAGCAGCCCGAACACGGCGTTGATCAACGCGGCGGCTAGCGACGCACCGAACGACAGGCGCAGCGAAGCGAGCACGCGCGGTGCCGTGATCGTGGCCCAGAACGCGTCCCAGCCCAGGCCGGCGGACTTGAAGAAAGTCGCCGAAAGCGGGATCAGCACGATCAGCGACAGGTACAGGATGGTGTAACCGAATGCCAGGCCGAAACCGGGCAACACGCTCGCCGAGTGCGCCCGTAAGGCGCGACTGAAGAAACCCTGTTCCCCGCCTCTCACGAGGCGGGGTGGCGCCGCAGGCGCCGGGGCGGTGTGGTGTGCGGCAGCCGTCATGCGCGTCCGTCAATGATCCAGGCCGCTGGTCATCAGCCGCCCGGCCGATAAATCCGGTCGAACACGCCGCCGTCGGCGAAATGCGTGGCCTGCGCCTTCTGCCATCCGCCGAACACCTGATCGATGGTGAACAGCTCGACCTTGGCGAACTGACCGGCATACTTCGCAGCCGCGGCCTGCAGCCGCGGGCGATAGTAGTGGCGCCCGGCGATGTCCTGCCCTTCGGGCGTGTACAGGTACTCGAGATAGGCCTGCGCCACCTTGCGCGTGCCGCGGCGGTCGACCACCTTGTCCACCACGGTGACCGGTGGCTCGGCGAGGATCGACAGCGAGGGGACCACGATCTCGAACCGGTCCGGGCCCAGCTCTTTCACCGCCAGGAAGGCCTCGTTCTCCCACGACAGGAACACATCGCCGATGCCGCGCTCGGTGAAAGTCGTGAGCGATCCCCGGGCGCCGGTATCGAGCACCGGCACATTGCGATACAGGCGTTGCACGAAATCCTTCGCCTTCGCCTCGTCGCCGCCACCAGCCTTGAGCGCATAGCCCCAAGCCGCCAGGTAATTCCAGCGCGCACCGCCCGAGGTCTTCGGGTTGGGCGTCACCACCGAGACGCCGCGCTTGGCCAGATCGCCCCAGTCCCTGATGCCTTTCGGGTTGCCCTTGCGCACCAGGAACACGATGGTGGAGGTGTACGGCGCGCTGTTGTTCGGCAGCCGCTTCTGCCAGTCCTTGGGAACGAGCCCGGCGCGATCGTGGAGCGCGTCGATGTCGTAGGCGAGCGCCAAGGTGACGACATCCGCCTCTAGGCCGTCGATGACGGCCCGCGCCTGCTTGCCCGAGCCGCCATGCGACTGCCGGATCGTCACCGGCTGGCCGGTCTTCGCTTTCCAGTGCCTGACGAAGGCCGCGTTGATGTCCTTGTACAGCTCGCGCGTCGGATCGTACGACGCATTGAGCAGCGTCACCTCGGCGGCGTTGGCGGCCGAAGCGATCAACCCTGCGACGGTCGCGACCGTCAGAAATCTGCGCACTCATGCACTCCACGTGGTTCCTGCCCGGGTTTAGATCCCGCTCCGTGCTCACCTAGGGGTGCTGCAGTGACCGCAGTGCTCGGGATGCTGGTCCTACGGCCGTGACGCCGCGCCAGGCGGGCAAAGATAGCGCCGGGCGCAAGGAATCAGAACGAACTTGATCTTCGTTCTAAATGCGTTTTGGTTATTTAGGAGCGCTGGGCCTCGACGCCGAGCGCGTCAGGCTGCCAGGCCGGAAACCGCCTTACTTGGCGACCACGACCTCGATCTCGTTCGACGGATCGCTCGTGCCGCCGTGCGCGTCGACGGCGACGGCCACGATGTAGTACTTCGTTCCTATCTCGAGGTCGGTGAGCGTGGCGGTCGTCTGGTTTCCCACCTTCTTCGACCAGAGGTAGTCGCCGGACTTGAGTCCGAACCGGATCTCGTATCCCGTGACCCTCGGGTCCGGGCTCGCGTCCCAGGCCAGATCGACCGACCCGGTTGCCGCGCCTGGCGGAGCCAACGCTTCCGGGCCGCCCAGGCTCACCCACCAGAGACGGCCGCCAACGAAAAGAACGGCGAGCAGGACGCTGCCGAGGAGCAGGACGACCAGTGCACTTGCGACCTTGCTTGCGGGCCCGCTTCCGCCGTGGCTCACAACAAATCCCGCAGCGCGGCGAGGAAGCGTGCGTTGTCCGCGGGCAGCGCGGTGGTCACGCGCATGAACCCAGAACCCAGGCGCGGGTCCGCGAGCGGCTTCACCAGGATCTTGCGCTGCCTGAGCTGCGCGGCGATAGCGCTTGCATCGTGCGGGGCGAAGTCGGCCAGGAAGAAATACGTCTCGCTCGGGAATGTGCGCGCCCCGAGGGCCCGCAGCTCGGCGCCGAGCGCCTCGGTCCAGTCCCGCAGCTGCGAGATGCGTTGGCGGATTTTGTCCTCGTTGTGCAGCGTGGCCAGCGCGGCGGCTTGGCTCGGGCGCGCCAACGGATAGGCGTCGTTGTTCCCATTGAGATCGTCGGCGAGCGCCTGCGGCAGCACGGCGTAGCCCACACGGAAGCCGGCCAGGCTGTGTGCCTTGGACAGAGTGCGCGTCACGAGCAGATTGCGATGGCGCGGCACCCGGTGCGCAACGGACTCGCCGGCCACGCCGATGAAAGCTTCGTCCACCAGGAAAGGAATGCCCGAGTGCCTCTCGAGCAGCGACGGCAGCGCGGACATATCGAACGTGCCGCCGTTGGGATTGTTGGGATTGACGATGACCACCAGTGTGGTGTCGTTCGGGATGCTGAGCTTGGCGAGATCGAAGCGGAAGTCCTCCTGCGGCGAAAGCACGGTTTCGCTGTAGGACTGCGCGATCTCCGGAAACAGCGGATAGGTGGGCGTCAACAGGTGCACCCGCTGTCCGAGCCGGTCGAAGAGCTGCCGCAGAATGATCTCGGAACCGGCGTTGATGTGGACCAGCCGCTCCGGCACCCCGATCCGCTCCGCAATCAGCCGGCGTAGAGGTTCGGAATAGGGTTCCGTGTAGTAGTTACCGCGGGGCGCCTCGGCCTGCGCTGCGACGATCGCCTCTTCGATCGGGGGCAGCGGGTTCTCGCACAGCAGCAGCTTGATCCCCTCGAACGTGGCGCCGCCCTTCTCTTGCACCGTCCCCATCCGGACCTCCTTGCTGGGCGATTGAGCGCGATCCCAAGGCGGGGATCAAGGAAACGGGGGGACGGTAGGCTCGATGCCCTCGGGCTCGGCTTCGGGGTGATGCTTCTTCACCCGCTCGGTGATCTCGTCGACCTTCGCGAAGGGCACGTCCACCAAGATCACGAGCAAGTAGAGCCTTCTGCGCATGATGCAATCTCCTTCTGCGGAGCGCACAAGCGCTCCACTCATGCGGGATAGCGTGAATCGCGACACCGACTAAGTCGTAGAATGGATATGCGCCTATCGGACACTACACGTGCCCTGGTGTCCAACTCTTGACGGGGATCAAACGGGCGCGGGTGATGTCCGCTAGTCTGCCACCGACCGCGGCCGACTTCGAAGAACAGCATGGAGAACACATTCTGGACGGCACTGGGTGCAAGCCTGCTCGCAGCGTCGGTCACCGCGATCGGCATCTACACCATCCGCCATTTCGAAGCATGGGCCCGGAAGAACAGCATCTACTTCGTCTGTTTCGCCGCCGGCGTGCTGATTTCCGTATCCTTCCTGCACATCATCCCGAAGTCCTTCGCGATGAATGCATATGCGCCCGCATTCCTGCTCATCGGGTTTGTGCTGCTGCACCTGTTCAATCGCTTCATCACTGCCTTCGTCTGCGAGCGGAGTCCGGATTCGGTGTACGGGATCGGACTGATACCGATGGTCGGCATCGGCTTTCATTCCTTCATCGACGGCGTCGTCTACTCCATCACGTTCAGCGTCGGCTTCTTCACCGGGGCGCTGGCGGCCACCGGCATGGTGCTGCACGAATTTCCCGAGGGCATCATTACCTACTTGCTGCTGTTGCGCGGGGGATTCAGCGAGAAGACGTCTCTGGTCCTCGCATTCCTCTCCGCCTCGCTGACCACGCCTTTCGGTGTGCTGGTCTCCTATCCCTACGTCAGCCGGATCGACCAAGCGCTGCTCGGCGGCTTGCTCGCGCTCTCGTCGGGCGCGCTCGTCTATGTGGGTGCCACTCATCTACTGCCGCAGGCCGAGAGAGAGCAGCGCAAGTACAGCCTGTGCGCCCTCGGTGCCGGCATACTGGTGGCGGTAGTGATCGTCTTTTCCAAGTGACACGGGCGGCTCGGACTGCGCACTGCCCGGGACTGCGGCCGGCGGATCGCGATCGAGATCCCTCGAGCCGGGCGCATGAGGCATGAGCAAGACCTACGCGGCCGTCGTCCTGCTGTCGTTGCTGTCGTGCCTGACCACAGCGCTGGGCGTCGCCTTGGCGCTCGCCGTGCGCGAGAACGCACGGCTGCTCGCCGCGGGCATCGGCTTCTCCGTCGGCATCATGGTCCTGATCTCCGTGCTCGAGCTGGGGCCGGAATCCATCGCGAGCGTGGGGGTCGCCGCCACCCTCGTCACCGCGGCAGCGGGCATGCTCCTGGTATGGGCCGGCCACTTCATCGTCCCGCATATTCACCTGGTCGAGGAAAAGGGACTGATGGATAGGCTGGTCGTCAGGTCCGCGTACCTGATCGCCTTCGGCCTCATTCTGCACGACGTGCCCGAAGGCTTCGCGATGGCCAACGCCTACATCGCCTCGCCCTCCCTCGGCGTCCTCGTCGGGCTGTCCATCGCTCTGCACAACCTGCCCGAGGAGTTCGCCATGGTGGTGCCGGCGGTGGCACTGCGCAGCCGGGCCTTCCTGTATGGCGCCGCGATACTCTCTGCGCTCGCGGAACCGGTCGGCGCAATCATCGGTCTTCTCGCCGTTGGAATCGCCCCGCGCCTCAATGCCCATTTCCTGGCTTTTGCCGCCGGGGCGATGCTGTTCGTCTCGGTGCACGAGTTGATCCCGATAGCAAGGCGCTATCGGCACATGGCCATGTCCGGTTTGGGCGTGATCGCGAGCGCGCTGCTCTACTGGGTGCTCGCCCGCCTGACCGTGGGCCAGACCGGCTGGGCAGCGCCATGAAGCGCGCAAGGACGGACGCTGCCTTATTCCACGTCGCTCGCCAGGAAGCGCCGTAGCTTCGCGCGAGGTCGACATCCCGGCCCCACAGGCCCTACCCTTACGCGGCCTTCAGGCGGCCAGGCTGTGCAGCATCCAGGCGGTCTTCTCGTGCACCGCCAGACGGTCGATCAGCACCGCCACGGTGACCTCGTCGCCGGCACGCTGCGCGGCGGGCAGCGCCGAGCGTATGGTCTGCTCGACAGTCTCGTGGTCGTCCGCCAGCTGCTTCACCATCTCCTCGGCTTTCGGTACGCCGTTGGCGTCCTTGACGCTCGACAGACGGGCGAACTGGCCGAAGCTCCCCGGCGCGTATTCGCCGAGCGCGCGGATGCGCTCCGCGATCAGGTCCACGGCGCCGGCCAGCTCGGTGTACTGCTCCTCGAACATCAGATGCAGGTCGCGGAACCTGGGCCCCTCGACGTTCCAGTGGAAATTGTGCGTCTTCAGGTAGAGCGCGTAACTGTCGGCCAGCACATGCGTCAGGCCGCCGGCGATCTCCTTCTTGACGTTCGCTCCGATATCGGGTTTCGCTGCCATCACAACTCCTTTGCTTGAAAGCGGTCCATCGTCATTCTGCAGAGATAGACCAGATCACCGGATTCACCTCGACCAGCGCCCCGCTGGTCGCATCCACCTCGATGCGGACCAGAGCGCCCTGGCCGGTGGCGATGTCGAACTCGTACACCGCCGCTCCGCCGGACTCGATGATGTGGCGGGTAGCGACGACCTTACCGGGAAACGCGGACACCGACATGCCGCGCGCCGTCGCCTCGTCGACTTTCACTTGCTTGGCAAACGCGGGGTCCGTGGCCGCCACCTCGCGCTCCGTCTCCGTCACCTTCAGCGTGATCGCGTTGCACTCCGCCCGCCATTTGCCGCCGTCGGGTGCCGTGCCTTCGAATTCGTACACCAGATGGCGATTCTCCTGCTTGGCCGAGATGTTCTCGACCTTGCCGGGAAAGATGCGCTGAACCGCGGCTTGGCATTTGCCAACCAACGAACCGGGATCGACGCCCGCCGCACTCGCTGTGGTCCCTGCGCAGAGCGCAACGACGCAGGCCGCAGCGCTGCTTGCCCCCACACCCAGGAATCGAATGACTACCGCCGTGTTCATGCAACCCCTCCGTCGAAGCGGTCCAGATCCATCACCTTGGTCCACGCCGCCACGAAGTCTTTCACGAACTTCTCTTTCGAGTCCGCGCACGCATAGACTTCCGCGACGGCTCGGAGCTGGGAGTGCGAACCGAAGATCAGGTCGACCCGGGTGCCGGTCCATTTGACCTTGCCCGTCTTGCGGTCGCGCCCTTCGAACACCTCCCTCGCCTCCGAGGTCGGCTTCC
Organism: Burkholderiales bacterium; assembly: GCA_036554965.1. Lineage (GTDB taxonomy): Bacteria > Pseudomonadota > Gammaproteobacteria > Burkholderiales > SHXO01 > SHXO01. The sequence continues at coordinate 10,928 of DATBMG010000083.1, forward strand.
ACTCTGTGCCCATGTCGAGCAGGTTGACGAAGAAGTCGTTCATCAGCGTCTCGGGCCGCGTGGTGAAGACGCCGTGCTTGGACTGCCCGGCATTCGCACCCAGGACGCGCAGGCCGCCGACCAGCACCGTCATCTCGGGCGCGGTCAGCGTCAGCAGTTGTGCCTTGTCGACCAGCAGCGCCTCGGCCGATACCGCGTGCTTGCCCCTCAGGTAGTTGCGGAAGCCGTCCGCGATCGGCTCGAGCACGGCGAAGGACTCCACATCCGTCTGCGCCTGCGTGGCGTCCGTGCGCCCGGGCGTGAAGGGAACCTTCACCTCGACGCCGGCCTTGTTCGCGGCCTGCTCGACGCCCGCACAACCGGCCAGAACGATCAGGTCGGCGAGCGAGACCTTCTTGCCCCCGGAGGCCGCGCCGTTGAACTCCTTCTGGATGCCCTCCAGCGTCTTCAGGACTTTCGCCAGTTCGGCCGGCTGGTTGACCTCCCAATCCTTCTGCGGCGCGAGGCGGATGCGCGCGCCGTTGGCGCCGCCGCGCTTGTCGGAGCCGCGGAAGGTGGACGCCGACGCCCAGGCGGTCGAGACGAGTCGCGAGACCGACAGCCCCGAAGCCAGGATCTTGCCCTTGAGGGCGGCAATGTCCCTCTCGTCGATCAACTTGTGATTGACCGCGGGAATGGGGTCCTGCCAGATGAGTTCTTCGGCAGGCACCTCCGGCCCCAGGTAGCGTGCGCGCGGGCCCATGTCGCGGTGTGTCAGCTTGAACCAGGCGCGCGCAAAGGCATCGGCGAAGGCCTGCGGGTCGTCGAGGAACCTGCGCGAGATCTTCCCGAACTCCGGATCGAAACGCAGCGTACAGTCGGTGGTCAGCATGGTCGGCTTGTGGAACTTGCCCGGGATGTGCGCGTCGGGAATGATCTCCGGCGCGTTCTTGGCCACCCATTGCTTGGCGCCGGCGGGCGACTTGGTCAGCTCCCACTCATACTTGTAGAGGTTCTCTAGGAAGTTGTTGCTCCACAGCGCCGGGGTCTTGGTCCAGGTCACTTCGATGCCGCTCGAAATCGTGTCGGCGCCATGCCCCCTGCCGTAGTCGCTCATCCAGCCCAGGCCCTGCGCTTCCAGCGGCGCGGCTTCCGGATCGGGACCCTTGTGCGATTCCGGGGCGGCGCCGTGGCACTTGCCGAAGGTGTGGCCGCCGGCGATCAGGGCGACGGTCTCCTCATCGTTCATCGCCATGCGGCCGAAAGTGGCGCGGATGTCCTTCGCGGCAGCCATGTAGTCGCCGCTCGCGTTCGGGCCTTCCGGGTTGACGTAGATGAGGCCCATGTGCGTCGCGCCGAACGGCCCCAGGTCGCGATCGCCGCTGAAGCGCTTGTCGACGCCCAGCCACGCGATCTCCTCGCCCCAGTTCACGTCCTCGTCCGGCTCCCACACGTCCGCCCGGCCGGCGCCGAAGCCGAAGGTCCTGAAGCCCATCGACTCCAGCGCGACGTTGCCGGCGAGGATGATCAGGTCCGCCCAGGAGATCTTCCTGCCGTACTTCTGCTTGATCGGCCAGAGGAGGCGCCGCGCCTTGTCGAGGTTGACGTTGTCGGGCCAGCTGCCGAGGGGCGCGAAGCGCTGCTGCCCGCGGCCGCCGCCGCCGCGGCCGTCGGTGACGCGGTAGGTTCCGGCGGCGTGCCAGGACATGCGGATGAAGAACGGGCCGTAGTGGCCGAAGTCCGCCGGCCACCAGTCCTGCGAGTCGGTCATCAGCTTGACCAGGTCCTTCTTCAGCGCCTTGTAGTCTAGGCTCTTGAATTCCTTCGCATAGTCGAAGCCCTTGCCCATCGGGTCGGACTTCGAGGAATGCTGGTGCAGCAACTCCAGCCGCAGCTGGTTCGGCCACCAGTCGCGGTTCGTCCTGCCGACGCCGGCGATGTGGCTGAACGGGCACTTGCCCACGCTCTTGTCATCAGTCTTTGCGTCCATGCTTCTCTCCGATCGTGTTCTGCAATGCTCTTCGCCCTGCCGTCCCGCGACGTTATCCCCCGTTCGCAGGGGGGGTGTTGACCGACGTCAAGACGAACAGCCGCGCGGCTCGGCATTCAGAATACGAGAGGGTGGACCGCAAGTTCCAATTGAATCTCGCGATCGTCCCGATAGGGCCTGGCTATGGGCGGCTCGAGGATCAGCCGTCCGTCTAGATGAGCGGTACCGCCGCCTCCCGCGCCGGGGACTAGGCGGCCGAACTGCCCAGATAGCTGACACAAGCCAAGGTGCAGGCGCCGATCGCCTGCCGCAACGCCTCGCTCGCCTGCGGGCGCGGAAAGCTCGCCCGCCAGGCGAGCGCGACGCGGCGGCGCGGGGGGTCGCTGAAGGGCAGGGTCGCGGTCAGGCTGGACGCGTATGGGCCGGCGCCGGTTGCAGCGGTGCAGGGCAGAACGGTGATCCCCATGCCCGAGGCGACCATGTGACGGATGGTCTCGAGCGAGCTGCCCTCCACCGCTCTCTGCAGACCGCCCTCGGCTGCGGGCGGGCCGACGCAGCTCGGGCAAGCGGCCACGACCTGGTCCCGGAAGCAATGGCCGGCGCCGAGCAGCAGCACGGTTTGCACGGAAAGCTCATCGCTCGCGACCGCCTCGCGCTGCGACCATGGGTGGCCGGCCGGGACCATGACCACGAACGGCTCGTCGTAGAGCGGCAGCAGCACCACGCCCGGTTCCTCGAACGGCAGACAGATCAGCACCACATCGAGCTCGCCCTGCACCAGGCGCTCGCGCAGCCGCGCCGTGTAACCCTCCTCGATGACGAGCGGCATGCGCGGCGCGGCCGCATGCAGGATCGGCACCAGGCGCGGAAACAGGTAGGGGGCAACGGTGTAGATCGCCCCGATGCGCAACGGCCCGTCGAGCGGATCGCGTGCCTCGCGGGCGATACGTTTGACGCCCTCGAGCTCCTCGAGCACGCGCCGCGCTTGTTCGACCACACGCTCGCCCACCGGCGTGGGCACGACCTCGGACTTGCTGCGCTCGAACAGCGCCACGCCGAGCTCGTCCTCGAGCTTCTTGACCGCCACGCTCAGGGTGGGTTGGCTGACGAAGCAGGCCTCCGCCGCGCGGCCGAAATGCCGCTCGCGCGCCAGCGCGACGACGTAACGCAGTTCGGTGAGGGTCATCGCCGACCCGCGAACCGGGAGCCGCTCCGCCGCGGGCCTAGGATCCCCACACTTCGCGCGCCGTCTCGACCACCAGCCGCAGCTTGGCCGCCTGCGACTCGCGCGCGATTTCGTTGCCGTGCACCGTGCTGGAGAACCCGCATTGCGGCGACAGGCACAACTGTTCCAGGGGCACGTGGCGGCTGGCGGCCTCGATGCGGCGTTTCAGATCGTCCTTGGACTCCAGCTCGCCCACCTTGGTGGTGACCAGCCCGAGCACCACGATCTTGTTCTTCGGCACGAAGCGCAGGGGCGCGAAATCGCCCGAGCGGGCGTCGTCGTACTCGAGGAAGTAGCCGTCCACGTTCAACTCGTTGAACAGCACCTCGGCGACCGGCTCGTAGCCGCCTTCTGCGGCCCACGCGCTGCGGAAATTGCCGCGGCACAGGTGCACGCACGCGACCATGCCCACCGCCCGATCGGCGATGGCGGCGTTGATCAGCTTCGCGTAGCGTTTGGGCAACTCATTGGGGTCGTCGCCGCGCTGGCGCGCGCCCTCGCGCATCTTGGCGTCGCACAAGTAGGCGAGATTGGTGTCGTCGAGCTGCACGTAGCGGCAGCCCGCCTGCGCCAGGCCGCTCAGCTCGGTGCGGTAGGCCGCGGCCACGTCCGCGTAGAACCCCTCCAGATCGGGATACACATCCTTGCTGATCGCGCCGCGCCCGCCGCGGAAGTGCAGCATGGTGGGCGAGGGGATGGTGACCTTGGGTGTGCGCGTGGCGACCGACTTCAGGAACAGGAAGTCGTCGCGCTGGATCGGCTTGACGTGGCGCACCTTGCCGGTGACGTGCATTACCGGCGGCGCGAAGTCCACCGTGCCGGCGCTGGTGCGAAAGCTCGCTGCGATACCGCCCTTGACCTCGACCCCGGCGAGCTGCTCCAGGAAATCGACGTGGAAGTAGGTGCGGCGGAACTCGCCGTCGGTGATGCCCTGCAGCCCGAGATCTTCCTGCAGGCGCACCACTTCGCGGATGGCGCTGTCCTCCGCGGTGCGCAGCGCCTGCTTCGAAATCGCGGCCTGCTTGTAGCGCGCGCGCGCCTCCAGCAGCGCGGGCGGGCGCAGGAAGCTACCGACATGGTCGGCGCGGAAGGGCGGGGTGGTGCGTTGGGTCATGAGGTCACAACGGCTTGTTCGGATCGATGATGGTACGCCACATGTGCGCGCTCGGACTGCTGTCGTTGCCCAGACCCTCCTCAGGCTGGCGGAAGTGCCGGCCGATCAGATCGGCGAACGGTTCCAGCGAGAACGGCGCCTGCGCATCGAAGCCGTAGTCGTCGAACAGCGTGATGTGCCGCGCGACCATGTACCAGCGGTGCGCGCGCGCTTCGCGGTAGGCGGCCTCGATGTAGGCCGGGGGCCGGTAGTCCGGGCCGAACATCTCCACGTACAGCTCCGGGTATTCGTAACCCACCGACGCATCCGGGTAATAGCGCAGCGCCTGGTGATAGCGGATCGCCCACGACACGCGCTCGGAGACGTAGGGCTCGACCAGCTGCGCGCCCCACCAGCCGTGGTCCGGCCGTATCAGCGCCATGCCCAGGTCGTGCAGCAGGCAGGCGAGCACCGTCTCCTCGTCAACCCCGGCCTTGCGCGCGAGCGTTGCGCACTGCACGCAATGGGGCGCCGCCGCGAACGGCAGCCCGAACTTCGGCTTGTGCAGCCGCAGCGTGAGGATGTCGATCAGCGTCGGCCGCGCCGGCAGCGGCGGCAGCTCTTCCTTGGCTGCGGAGCGCGCCGTCGAGGCGCCGATGGTCCTGATGTGGTCGAGACGTTCGCCCTGCATGCGCAGACTATCGCACCGCCCGCGGCGCGAGTCAAAGGACCGCGGCGCTCGGTGCCGGGAGCCGCTGTTTCGGGGCTGCGAAACCTGCAAGCGCCCTCGGCCTGCTATATTTGCCCGATGCATGCCTTCCAGTTCGACGCGCCGCGGCTGCCGCCCGAGGCGCTGCAGGCGCGCCGGCGGGTGCGGGAGTTCCTCGCCACGGAGCGGGCCGCCGGTCGCTATTCGCCGCACCGCAGCTCCTGGAGCACCTACGACGGCGACTTCAGCCGCCGCGCCGGCGCCGCCGGCTTCATCGGCGTGACCTGGCCCAAGGAGTACGGCGGACAGGCGCAGTCCTCGCTGGTGCGTTTCGTCATCACCGAGGAATTGCTCGCCGCGGGCGCACCGTGCTACGCGCACTGGGTCGCCGACCGGCAATCGGGCCCGCAGATCCTGCGCAACGGCAGCGAGCGCGCGCGGCGCGAGATCCTGCCGCGCATCTGCCGCGGCGAGTGCTTCTTCGGCATCGGGATGAGCGAGCCGGATTCGGGCTCCGACCTGGCGGCGGTGCGCACGCGCGCGGTGCGCGCCGACGGCGGCTGGCGTATCAACGGCAGCAAGATCTGGACGTCGAACGCGCACCGCGTGCACTACCTGATCGCGCTGGTGCGCACCGGCGAGGCGGGCGAGGATCGCCACGGGGGGCTGACCCAGTTGGTCATCGACATGGCACAGCCCGGCGTGACGGTGCGGCCGATCCACAATCTGTCGGGTGGCCACGATTTCAACGAGGTCCACTTCCACGACTACTTCGTGTCCGACGACATGATGGTCGGCGAAGAAGGGCAGGGCTGGGCGCTGGTGACGCAGGAGCTGGCTTTCGAGCGTTCGTCGCCGGACCGCTTTCTGTCGGACTACCGCCTGCTGGTGGAATTGGTCGAGCGCGCCGGGCGCATACCCGATGCGCGGCAAGAGGTGGAGATCGGGCGCCTGGTCACGCACCTCGCCGCGCTGCGCCGCATGTCCGGCGCCATCGCCGGCCTGCTCGACCGGGGCATCAGCCCCAACGTCGAGGCGGCGCTGGTCAAGGACGTGGGCACCGGCTTCGAACGTGAGATCCCCGAGGTGGCGCGCCGCCTGTTCTCGGTGCAGCCCAGCCTGGATGCGCACGGCGATGCGTTCGCCGAAACGCTGGGACATGTCGTCCTGCACGCGCCCGCCTTCACGCTGCGCGGCGGGACGCGCGAAATCCTGCGCGGCATCATCGCGCGCGGGCTGGGGTTGCGCTGATGGGCTCCACGCGCAACGGCATGGCACCGCAGCCGGACGATCTGTCCAGCATCGTGCTGGAGCAAGCCGATCGCATCTTCTCCGGAGAAGTGACGACCGAGCGCCTCACCGCTGCGGACCGGGGCGAGTGGCCGCACGCGATCTGGGCGGCGGTGCAGGATGCGGGGCTGACGCTCGCGCTGGTGCCGGAAGCGCAGGGCGGCGCCGGGCTTCCCGCGGTCGATGGATTGCGCCTGATGCGCCGCGCCGGTTATCACACGGTGCCGTTGCCGCTCCCCGAAACCATGCTCGCCGCCGCGCTGTGGGCCGAGGCCGCCGGCGCAGCGCCCGAGGGCATCCTGTCGCTCGCGCCGACCGCGGTGGACGACGTCCTGCGCATCGAGCGTGGACCGGCGGACTACGTTCTGCACGGGGAAGCGCAGCGCGTGCCCTGGGCGCAACGCTCGTCCGCGATTGTCGTGCATGCGCGCGACCAGGCGGGGTCGGGTTACCTGGCGCTGGTGCCGTCGGGGACGGCCAAGCTCAAGCCGTGCCGTAACCTCGCCCACGAACCGCGCGAGACGCTGATCCTGGACGATGTCGTGCTGCCCCCACAGGCGGTGCGCCCGGCGCCGGCGTTCTGCGCGAACGGGCTGCTCGAGCTCGGCGCCTTGATCCGCGCGCAACAGATGGTCGGCGCGATGGAGCGTTGCCTGGACCATGCGCTGCGTTACGCCATGGAGCGCAAGCAGTTCGGCCGGCCGATCGGCAAGTTCCAAGCGGTGCAGATGATGCTGGCGGAGGCCGCGGGGCATTACGCCGCCGCCACCGCCGCCGCCGATCTCGCGGCGGAGGCGTACGGCAGCGCGCAGCTCGGCTTCGCCGTCGCGGTGGCCAAGTCGCGCGTCGGCGAGGCGGCCGGCAAGGTCGCCGAGATCTGCC
>DATBMG010000237.1:0-25344 GCA_036554965.1 Burkholderiales bacterium
CATTCCTGCAGCGCGCGCACGCCCTGCGCGACGCAGTTCTCGAACAGGATCTGATCGAACTCTGAACGCCGCACCTGATAGGCGTACGGGAAGCCCTTGTCCCAGGCCTGATCGAAGGGGAAGTTCACCGGCGCGTCGTGCTGCGGCGAGTTGAGCTCGGCGGCGTACTTGAACATGGCGATGCTCTCGATGCGCTCCTTCACCCCGAGCCGCTCGAACAGCGGCACGTTCATCGGCAACAGCGACTCGCCGATGTGGAAGCGCGGATGGCGCTCCTTCTCCGCCAGCACCACGTCCCAGCCGCGCTGCGCCAGCAGCGCGGCGATGGTGGTGCCGGCCGGACCGCCGCCGATGACGAACACGTCGCAGCGTGCGACTGCGCCGTCGTCCTGGGTCGCCTGCAGGCTGTCGGCACTCGGTTGCATGCGCGCATTATCGCGCATCGGCGCGCGCGGCTTTAGACCGGCGGCGCCGGCTCCCGTGATTCGGCGCCGATCTCCAGCGCGAGCACCAGGCCCGGGCCCAGCGGGTAAGCGAGGCGCTCGGGTGCGGGGTGCATGGACGCATCGCGCGCCAGCGCCTCGAACAGCGGCAAGCAGCCCGCCATGGCGTTGCCGGCTGCGAGCTGGGTGTGCCGCGCCGCCGGGGCGCGCGGCGAGTCCTGCTCGCGCAGCTCCCAGCGCAGCAGCGCCTGCGCGCGTGGCGAGCGCCGCGCGGCCAGGACCAGCCCGGCGCCGAGCATGCCCCGGCTGGGCGCCATGGTCGCCAGCGGCCCGCACGCTTCGATATCGTAGGCGACGTACAGGACGGCAGTCGCGTCGCAGTCGGCTTGCACCAGCGCTTCGAGCAGACCTTCGGCGAAGGTCCAGGCGCGCGCGCTGAGCGAGGTGTAAGGCGCCTTGCAGCCGGTGGCGATGGTCCAGTAGCCGGCGGCGGCATTGTGGACGCTGTTGTGGAACTTCGTGGGGGAAAGCTGCGCGGGCGTATGCGCCAGGGTCTCGCACATGTAGTCGGTCACCGCCAGGTCGCCGTGCGTCGAGGCGAACACACTGTTGACAGACCTCGGGTCGCGACCCGCTGCCGCGCACGCCTTGGCGGCAACCTCCAGGGCGATCGCGACGCTGTCCGGCGCGCGCCGCCGCTCGTTGGCCGGCAGCAGGGCCGGTAGCGGGCGCGGGGCGGGTGCCTGCGGAGCGCGCGCCTCGCCGCGCAGGACCGCGCGCGCCAGTTCCCAGCCGGGAAACCGGCTGCCCCACAGCGCGATGCCCTCGATCCAGGCGGTGCGAGTCATGCCGCGGGTTGGCGCCCGAACAGCAGCACGCAGTTGCTGCCGCCGAAGCCGAACGACAGGCTCAGCGCCAGGCCGAGGTCGGCCTGCATGCCGTCGAGCCGGATCTGCGGCCCGCAAGCGGGATCGAGCGCGGTCGAATTGAGCGTGCCGGGCGCGAGCCCGCTTTCCAGGGCGAGCAGCGTGATCACCGCCTCCAGGGTTCCGGCCGCGCCGAGCGTGTGCCCGGTCCAGCCCTTGGTGGATCCGGCCAGGGTGCGCGCCGGAAACAGGCTGCCGATCACGCGCGCCTCCACTTCGTCGTTCTTCTGGCTGGCCGTGCCGTGCAGGTTGATGTAGTCGATCTGCGCCGCATCCGTGCCGCCGCGCGCGAGCGCGTCGCGCAGGGCAAAGCGCGCACCCAGCCCCTCCGGATGCGGCGAGGACATGTGATGCGCGTCGCTCGATTCGCCGTAGCCGAGCAGCCAAGGGCCGGTCTCGGCGTGGCCTGCGCCGCGCTCGAGCAGGGCGAAGGCGCTCGCCTCCCCGAGATTGATCCCGCGGCGCGCCGGGTCAAAGGGGCGGCACGGCTCGGGCGAGACCAGCTCCAGCGCATTGAAACCGAACAGCACGCTGCCGCACAGCGTATCCACGCCGCCCACCACCGCCGCATCGGCGAGCCGCAGGCGCAGCAGCCGCTCGGCCTGGGCGAACGCCTTGGCGCTGGAGGAGCAGGCCGTGGCGGTGGTGACGCAGATCCCGGTGAGCGCAAGCGCGTGCTGCACGAACTCGCCGGTCGAGTGCGGTGTGTGCACGATCGGGCGGCGCAGGTCGGGCGCGATGGTCCCGTCGGGCTGCAGTCGGCGATACGCCTCCTCGGTTGCGCCGATGCTGGAAGTGGAAGTGCCCAGCACCACCGCCACGCGCCCGGCACCGTAGCGCGCGCGCGCGGCGGCGACCGCGTCCAGGAAGCGATCCTGGGTGAGGCCCAGCCAGGCGAGCCGATTGTTGCGGCATTCCCATTCGGCGAAGCGGGCGGGCAGCGGCTCGGTCTCGATTCCCGCGACGCGCCCGATGCAGGTGGCGACCGGCTGGTCGCCGAAGTCGTTGGGCGTGAGGCCGCCGCGGCGCGTGCGCAGCGCCTCGAGCGTCGCGCCGCGACCGCGGCCGACCGCCGAGCAGGCGGTGTACGCGCTGATACGCAGCGGGGCGATGCGTCCCGGGGCGGGCGTGCCGAGAATTTTGGACATCGTGCCGGGAACTTCGGACATCGTATCGGGGGCTTCGGACATCGGCGGCCGGATCGCTCAACGGGAGCGGGGGGCGGCCGGACCGGCCGCGGCCAGCACCACGGTGGCTCGGCCGCTGAGCAACTCGCGCTTGCCGGCCAGAACACGGAACGCGTACATCGCCCGTTCGTCGTCGCCCAGCAGGCGCTCGGCTTCGACGGTCAGCTCGCCCGGCTCGCCATCCAGGTGCGCGACGGCGCAGACGACGCTGCGCAGGCTGACCAGCAGGCCGGCGCGGGAGCGCTGACCGCTGCCCAGGGCCCCGTGCAAGGCCATCGCCTGCGCCGCGTACTCCACGCCACAGATGGCCCTGAGGCTGCCGGCGTGACGCAACGGATTGTCGGCGCGGTGGTGGGAGGCCGACGCGCAGCGGATGCGCGTCGCATCCCAAGCCTCGACCCGGTCCAGCAGGCACATGGCGCCCGCGTGCGGGATCAGCTGACGAATGCCGTCCTGGTCGATCTGCAACTGCTTCGGTTCAGTCTCGGGGCGGTCTGGTGACGAATGCGGGATGCGCATGCTCCCAATGGACGCAACGGCTGACGCAGCGGCCGCGCCCTGGGCCACGGGGTCCGTTCCTTGCTTGGCGCTGCGGAGGTCGCCCGCCGCACGGCGGTTATAATAGACGACATGCTGTGCCGAGAGATTTGGACCGGGCGATTACTCAGGTGCAGCGCTGGCACAGGGGGAGCATGGATACGGCGGTTGGCATGACGGCGCAGGAGCGCGAGCTGGCGGAGCTGATCGTGGTCGCGCTCAACCTGGAGACCTCCGCCGACGAGATCGACCCCGCCGCGCCGCTCTACCGCGAGGGGCTCGGCCTCGATTCCATCGACGTCCTGGAGATCGCGCTCACTGTATCCAAGCACTACGGCCTGCAGTTGCGCTCCGACGACAGCGACAACGCCAGGATCTTCCGCTCCCTGCGCAGCCTCAACCAATATGTCCAGCAGCATCGCACCAAGTGAGGCGCATGCGCCCAGCGACACGCCCGGCGGCGTGCGCACTGGCGTCGCCCTGCGTGCGGGCGCGTGGTTGGTCGGCCTGGCCGCATACCAGGTTCTCGCGCATTGGGCGGCGACCACCGCGCACGGCTGGCCGCCCGCGGCACGGATCCTGCCGTTGTTGCCGCAGCTCGCGATCTGCCTTGGTCTGGCGTGGATGTTCGGCCGCACGTTGCTGGCGGGCAGGGAGCCGCTCGTCACGCGCATGGCGCGCAGCGTCCACGGTGGGCTGCCCGCGCCGATCGTCGCCTATACCCGCAACGTGACCCTTGCCTGGACGTTGTTTCTGAGCGCGATGGCGGTCACCTCGGCGCTGCTGTTCCTGCTCGCGCCATTGGATGTGTGGTCGCTGTTCGCCAATGTGCTGTTCTTCCCGCTGGTGGGTCTGATGTTCCTGGCCGAGTATGCGCATCGAATCCTGCGCTACCGCTGGTTTGCGCACGCCAGCATCGCGCAATCGGTAGCGGCCTTCCGTCGCCAGCGCCCGTCCGGTTCCGCCGACCAGCGGGCGCGCTGAGTGGAGGTCGTGCCACGAGCTGAGCGCCCGCGATCGGCGTTACCCGCCATCGCTCACGGACGCCCATAGAATGCCAGCCATCGCGCTGCTCGCCGACGACCGGCCGGATGCGATCATCGCCTACCGCGGTGGGATCCCGGTGCGCGTGGCGCGTTTTCTCGGCGACGTCGCGCAGGCCGCGGCGCGCTTGCCGCCCAGCGGTCCTGTCATGAATCTGTGTGCCGACCGCTATCGCTTCACGGTCGCGCTGGCGGCTGCGCTCAGCCGGGGCCGGATGAGCCTTCTGCCGCCCAGCGCCGCTCCCGAGGTGCTGCGGCGCATCGCCCGCGACTATCCGGGGACGTGCGTGCTGATCGATCCAGGCGCCCCGGACCCGGGGGTGGAGCCGGGCATTGCCGTGGAAGCCGATGCAGCAGCAGGCGCCGAGGTCATGCCGATGATCGATGCGCAGCAGGTCGCCGCGGTGTGCTTCACCTCGGGGTCCACCGGGCAATCGCTGCCGCACGCCAAGACCTGGGGCAGCCTGGCGCGCGGCGCGGCGCAGGAACTGGTCGGCCTCGGGCTCGAGCCCGACGCGCGCGTCGCGCTGCTCGGTACGGTGCCGCCGCAGCACATGTACGGCCTCGAATCCACCGTCGTCCTGGCGCTGCGCTGCGGATTCGCAGTGCACGCCGGCCGGCCTCTGTACCCGGCTGATGTGGTTGCCGCCCTGGCGCAGCTGCCGGCGCCGCGCGTGCTCGTGACCGCTCCCATCCACCTGCGCACGCTGCTCGCCGAGGGCGTCGATCTGCCCGCGCTGCACCTGATCGTTTGCGCGACCGCGCCACTAGCGCCGGAGCTTGCTCTGCAGGCCGAAGCGAAATACCACGCGCCCGTCCGCGAGATCTACGGATTTACCGAGGCCGGCATCGTGGCCACGCGCCGCCCCGCGCAGGACAGCCGCTGGCGTACGTTGCCTGGTGTGTGCATGCGCCGCGCGGGCGGGGAGGTGCGGTTCGCAGGCGGGCATATCGAGCGCGAGGTCGCGGCCGCGGACCAGCTGGAGGTGATCGACCAGCACACCTTCGTGCTGCGCGGGCGCGGAGCCGACCTGGTGAATGTCGCCGGCAAGCGCACCTCGCTCGCGTACCTGAATCACGAGCTCGCCAGCGTGGCGGGTGTCGAGGATGGGGTGTTCTTCGTGCCCGAGGCGGGTGCGAACGACGTCACCCGTCCCATGGCGTTCGTGGTCGCGCCGGGACTTTCGCGCGAGGCGCTGCTCGCGGCGCTGCGGGCGCGCATCGATCCGGTGTTCCTGCCGCGCCCGCTGCACTTCGTGGAGGCGCTGCCGCGCACCGCCGCCGGCAAGCTGCCGCGCGAGGCGCTCGCGGAGCTGGCGGCGCGTTGCGCTGCCCGGCCTCCGGCGGCGGGCACGGTGCGGCTGCTGGCGGAGGATCACCCGGCAGCGCGGGGGCACTTTCCGGGAAATTCGGTGGTGCCCGCCGCGGTGATCCTGGACCAGGTGCTGCGCACGGCCGAGGCGCGGTTCGACGTCGGCGCGTGCGGCTGGGAGGTGGTGGCGGCCAAGTTCCCGATCCCGGCACGCCCGGGAGAAGATCTGTGCATCGAGCTCACTCCCGACGGCGGCGCGGGAGTGCGGTTCGAGTGCTTCGTGGGCGCGCGTGCGGTGGCGGGCGGCGTGCTGCGCCGGCTGGGCGGGTCGGCCGGCGCCACGCCGGAAGCAGGCTGATGCCTGCGCGCGACGCCGCCGCCCGATGACGACCGCATGGCTGCGGCAGCGCGAGCGCGGCAGCGCGCTTGCCATCCGCACCCTGGTCCGGCTCACGCTCGCGCTCGGGCGCCCGGCCGGGCGCGCGCTGCTGATCCCGATCTGCTTGTACTACCTGGCCTTCTCGCCGCGCGCACGCGTCGCCTCGCGCCAATACCTGGCAAAGGTGCTCGGGCGCAAACCCGGCCTGGCGGATATATTCCGCCACTACTACACTTTCGCCGCCGTCGCGCTCGACCGCGTGTTTCTGCTGACCGACCGCTTCCAACGCTTCGATGTACGCATCGTGGGGGAGCACCTGCTGCGCGAGGCGCTCGACGCCGGCCAAGGATGCCTGCTGATCGGCGCCCACCTCGGCAGCTTCGAGGCGTTGCGCACGCTCGGGCGCAACAACGCGGTGCGCGTCAAGCTGGTGATGTACGAGGGCAACGCGCGCAAGACCGTTGCTGTGTTCAAGGCCATCGACCCGGAGTTGGCCGACTCGGTGATCGCGCTCGGCAGCTTCGACTCCATGCTGCGGGTGGCCGCCAGCCTCGAGCGCGGCGAGTGGATCGGCGTGCTCGCCGACCGCAACCTGGACGACGAGGGCCAGGAGCGGGTGCAGTTCCTCGGTCAGCCGGCCGCGTTTCCCGCCTCGCCGTTCCGCATCGCGGCCATGCTGCAGCGGCCGGTGATCCTGATGATCGGCCTGTACCGCGGCGGCAATCGCTATGAGCTGCACTTCGAGCGTCTGCTGGACCAGCCCGAGCTGGCCGGCCGCGATCCCGATGCGGTGCGCCGGGCGGTGCAGCGCTATGCCGCACGGCTCGAGCACTACTGCCGCGAGGCGCCTTACAACTGGTTCAACTTCTACGACTTCTGGGATGAGCACACGCGCATGCATTAGCGCGGCCGCCGGTGTGATGCTGGCGTTCGCCGCCGTCGTGTCGCGGCCGGCGGGCGCGGCCTGGGGCCTGGAGGAGCTGATGCGCGAGCTGTCGCAGCGCGAGCACGCCCGGGCGGGCTTTGTCGAGACCCGCTACCTGCGCCTGCTGTCGCAGCCGCTCACGCGCAGAGGCACACTTGCCTACGCGCCGCCCGACCGGCTGGAGAAACGCACCGTGACGCCGATCGAAGAGGTGTTGATCGTGGAGGGCGACCGCGTGAGTGTCGAGATCGCGGCCCGCGGCATCCGCCGCAGCCTTTCCCTGCAGCAGCAACCGGCGCTATGGGGCTTCGTCGAGAGCCTGCGCGCTACGTTGCGCGGCGACCTGGAGGCGCTGCGCCGCTTCTACCGCATCGCGCTCGACGGTGGCAGCGGCAAGTGGCGCATGTCGCTCACGCCGATCGAGCCGCGGATGGCCGCGCTGATCCGGGAGATCCGCATCGGCGGGGGCGACGGTGCGGTGCGCAGCATCGACATCGTCGACGCGCGCGGCGACCGCTCGCAGATGCAGATCTGGGAGGACACGCGGTGAGCCGCGCAGCGCGGTTGGCGATCGTGCTGTGGCTCGCGCTGGTCGCCGGCAGCGTCGCGCTGGTCTCGCGGACCACATTGTCCACGGACCTCTCCGCCTTCCTGCCGCGCTCGCCGTCCGCGACCCAGCAGGTGCTGGTCGATCAGCTGCGCGAAGGCGTGGTGTCGCGGCTGATCCTGATCGGCATCGAAGGCGCCGCGCCGCCGCGGCTGGCGGAGCTGAGCGAAGCGCTGCGCGCGCGGCTGCGCGGCGATCCGGCTTTCGCCTCCGTCAACAACGGCGCGCAGGAGCTGATCGAGGCCGACGGGAAGTTCCTGCTGGAACAGCGCTACCTGCTGAGCCCCGCGGTGACGCGGCAGCGCTTTTCCGCGCAGGGGCTGCGCGCGGCGCTGGAACGCGACCTCGACCTGCTCGCCTCGTCGGCCGGCATGTTCCTCGCCAAGGCGCTGCCCGCCGATCCCACCGGCGAGTTCCCGGCGTTGATCGACGGGCTGCAAAGCGCGGGCGGGCCCGAGCAACGCGAAGGCGTATGGTTCTCGCCCGACGGCGGCCGCGCGCTGCTGATCGCGCAGACGCGCGTGCAGGGCTTCGACATCGATGCGCAGCAGTCGGCGCTGGCGCACCTGCGCGTCGCCTTCGCCGAGGCGGCCGCGGGCGAACCCGGCGCACGCCTGCTGGTAACCGGCCCCGGCGTGTTCGCAGTCTCCGCGCGCGACACGATCAAGCAGGACGCCCTGCGCCTGTCGTCCATCGCGCTGGCGCTGGTGGGGGCGCTGCTGCTGATCGCGTACCGATCCCCGCGCGTGCTCTTCCTGGCGTTGTTGCCGGTGGTGAGCGGAGCCGCGATCGGCGCGGGCGCGGTGGTCCTCGCCTTCGGCTCGCTCCACGGCGTGACACTCGGGTTCGGCGTCACGCTGATCGGCGAGGCGGTGGACTATGCCATCTACCTGTTCAGCCACATGGACCGCGGCTTGCCCCCGGAGCGCACCTTGCGCCGCTTGTGGCCCACCCTGCGGCTGGGCGTGGCCACGTCCGTGTGCGGCTTCGGCGCACTGCTGTTCACCGGCTTTCCCGGGTTGGCGCAGCTCGGGCTGTTCTCGATCGCGGGCTTGCTCACCGCCGTGCTGGTGACCGGATGGGTCCTGCCGTCGCTGCTGCCGCGCTACTTCGGCGTGCGCGGGGCAGACGCGCTGGCCGCACCCGTCCTGGCGCTGGCCCGCGGCGCCCGACGCCTGCGCCTGCCGTTGTTGCTGACGCTCGCCGCCGGCGCAGGCTGGCTCGGGTGGCAGGGTCCAGCCGTGTGGGAGGACGACCTCGCGGGGCTTAGCCCGGTGCCGGAAGCGGACAAGCAACTCGACCGCGCGCTGCGCAACGACCTCGGCGCGCCGGATGTGCGTGCGCTGGTGGTGCTGTCGGCGCCCAGCGCGGACGTTGCCTTGGAGCGCGCCGAACGCGTCGGCGAGCGGCTGCAGGCGCTGCAGGCGGCCGGCGCGATCGCCGGCTTCGACTCGCCCGCGCGCTATCTGCCGAGCACCGCGACGCAGCGCGCGCGACAGGCCGCTCTGCCAGACGCGCCGAGCCTGCGGCGCAACCTGGACCAGGCCGCGTACGCGCTGCCCTTCCGCGATGACGCCTTCGCGCCGTTCCTGGAACAGGTCGAGGCGGCGAGAGTGCGCGCGCCGCTCACGCGCGCCGACCTCGAAGGCACCGGGCTCGCCCTCAAGCTCGACTCGCTGCTGATGCAGCGCCACGGCGAGTGGTTCGCGATGCTTCCGTTGCACCAGTTGCGCGACCCGGCCGCGCTGGATGCTGCGGCTGCTGCGCTCCAGGAAGCCGGTGCGGTGGCGCTCGATCTCAAGCGCGAGGCCGATGCGCTGTACCACGGGTACCGCAGCCGCGCCCTGACCTTTGCGCTGATCGGCGCGGCCGCCATCGCGATGCTGCTGCTGGTGAGCCTGCGTTCGCTGCGGCGCGCCTACGACGTCCTGGTCCCGCTGGCGGCGGCGGTGGTGGCGACCTGCATCGTGCTGGTCGCCAGCGGCGTTGCGCTGACCCTGTTCCACCTGGTCGCGCTGTTGCTCGTGGTGGGGGTGGGCTCCAACTACTCGCTGTTCTTCGAGCGCGATAACCTGCGCGCCAGCGATCCGCGCCGCACGCTGGCGGCCGTGCTCCTGTGCAACCTGTCCACTGTCATCGGGTTCGGCGTGCTCGCGTTCTCGCGCAGTCCGGTGCTGAGCGCGATCGGCGGCACGGTGGCGATCGGCGCGGCCCTGAGCCTGGTGTTCGCCGCGCTGCTCACGGCGCGCGTGGAGCCGCCGCGTTATGCCTGATGCGCCCTGAAGGCGCGACTTAAGAAAGCCCTCCACGGGGCGGCATCCACCGCAGCCGGCAGGGAATCGCGCCCAGCGTGCCAGCTAGTCGTAGGCTTCGACCAGCGTTCGCGATCGTGCGAACACCCACGCCACGCCGACGCCTGCGGCAAGTGCCCCCTTCTGCCGCACCAGCGGGCTGTCCACGAAGCTTGCACCGGCGAGCCAGTCCTGGCGCAGGAAGGCGCCGGCCCACAGCGCGCGGCCGCGCCAGGTGAGCGAGAGCGTGAGCTGGGTGCCGGCGTAGCCGCCCTCGGCCTGGAATGCCGGCCGCGTGGGCGTGGCGTAAGCCGGCGCCACGGTGTAGAAATAGTCGGCGTACGCGTCGCTCACGAATACCGGGCCCAGCGCCGCGGCGCCGCGCCAGCCCTGGCCGCCGCGGCGCGCACGCAGATCGAGGTTGAGCCGCGGCTCGAACACGAAGCCCGCGGTGCGCGCATGCGACAGGTCGGTGGCGATCACCGCGCGCAGGGGAAGCTTGATCTGGACTTCCACGCGCTGCGAGCGGTGACCGTACACGGTGAGGTTCAGGCTCGGCCCGATCTCCAGCGTCGCGTCCAGATCGGGCATGCCGCGTCGCGCCGCATTGTCCTCGCTGTCCACCGGGATCGACGCGTTGACGCTCACATCGAACTCGACGCGGTCGCTCTCGACCAGCAGCCCGCGCAGTCCCTCACGATCCAGGCGCAGCACATCCCCGCGGTAGATCAGGTACGGAAAGGGAAGCACCAGCGTGGAGCGCTGATCCGCTCCGCGATAATCCGGAAAGTCGAGCAACGACAGGCCGATGCCGGCCTCCCACTTGGGCAGCTGGTCGGCGAGCGCAGGTGTGGATGCGGCGAGCGCGAGGATCAGGACGACGCGCAGGGCGCGCACTTCAAGGCCTCGGTGCAACCGGGCGGACGCCGCGCTCACTGCAGATAGCGCGCGCGGAACTGCGCCGCTCGCCGCTTGTCCAGCTTGCGCAGCTTCTCGTAGGCCTCGCGCGACTTCGCGCGTTCCCCTTGGGCATGGTACAGCGCACCCAGCTCGTACAGGGCCGGGGCGTAGCCGGGCTGAAGCCGCAGCGACTCGTGCTGCGCCTGGATCGCCTGCGCCCGGTCGCCGCGCTGCGCCTGCACCATGCCGAACTGGTGCCACAGAGCAGCCGACTCCGGGTGCAGCCTGAGGGCCTTGCGCGCGGCGCCTGCCGCCAGGTCGAGCCGGCCCTCGGCGATGTGCGCGGCGGTGAGGCCTTCCCAGGCGGCGGAATTGCCGCGATCGAGATCGATCGCGTGGCGCAGCGCATCCACCGCCTCCGCGTGGCGTTGCATGGCGGACAGTGCCACGCCGGCCCCGATCCAGGCCGGCGCGCAATTCGCGTCCAGGTCACGCGCCCGGGTGTAGGCATCGAGCGCCTGCGCAGGATCGCCCTGCTCGGCGAGCAGCGCGCCCAGGTCGAGCCAGCCCGGCAACAGATCTGGTCGGATGCGCAACGCCGAGCGGAACGCCGTGTCCGCCTCGTCCGCACGCTCCAGCGCAGCGAACCCGCGCCCCAGCGCGTGCCGCGGCAGGGCGTCGGTGGGCGCGAGCAGGGTCCACTCGCGCGCCACCATCAGCGCGCCTTCCGCGTTGCCGATGTCGAGCAACGACAGCACCCGAGCGCCGAGCGGATCAGCGCCGGTCTCGGCCGCGCCGCTGCGCGCCCACCGCGCCTGAGCGCGCCCTTCGATCTCGCGCACCCAGCTCGCCGGCACCGCGAAGTTCAGATTCTGGCCGCGCGTGAACTGGAACGCGGTCACCCCCACCAGCCGACCTTCCTCGTCGAACAGCCCACCGCCGCTGGAGCCGCGCGAAATGGGCGCGGTGGTCTGGATCACGAAGGAGCGCGCGCGCGGCCGCAGGCTGGAGATGATGCCCTCGCTGATGGTGCGCTCCAGGCCTTTGGGCGTGCCCACCGCATATACCCGCTGGCCCACCTTCAGCGCGCTCGCAGGGACGATGCGCAGCGCCGGCGCTTGCAGGCCCTCCACCAGCAACCGGCACAAGTCGCGTTCGGGATCGGCATGCGTCAGCACGGCGTCGTGCCGTCGGCCGCCGCTGCGCACGCGCACGGCCGCGGTCCGGGTCAACGCATGGCAGCTGGTGACCACTTGCGACGGGCCGACCACCACGCCGCTGGCGAAGCCGTTGCGCTGTCCCGCGCGGTCGATGCGCTCGACCACCAGCACGCTCGGCGCGACCCGCTCGAACACGACCTCGGGCGGTGCCGCGAGCGCGGGCGATGCGATGCAGGCGGCACCCAAGGCGAAACGGCGAAAACGGGGCGATGCGGTCAAGCGTGGATGCTCGGTTGTGGCGACGCGGATCATACATCGGCGCTGCGCGGCGACCCCTGAAGCGTTGGCCGCCAGGCGGGCGAGGGCGGCACGAGCTGGTCCCCCCGCCCG
Source organism: Burkholderiales bacterium (assembly GCA_036554965.1). Classification (GTDB taxonomy): domain Bacteria; phylum Pseudomonadota; class Gammaproteobacteria; order Burkholderiales; family SHXO01; genus SHXO01. Next base: position 12,101 of record DATBMG010000237.1, read on the forward strand.
GAATCGAACCGGGATCTAGCGCTTAGGAGGCGCTCGTTCTATCCATTGAACTACGGGGAGTGGGGCGTTGCGGCAGATTCGAGCCCGCCATTCTACCCTCCGGCCAGATAGCGGGAAGGCTGATCCGCACCACCAACCCGTTGGCGTCAGGCCCGTCTTCGAGCGCGATCGTCGCCGCGTGCCGTTCGGCGATGGCCTTGACGATCGCCAGCCCCAGGCCGCTGCCGTCGACGCCGCCGCTCTCGCGGCGGTAGAAGCGGTCGAACACGCGGTCGCGCTCCTCTGCGGGAATGCCGGGCCCGGTGTCGCGGACGGTGAGCACCGCACGGTCCCCCGCGCGTCGCAACGCCACGTCCACCTGGCCGCCCGCCGGCGTGTAGCGAATCGCGTTGTCCACCAGGTTCGCAAGCAGCGCGCGCAGGCTGCTCTCGTGGCCGAACACGCTCGCGGCGTCCGCGTGAGCGAGGCCCAGATCGATCCCGCGCCTGGCCGCCAGCGTGGCGTATTCGCCGACAACCTGCGCGGCCAGCGCGGCGAAGTCCACCGCTACCGGCGGTTCATCGGCCGCCTCCGGCTCCTGGCGGGCCAGTGTGAGCAGCTGCTGGACCAGGTGGGTCGCGCGCTTGAGACCGGCTTCCAGGTTCGTGAACGCAGTCGCCCGTTCTTCGTCGTTGCGCGCGCGTCGCGCGAGCTGCACCTGCAGCTGCAGGGCGGTGAGCGGGGTGCGCAACTCGTGTGCGGCATCGGCGACGAACTCCCGCTGCGTCTGCATTGCGAACCCGAGGCGCGCCAGCAGCTCGTTCAGCGCGTGGCCCAGCGGTCTCAGCTCGGTCGGCAGCGCGGTCTCCGATACCGGCGTGAGCGCATCCGGGTTGCGCGCGGCCACCTCCCGGGAAAGCCGATCGAGGGGGCTGAGGCCGCGACCGACGATCAGCCAGATCAGCCCGCCCAGTATCGGGAGCATCAGCAGCAGCGGCATCAGGGTGCGCAGCGCGAGCCCTGCTGCCAGACGGTTGCGCACGTTGCGTGGCTGTGCGACTTGTACGGTGAGGCCACGCTTCTGCGCGGTGTACACGCGCCACACTCCCTCCGTGGTCGTCACCACGCCGTACCCAGGCTGCGTGCGCTCGCGCAAGGGGGTGTGCGGGCGCGAGAAGTACAGGCGAACCCCCTCCGTGTCCCACACCTGGATCACGAAGTCGAACTCCGCCTCTTCGTCGAGCGTGCCGCGAATGTCGGCCTCCTCGAACGGGGCGTCGGTAAGCGACAGCGCGAGCTGGCGCAGGTGGTAGTCGAACAAGCGGTCCGCTTCCCTTCGCGCCTGGTAGAACGTAGCGCCCGAGGCCGCCACGCCCGCCAGCAGCATCGCCGCAAGCAGCCACAGCAGCAGCTGCCGCCGAACCGAGGTCATCCGATACGGGGGACCAGATAGCCTACGCCGCGCACGTTCCGGATCAGCTCGGGGCCGAGCTTGCGGCGCAGATTGTGGATATGCACCTCGACCGCATTGCTCTCGACCTCCTCGCCCCAGCCGTAGAGGCGCTCTTCGAGCTGCGCGCGGGACAGCGCTGCCCCGGGCCGCTCCAACAGCGCGGCCAGCAGGGCGTATTCGCGCCCGGATAACGCAACGCTGCGGCCGTGCAAGGTGACTTCACGGGTGTCGGGCTTGACCGCCAGCGCCCCCCACTGGATGATCGGCTGCGACCGGCCGGCTTGGCGCCTGAGCAATGCTCGAACGCGGGCGGCGAGCTCGTCGAGATCGAACGGCTTGATCAGATAATCGTCGGCGCCGGCGTCCAGGCCGGTCACGCGGTCTCTCACGCTGTCGCGCGCGGTGAGGATCAGCACCGGGATCGGCTGTTTTGCTGCACGCAGACCCTTCAGCACGGCCAGCCCGTCGCGACGGGGCAGGCCAAGGTCGAGTATGACGAGCGCGTATTGGCCGCCGTCCAGCGCCACCTCGGCGGCGCGACCGTCCTGGACCCAATCGAGGGTGAACCCCTCCTCACGCAGGCCCTGACGGACCGCTTCGCCGATCATGCGGTCGTCCTCCACCAGCAGCAGCTTCATGATCGCCGACTATAGCAAACCGCGCGTTGCAGACCGACTCGTCTTCGACGGGCGAGAGCGACCCGCGGACGACGGGAAATCAGGCCGCCGCGGACGGCTTGCGCAGCCGCCCCGGCCGGCGCCCTGCGTGCATTCAGGTACGCCCGTAGCGGTGCGTCGTGCTATGGGCTGTGCTGAGGCTGTGCGTTCCGGCAGCCGACTGGGTTGCATAGACGCTGTCTCGACCAGCGCGCATTGCCTGGTTCGCGACAGACGCGTCCCGGGCATTGGTCGCCTCCGAGGCGTAGACGCTGTCGCGGCCGAACGGCTGCGCCGCCACGGCCGCGGCAGCCATCGCCAGCGAGGCGACCAGGGTTGCAGCGATCACTTTGCCGATCATCACGGTGTTCTCCTTGCAATATTCATCGGAGGTTGCCAACCGCGCGGCGCTGTGGGAGCAGCGGCCGCGCACGCAACGGCCGGAGGATCAGTTGGTCCGATGCTCCTTGTTCGTCTCCTTCTTGGCGTGCTGCTTCTTGCTCTGCCCCTTGCGCTGCGCCGGAACGGTGGGCTGCTCCGGTTTCGCGGCCTGGGCCTGCGTGGCCGCAGGCTGCGCGGCCGCCGCTTGGGCCGGTTCGGTCCGCTTGGAAGGCTCAGCGGCGAAGGCGCTCCCGGCAGCAACAGCCGCGGCGATTGTGGTAAGAGCGATAGTGCGGGCGATCTTCATGCTGCATCCCTCTGTCTGTCGGTTCGGGCTGGCAGGATTGCCTGGCCACGCGGCGCACGATACGCGCCGAGACTTATCTCAGACTTAAGGACTCCGCCAGCCGGCCCGGAACGTGACAACGAGCGTGTAGCATGCGCGCATGGCCCTCAAGCTGCCCCGCACCGTGGTCGTGCTCGGCCTGGTCAGCTTCTTCAACGACCTCGCCTCCGAGATCGTCGTCCCGCTGATTCCGATTCTGCTCGCTAGCGTGCTCGCGGCGGGCCCAATCGCGCTGGGCCTGGTCGAAGGCGTGGCCGATGCGGTGGCGAGCTTCATTAAGCTGTGGTCCGGACGACGCTCGGACGTTCTCGGGGGCAGGCGCAAAGGGCTGGCGCTCGCCGGTTACGCGCTGTCGAACGCGGCGCGGCCGCTGCTCGGTCTGGCCGGCAGCTGGGGCGCGGTGCTGCTCCTGCGCAGCATCGATCGCGTGGGCAAGGGGCTGCGCACCGCGCCGCGCGACGCGCTGGTGTCCGACGCGACGCCGGAACCGTTGCGTGGCTACGCCTACGGCTTTCAGCGCGCGCTCGACAACGCCGGCGCCGTCGGCGGCAGTTTGCTGGCAGCCGCCGTCCTCGCCTGGTCTGCGATGAGCCTACCGCAGATGATCCTGCTGTCCGCGGTGCCGGGTTTCCTAGCGGTGCTGTGCCTGGCCGTGGGGGTGCGGACCACCCCGGTGCCGCTCGCGCCATCCCTCCTCGACAAGGAGGGGAGCGTCATGCCCACGCTCGCCTGGGCGTCGCTTGACGCGCCCCTGCGCCGCTACCTGGCGATGCTCGCGTTGTTCACGCTGGCACGCGCCTCGGAGACCTTCATCCTGCTGCTCGGACACGAGCGCGGCGCGCACACGGTCGAGTTGCTGTTGCTGTGGGCCACGCTGAGCTTCTCCAAGGCAGTCACCTCTACGCTCGGCGGCAGGCTGTCCGACCGTCTAGGGCGCAGGGCGCTGATCGTGGCGAGCTGGAGCGCCTTTGCGCTGAGCTTCGCGCTGTTCGGCGCGGCGCGTACCCCGCTCGCGCTGTGGCTGGTGACGGTCCTGTACGGTCTGCTCACGGGGGCGGGCGAAGGCGCGGAGCGCGCCTTGGTGGCCGATTTCGCGCGACCGGTGCAGCGCGGCACCGCCTTCGGCTGGTACAACCTCGTTGCAGGACTGGCTGCGATTCCCGCCGGCCTGCTGTTCGGTACGCTGTGGCACTACGCGGGGGCGGCAGTCGCGTTCGACACCGCCGCGACGCTCGCCGCCGCCGCCGCGCTGCTGCTCGCGGGCTGGGCCTGGCCGCGCGCGAGCGCCAAAGCGTGACCCTCAGTGCAGCACCTTGTCCACGTAGTTGCTGCCGAACCACGCTTCGAGCTGCAGGGTGAAGGAGGGTATCGCACGGAAATCCTTGTCGCGCGGATAGGTGAGCTGCGGCCGCAGCTCGAACACCAGCCAGTCGCGGTGAAGGAGACGGCGGTAGCGTAGCGCCGCCGAAAAGGCCGTCACCTCGGTCTGCGGCTCGGTGTGCCCGATCACCACCAGCTCGGCTGCGGCCACCGATCGCTCGCTCGTGCGCCAGAACAGCGATGCGGTCTGACCCAGGTCGAAACCTCCCAATGAATGCCGCCAGGTGGCGTTGCTGATGAGAGCCAGCGCGTGGCGCTGGCTCAGCGGGTAGAGGAAGGCGAGCTCGGTCGCCGCCGACCCGTGATCGCTCTCGCGCCATAGCAGCGTTTCGGACAGCGGAATGCTCCACCCGCGCCACGCGAAGATGCGCTCGGCGTGCAGCCGCACGAAGGGATCTAGGTCGGCGCGACGCAGGCGCACGCCCGCGTCCGCGGTGAGCCCGATGCCCAGGCGTTCGGCCGCCACCGCGCGCAGGGCGAGGTAGGGGTTGTCGTCGCGTTCCGCCACCCCCGCTTGCACCTCCGTCTCGCGTTGCGCGGTCGACTTACTCAGGTTCTCGATGTCGCGGTCGACTAGCAGCTTCAGGCGTTCCTCGGTGCGCGGTAGATTGAGGCGCACGCGTGTCACCGGCTCGAACTCGCTGCCGTCGTCGCGCTGTCGGCGCAGAATCGCGCGCCCGCCCAGTGCTACGTAGCTGCCGGTGGGCGCATCGTAGCCGCGATCGCCGCTGAAGAGCGCGTCGGTGCGGCTCACGAGCGCTTCGATGAGGCTGGTCATGCCCCTCTGCGGCTGGTCGAGGATGGGAGACGGCGACACCACCGGCTGGTCCTCCAACGGGATGGTTTGCTGCGGGGGTACCGACGGTTCCATCGCCAGGCCGCGCTCGCTGGCGCAGGGCATTGCAGCAGCGAGGCAGAGCACCAGGCGCAGCGCGACGCACGCGCGGCGACCGGCGCAGTGCGCTGGTCGCAGATTGACGCGGCGGATTGGCGCTCGCCTGACCGCGCTTGTGGAATGCCCGGCACCCATGATTCAAGGAGGATACGGACGCGCATGGATGAGCCGCGGGTTCCCGCCGAGGACTATCGCTTCCCGGCGGTCAGCAGCGTCGGCCTGAGCGCCCCTCTGCGCTGGTTACGCAAGGGTTGGGCCGACTTGCGCCGGCCGCGAGCCTGTTCTAGGGCCTGTTTCTGGCCTTCGCCGCCTTGTGCTTTGCCCCGGGGGCCCCCACCTTGAAAGAAGTTCCCGCAGCGCGCGCCTTCAGGTCCAATGCGTGTATCATCCGCGCCAAGGATGCGCCGAGGGGCCCCCCGGGGTTTCCCGGTGGGGGGTTCCCCGCCGAGGGGGAGTTTCCCGGCCAGGGCCGACGCGCCACCGCTCGAGGGGGCGCCGGCAAGCATCCGACAGGAGTCGTCACACGCATGCAGTTTTCTGACCTCGGCCTCGCGGCCGAGTTGCTCCGCGCCGTCGAGGAGCAGGGCTACACCCAGCCCACCCCAATCCAGGAACAGGCGATCCCTCCCATCCTGCTCGGGCAGGACGTCATGGCCGGCGCGCAGACCGGCACGGGCAAGACCGCGGCGTTCACTCTGCCCCTGTTGCAGCGGCTCAAGGGTTACGCCAATAGCAGCGTATCCCCGGCGCGCCATCCCGTGCGCGCGCTGGTGCTCGCCCCCACGCGCGAACTGGCGGCGCAGGTGTGGGAAGCGATCTGCGAGTACGGCAAGCACATCGCGCTGCGCTCGGCCTGCGTGTACGGCGGCGTGGCCATCGAGCCGCAGATGAAGGATCTGCGCGCCGGCGTCGAGATTCTGGTGGCCACGCCCGGGCGCCTGCTCGACCTGGTGCACCAGCGCTGCGCGAATCTGTCGACGGTGCAGATCCTGGTGCTGGACGAAGCCGACCGGATGCTCGACATGGGCTTCCTGCCGGACATCAAGCGCATTCTCGCGCTGCTGCCGCTGCAGCGCCAGAACCTGATGTTCTCCGCCACCTTCCCGGACGATATCCGCAAGCTCGGCGATCAGGTGCTGCATGCGCCGGTGCGCATCCAGATCGCGCCGCGCAACACGGTGGCCGAGCTGGTGACGCACAGCGCGTACAAGATCGATCCGCTGCGCAAGCGCGAGCTGCTCGGCAACTTGATCCGCAGCCGTGACATGCGCCAGGTGCTGGTGTTCACCAGCACCAAGATCTCCGCCAATCGCCTCGCGCGCCAACTCGAGCGCGACGGCTTCAACTGTTCCGCCCTGCACAGCGACAAGACGCAGCCGGAGCGCACCGCCGCGCTGGCCGCCTTCAAGGAGGGCAAGCTGCAGGTGCTGGTGGCCACCGACATCGCCGCGCGCGGGCTGGATATCGAGCAGCTGCCGCACGTGATCAATTACGAGCTGCCGCCCAACGCCGAGGACTACATCCACCGCATCGGCCGCACCGGCCGCGCGGGCGTGCCGGGCGAGGCCATCTCGCTGGTGGAGCCCGAGGAGCAGGACCTGCTCGCCGGCATCGAGCGCCTGCTGAAGAAGAAGATCCCGATCCAGCAGCTTCCCACGGAAGGTTCGCGGCCGCGCGAGAGCACCAGGGAGCGTCGTACCCGAGCCGCGTCGCGCCCCGGGCCCAAGCCTGCCCGCACCAACCCGGCCGCCAGCAGCTCAGCCCCCAGCAGTCCGCCGCAGAGCGCCACGAACGGGAGCAGCCAGCCCGTTCCCGCGCTGTACAGCACGGCGCGTTCGGGCGACGCCGGCGCCGCTGGCGCGCCCGAACGGCGCCGCAAGCAGGTTGCCGCGCTGTTCCTGCCGCCGGCCCCCGCCAAGCAGGACTAGAGCCCGTGGCGGCCCTTAGCGCCGAGCAGGCAGGCAGCGTCGAGGCCCGCTTCCGCAGCCTGGCCGAGGGACCCGAGGAGCGCATCGACCTGGCTGAAGGCGCGCTGCTGATCGCCAAGCACGCCGACGAGGATCTCGACGTAGAGCGCTATCTGGCGCGCATCGACGAGCTGGCGGCGCGCCTGCGCGCGCGCATCCCGCGAGACGGCACCGAGCCGGAGCGCATCGCCGCGCTCAACCGCTTCCTGTTCGCCGAGCAGGGCTTCGCGCCCAACGTCGAGGACTACTACGACCCGCGCAACAGTTTTCTCAACCACGTCCTGGACCGCAGGGTCGGCATCCCGATCAGCCTGTCGGTCCTCTACATCGAGGTCGGGCGCCGCGTCGGCTTGCCGCTGCGCGGGGTGGCCTTCCCCGGGCATTTCCTGGTGAAGTGTGATCTGGGCGCCGGTGTGGTGGTGCTCGACCCCTATTGCGGCGGCATCTCGCTGGGACTGCAGGACCTGCAGCGGCGCCTGCGCGAGGTGCGCGGTGGCGAAGTCTCGCGGGCGATCGTCGCGGGCATGCTGGTGGCCGCCAACAAGAAGGAGATCCTGGCGCGGATGCTGCGCAACCTCAAGGCGATCTACCTGCAGCAGCACGATTACGCGCATGCGCTGCCCACGCTCGACTGGATCCTGCTCCTGCACCCGGGCGAGGTCGCGGAACTGCGCGAGCGCGGCTTGACCTACCTCAAGCTCGAGTGCGTCCGGGCCGCGCTGAGCGATCTGGAGCGCTACCTCGAGAAGGCGCCGGCGGCCGCCGATCGGGACGAGATCCGCAGCCGCGTCATCGAGCTGCGGCGCAGCGCCGCGCGGCTGAACTGAACCCGCCCCGGCCGGGTTGCGCGACGTTCGCGCTGCCCGCATCGCGCGGGCGCCCATTGCGCAGGCCATGACCGGGCTCGGCGACTTCCTGAACCGGGTGCGCAAGAACGCGCGCCACCGGGGGCGCTGGGCGCGCCGGCGCGGCATTGCATGCTATCGGGTCTATGACCGGGACATCCCCGAGTTCGCCTTCGCGCTGGACGTGTACGGCGAGCGCGCGCACCTGCAGGAGTACGACCGCGCCAGCGAGCACGCCGCCGAGAAGGCGGCCGACCGCGAACAGCGGCTGCGCCAGGTTCGGCTGGCTGCAGCCGAGGGCCTGGGATTCGATCCGCAGCGTGTGATGCTCAAGCGCCGCGCGCGGCGCGGCGCCGGCGAGCAGCACGAGAAGACCGTCCGGCGGGGCGAGGATTTCGTGGTCGAGGAGGCCGGACATCGCTTCCTGGTGAACCTGGAAGCGTATCTGGACACCGGCCTGTTTCTCGATCACCGCAACACGCGGGCGCTGGTCGCGGCCGAGGCGCCGCGCAAGCGCTTCCTCAATCTGTTCTGCTACACGGCCAGCTTCACCGTTTACGCGGCCGCAGCCGGCGCGGCCTCCTCGGTGAGCGTGGACCTGTCGAACACCTATCTCGACTGGGCGCGGCGCAACTTCGCGCTGAATCGCATCGACACACGGCGCCATCTGCTCGAGCGCGCTGACGTGCGGCGCTGGCTGGAGGAAGGCGCGGCCGCGGGACGGCGCTTCGATCTGATCGTGCTCGACGCGCCGGCGTTCTCGACCTCGAAAGCGATGAGCGGAGTGCTCGACATCCAGCGCGACTATCCGGCGCTGCTCACCGGGTGCGCGCGGCTGCTGGGCGATGGCGGCGTGCTGTACTTCTCCACCAACCTGCGCACCTTCAAGTTCGATGCGGCGGCCGCGCAGCCGCTGACCGCAGAGGAGATCTCGCAGCGCACCGTGCCCGAGGATTTCCGCAACCGGCGCATGCACCGGTGCTGGCGGTTGGTTCGGCAGGCGTGACCGGTGGTCGTGCCCTATCGATCCCGCGGCGCCAGCTCCACGCGGTCGTCCACCACGCGCACCCGGTCGCCTACGCGCAGCGTTCCGCGCTCGGCCTGCTCGATCAGGCCGAAGCGGCCGTCCTCGTAGGCCACCACGATCTCGTAGGCGACCTCCAGGATGCGCTGGCGCATGGTCTCGTTGCCCGCGGCGCCGACGAAGCTCTTGGTCTCCTGACCCGGCCCGAAGGTCAGTCCGAACACCGGACCCACGCGCGGCTCGGAGTAGCGCCGGGTGTTGAGGTACTGATCGGAGGTCATGTAGGCGGGCACCTCGCGCGAGGTCTTGCGCTCGCGCTCTACCACGCGGATCGAGCGGATGACGCCGCAGTTCACGCACTCGCCTTTGATATTGGTGGCGGCCGGCGCGGCCCCCGGCGCGGTGTTGCCGGCAGGCAAGGGCGGGGGAGGCGGGACAGCTTCCGCGGCGAGCGCCGCAGGCGCAGCGGCAAGCAGGATCGCACCGGCGAGCGATCGAATCGAGGCCAACGCCGTTGTCACGGTGCGGTGCCCCGGTGCTGCACTACTCGGGGATGCTTTGCAGGTAGTACAGAGCCGCGAGCAGCATGCTGGGAGAACCCAGCGGGCCAAGCCAGCGATCGAACACCGACTGGATCTCGCCGCTGCGGTACAGCCGCGCGAGGGCGCGGTTCACCGCCAGCCGCAGATCGTGCTCCCCGCGGGGCAGGGTCAGGGCATAGGGCTCCACCGAGAAATCCTCGTCCAGCAGCCGGAAGCTGTGGGCGCCGGTGGCGCTCAGTCCCAGGCCCAGCAGCACCAGGCGGTCGGATGCATAGCCGTCGAGCTTGCCCGCGGACAGCAGCTCGATGCCTTGGTCCGGGGAGGCGACTTCCACGACATCGGCGCTGAGGCGGCGCTGTTTGAGGGCGGCACGCAAGCTCCCGTCCGTGGTGGTTCCCGGCACTACGCCGATGCGCTTGCCGCCGAGGTCGGCCAGGCCCCGCACCGCGCTGCCCGCGCCCACCAGCAGCGTGCCGCCGTCGATGAACGTCATCAGGCTGAAGTCCACCTGCTCCTGGCGCGACAGCGTCCAGGTGGTGGTGCCGCATTCGACGTGCACGCGTCCTTCGCGCACGGCCGCCAGCCGGTTCTGCAGCGTGAGCTTGACCCACTCCACGGTGAGCGGCGCGTCGAGCTGACGGCCGATGTCCCGCGCCACGTGTGCGCAGAGGTCCACGGAATAGCCGCTCGGGGTGCCGCCGCGATCGAAGGCGAACGGCGGTGCGGAATCGAGATAGCCGAGGCGGATCACGCCCGCGCGCTTGATCAGGGCCAGTGCGCCGGCGGGTTCGCCTGCATGGGCGCCCGCCGCGAGCAGCAGGCCGAGCAGGATGATGGGCAGTCGTTTCATCGGATGTGCGGGTCGCGTCTCAGGATGACCAGGCTACAGTATAGCGGCGGCGTGACCGAGATGCCTCACAGACGAGCGTGATCGCCACGGTCAGCGAGGCGTTCCCTGCGTCGAGCCATCGCTCGGTGGCGCGGGCGCAATCGGGGGCGCTTCGTCCAGCTCCAGTTCCTCCTCCATCTCCTTCAGCGTCTTGCGCCGCGGCTGTTGCGTGCCGGCGGGCGCATCCGGAGGGTTGCCGTCGTAGATCAGGCTGCGGCGGCGTTGCAAGAACGCCTCACGCAAGAACGTGTAGCGGTCGAGAGCCGCTTCGTCGAGCAAGCGCTCGGCCTCCAGCAGGTTGGCGCGCACGTTGACGATGCGAGTGCCGAACACGATCCACGTCCACGGACTCTCCTCGATCAGGTAAAACTCGGGGTCGGTGTAGAAGTCGCCCACCCAGCCGACCGCATCGCGGGCATTGCTCGGACCCAGCAGAGGCAACACCAGGTAGGGCCCGTCCTTGACTCCCCAGCGCCCCAGCGTCTGGCCGAAGTCCTCCTCGTGCTTCTCCAACCCGAGTCGGGTCGCCACGTCGAACACGCCGAAGATGCCTACCGTGCTGTTGATCGCCACCCGCCCCGCGCCGGAGACGGCGCGCTTGACCTTCAACTGCAGCAGATTGTTGATCGCGGAGGTGACATCGCGGAAATTGCCGAAGAAGCTGGTGATTCCGCCGCGCACCGGGAGCGGCACGACTTCGCGGTAGGCCAGCGCGGCGGGCTTCAGCGCGACGCGATCCATGTCGTGGTTGAAGGCGTAGATCGTGCGGTTGAGCGGTTCCAGCGGATCGCGCGGGTTTTTCGGGGTGGCGCAGCCGGCGAGCGCGGCGGCGAGAAACGGGACGATGTATGCGGCGCGGGGAGCAGGAACGTGCATCGGTGCGGGTTGTTATTGCTGGACCGGATTATAGCAACGGCGCTCGGGCGGCGACCTTGAGCGGACCGTCGTTTGCAAACGTCGCGCAGATGGCTCAGCATACCGGGCTTTCCGCTGCAACGCTTCGGGGGAGGACACCGCAATGGATCTGGGAATCACGGGCAAGGCGGCGCTGGTGTGCGCTGCGAGCAAGGGGCTCGGCAGGGGCTGCGCGCTGGGGCTGGCGCGAGAGGGCGTGAACCTGACGCTGGTGGCGCGCACGCGCGAAACGCTCGAGGCGACGGCCGAGGAGTTGCGCAAGGCCACCGGCGTGCAGGTGACCACAGTGGCTGCGGACATCACCACGCCGCAGGGCCGCGCGCAGGCGCTCGCCGCCTGTCCTCGCCCCGACATCCTGGTGAACAACGCCGGCGGCCCGCCAGCGGGCGACTTCCGCAACTGGGATCGCGAGGTGTGGATCAAGGCGCTGGACGCCAACATGCTCACGCCGATCGAGCTGATCAAGGCCACGGTGGACGGCATGATCGCGCGCAAGTTCGGACGCATCGTCAACATCACATCGGCAGCTGTCAAGGCGCCGATTCCGATCCTCGGCCTGTCCAACGGCGCGCGCTCCGGCCTCACCGGCTTCGTGGCCGGGCTCGCGCGTCAGACCGTGATGCACAACGTCACCCTCAACAACATCCTGCCCGGCCTGTTCGAGACCGACACCATGGTGAGCCGCATCGACGCCATGGCCAAGCAGAGCGGCAAGACCTTCGACCAGGTGAAGCAGGAGCGGCTGAAGACCATTCCCGCCGCGCGCCTCGGTTCGCCGGAGGAGTTCGGCCAGTTGTGCACGTACATCTGCAGCGCGCAGGCGAGCTTCATCACCGGACAGAACTTCCTGATCGACGGCGGGGCGTATCCAGGGACGCTGTGAGTCGGGTCGCCTCCCCGAAAGCTTATAATCACCCTGAACCAACAGCGCAACCCTGAACCAACAGCGCATCGAGGTCCGCCAATGAACGCACCACGCGAACGATTTGCCTTGCCGCTCAAGGACGAGAAGCTGTTCCGCCAGCAGTGCTACGTGGACGGCCAGTGGGCCGACGCGGACAGCAAGCAGACCATCGTCGTCTCCAATCCGGCCACCGGCGCGGCGGTCGGCACCATCCCGCGCATGGGTGTGGCGGAAACGCGGCGCGCCGTCGAGGCCGCGGACCGTGCGCTTCCCGCCTGGCGCGCCAAGACCGGCAAGGAGCGCGCCGCCGTCCTGCGCAAGTGGTTCGACCTGATGCTGGCGAACCAGGACGACCTGGCGTTGATCATGACCACCGAGCAGGGCAAACCGCTCGCCGAGGCCAAGGGCGAGATCGCCTACGCGGCCTCGTTCATCGAGTGGTTCGCCGAGGAAGCCAAGCGCGTGTACGGCGATGTCATTCCTCCGCACCAGGCCGACAAGCGCATCGTGGTGGTGAAACAGCCGGTCGGCGTTTGCGGCGCCATCACGCCGTGGAACTTCCCCGCCGCGATGATCACGCGCAAGGTCGGCCCGGCGCTGGCGGCAGGCTGCACCATCGTGGTGAAGCCCGCCACGCAGACGCCGTTCTCCGCGCTGGCGCTCGCCGAGCTCGCCGAGCGCGCCGGCCTGCCCAAGGGGGTGATGAGCGTGGTCACCGGTCCGGCCAAGGAGATCGGCGGCGAGCTGACCGCCAACCCCACAGTGCGCAAGATCACCTTCACCGGGTCGACTGAAGTGGGCCGCGTGCTGATGCAGCAGAGCGCGCAGACGGTCAAGAAGATCTCGCTCGAGCTGGGCGGCTACGCGCCGTTCCTGGTGTTCGACGACGCCGATCTGGACGCGGCGGTGGAAGGCGCGATGCTGTCCAAGTACCGCAACGCCGGGCAGACCTGCGTGTGCGCCAACCGCATCCTGGTGCAGGACAAGGTGTACCAGGCCTTCGCCGGCAAGCTGGCCGACAAGGTGAAGGCGCTCAAGGTCGGACCCGGCACCGAGGCCGGCGTCAAC
>DATBMG010000250.1:0-15296 GCA_036554965.1 Burkholderiales bacterium
TGCGCGAAGGCGAGCGCGAGGCTGCACTTGAACGCGATCTCCACCACCTTGCTCACCGACAGCAGGTTGGCGACGTCGCAGTAGTTCTCGAGCGTCTTGCCGTCCACGTACTCCATCACGATATAGGAAATGTCCTGGTCGCTGACCGCGTCGTAGATCGCGAGGATGTGTGGGTGGAACAGCTTGCCCACCAGCGCCGCCTCGTTCAGGAACACCTTGCGGAAGCGGCGCTGCAGATCGGCGTCGCTCGGGGACTGGTTGCGCACCACCTTGATGGCGACGTCGCGGTTGGCGAACGGGTCGCGCCCGAGGTAGACCACGCTGGTTGCCCCGCGGCCGATCTCGCGCAGGACGGGGTACTTGCCGATCTTGTCGGGCAGCGAAGCATCCATCGGGGGCGGCCTTGTGAGCGATGTGGGCTGGCCCGGCCGCGGAGCGCGGACGGGAGCACATTGTGAAGATCGGCAGACGGCAGGCGGTCTTTAGCGGCGTGCGCCGGCGGGCTCGCCAGGGCGGGTCGCGTCGAAACCGACCGTAAGCGGCTAGACCCGCGGGGCCGGAATCTTCATTCCGGCCTGCACCGCGGGCCGTGCGCCGACGACGTCGAACCAGCGCTTCACCGCGGGGAACTCGTTCAGGTCCACCTTGTGCCATTCGTAGCGGGCGACCCAGGGGTAGGTGGCGATGTCGGCCACCGAGTACTCCGGCGCGAGGTAGTCGCGCTCCGCCAGATGCCCGTCGAGCACCTTGTACAGCCGGCGCGTCTCGCGCGTGTAGCGCTCGATCGCGTAGGGCACCGGCTCGGGCGCTGCGCGCAGAAAATGGTGTGCCTGGCCGAACATCGGTCCCACTCCGCCCATCTGGAACATCAGCCACTGAATCGTCTGGAACTGCGCGGCGGGCGTGCGCGGCAGCAGCAGCCCGGTTTTCCAGGCGAGGTACAGCAAGATCGCGCCCGACTCGAACAACTGGAAAGGTTGCCCGTCCGGGCCGTGCCGATCGACGATGGCGGGGATTCGGTTGTTCGGGCTGATCGCCAGGAACTCCGGGCGGAACTGCTCGCCCTTGCCGATGTCGATCGGGTGCACTTGATAGGGCAGACCGGTCTCCTCCAGCATGATGGAGACCTTGCGGCCGTTGGGCGTGGACCAGGTGTACAGGTCGATCAAGTCCCGTCTCCTCGGCGCGGCCAACGCCGCGCATTCTAGTCATAATGGTGCTGGAAGGAGCGTACAGTGCTGAAGTGGTTCATCGCGTTCATGCTGGCCATTGCGCTGATCGGTGGCCTCACGCCGCTGCTGCGGCGCATCGGGCTCGGGCGCCTGCCGGGCGATCTGCACTTCACGCGCGCCGGGAAGCAGTACACCTTTCCTTTCGCCTCGTCGCTGCTGTTGTCGGCGTTGGTGGCTTGGCTGGTGTACGTGTTTCGCTAGGATCTGATCCTGGTTCCTAGCCGCTCGCCAGCACCTCCTTCACCGCCCGCACGCGCATTTCGTGCAGCATCGCGGCGATCTTCTTCGGCTCGCCCGCATGCGCGGCGGCGATGGCCGCGCCGTCCACGCCGCGCGCGGCGTCCAACGCCTTGCGCAGGAGCGGCGCAGGCGCATAGGACAGCGCCTCGTATCCGGGCCGGCCGTGGAAGTCGCAGGCGCAGGCGAGCAGCAGGTCCTCGAAGCGCTCCGGCCGGCGCAGCGCGTCGCAGCGTTCGAGCAGCTTCACGACGGTCGCGGGGCGCAGCTCCTGCGCGCGATGGATCTCGCCGTGATGACGCGCGCCGAGGAGCGCCAGATCGCGGCAGTCGTTGGGCACGCGCAGCCGCTCGCACATGCCGCGGATCAGGGCGACGCCGAGCTCCTCGTGACCGATGTGGCGCGGCCACTGCTCGCGCGGGGTTTCTGCCTTGCCCAGATCGTGTGTCAGGGCGGCGAAGCGCACCGGCAGGGGCAGGTGGCGCGATGCGGCGTAGTCGACGACCAGCAGGATGTGCAGGCCGGTATCCACCTCCGGATGATGCTCGGGCGGCTGCGGCACGCCGAACAGCGCATCGACCTCGGGCAGGATGCGCGCCAGCGCACCGCACGCCCGCAGCGCCTCAAGCATCAAGGACGGACGCTGCTCCATCAGGCCGCGCGACAGCTCCTGCCAGGCTCGCTCGGGCACCAGGTGATCCACTTCGCCTTCCTGCACCATCTGGCGCATCAGCGCCAGCGTCTCGGGCGCGATCTCGAAGGCCAATCGGGCAGCGAAGCGCGCCACCCGCAGGATGCGCACCGGATCCTCGGCGAAGGCCGGGCTCACGTGCCGCAGCACGCCGCGCTGCAGGTCCTGTGCGCCGCCGAATGGGTCGATCAGCGTGCCGTGCTCGTCGCGCGCGATGGCGTTGATGGTGAGATCGCGACGCGCCAGGTCCTGCTCCAGCGTAACCTCCGCCGCGGCGTACACCGTGAAGCCCTTGTAGCCTCGTCCGGTTTTGCGCTCGGTGCGAGCGAGCGCATACTCCTCCCCAGTCTCGGGGTGCAGAAACACGGGGAAATCCTTGCCCACCGGACGAAAGCCGAGCCGCACCATCTCCTCCGGGTCGCTGCCCACCACGACGTAGTCGTGGTCCTTGACCGAGAGGCCGAGCAGCTCGTCGCGCACCGAGCCGCCGACGCGGTAGACCTTCACTGCCGGATACGCTCGCGCGTCATCGACGAGGTCACCGGCGCGCGCGGAAGCGGAACCAGCGGTAGCGCGAACGCGGCGTGACACCCGCGATATACAGCGGCACCACCGCTTCCAGCGGCGTGGGCTCGAAGCCGAACACCTCCGGGAAAGCACAGCCGCAGACGTTGTCCACTTGCATCGACCGGACGTTGTCGCGCGTCATCAGCTTCCCGGGCAGATGCTCGAGGATGCCCGCTTGCAGCATGGACAGCGACTTGCCGAGGCCCACGATCGGCCGGTGCAGGCCGAGGCTACGCACCACGTAGGCGACCAGCTCGCGCAGCGTGTACACCTGCGGTCCGCACAGCGCGTAAGTCTGCCCGAAGGTGCGCACGTCGCTGAGCGCGGCCGCGATCGCGCGCGCCACGTCGTCCACGTGGACCGGCTGGAAGCGCGCCGCCGGGGAGGCCAGCACGATCGCCGGCAGCGCGCGCGCGAGGCGCGCGAACAGGTTGAGGAAGCGGTCCTCGCGGCCGAAGATGACCGAGGGTTGCAGGATGGTGGTCTGTAGATGCTCGCCCTGGGCCTCCCGGATGGCGGCCTCACCCGCCGCCTTCGAGCGCAGATAGGCGCTGGGCGCATCCGGGGCGGCCTTGAGCGCGCTCACGTGCACCAGGCGCTGCACGCTCGCCCGAGCGCAGGCAGCGGCGATGCGGTGTGGAAGCTGCACATGCGCACGATCGAAATCGCCGTGCAGGATGCCCACCAGGTTGATCGCGGCATCGGCCGATTGCAGCAGGCGCTGCAGCGTGGCGTCGTCGTGCACGTCCGCCTGCACGACGTCTACCGTGGGCAGCAGGATCAGCTCCTTGGCACGTTCGCGGTTGCGCGTCGGCACCCGCACGGCGAGCCCGCGGGCGGCGAGCTGCCGGACCACGTGGCGCCCCAAGAAACCCGAGCCTCCGATAACCAGGACGTTTCGGATCAGCATGCGCAGCCGCCAGAGGACGCCGCAGCACGCCGTGCGCCGCGCGGCACGGTTACTCGTTGTCGAGCGGGCGCGGGGCGATGACGCCGAGACGCTGCTTCAGGCCCACGAACTGCTGCCCGACCAGCCGCGAGTAGTACATGGTGTTGCTCATCACCTTGCGTACGTAGTCGCGGGTTTCGGTGAACGGGATGGTCTCGACGTAGATGGCGCCTTCCAGCGGCTGCTGCGCGCGCCAGGTGCGCGTGCGGCTCAGGCCCGCGTTGTACGCCGCCGTGGCGAGCGCCGTCTGCTCGTCGAGGCTCTCCATCAGGTCGCGTAGGTGATAGGTGCCGAGGTTGATGTTGGTGTCCACCGAAGTGACGTGGTGGCGCACGGGACCGGGCAGTCCGAGCCGGCGCGCGACCTGGCGTGCAGTTGCGGGCATGAGTTGCATCAGGCCCTGGGCGCCGGCGTTGGAGCGCGCGTCCACGACGAAACGACTCTCCTGGCGCACCAGCCCGTAGACCCAGGCCTCGTCCAGGTCGAGCGCTTGCGTGTAATTGCTCACGACTTCGCGATACGGCGTGGGGAAGCGCAGCGTGTAATTGTGCACGCGCTGCGTGCGCTCCGCCGTGTCGATGGCGCGCTCGTACCAGCCGGCGCGACGTGCCACTTCGGCGGCCGCCAGCAGGTCCTGGTCGCCCCATGCGCGCGTGGTCCAGCGCCATTCGAGCGCTCCCTCGTAGCGCAGCCCCAGCTCGTACAGTTTCAGCGCGCGCTGGATGCCGGGCACGCGTGCGACTTCATCCACCACCTGGGCGGTCGGCTCTATCAGTGCAGGAAGTTCGGTCGCCGCGTTGCCCAGCTCCTCGCTGGCCAGGTGGCCGTAAAAATGCTGCTCCTGGGACAGCTCCCCGAGCAGCACGCCGGCCTCCGCCGAACGGCCCTGGGCGATCAGCGCGCGTGCTTTCCAGTAGCGCCACACCACGTGCTGCTGCTCGGCTGCGCTCATCGCTTCGATCGACGAGAGCACCGTCGGCCAGTCGGCCAGGCGCAGACCGGTGCGCGCCCGCCAGGCGAGCTGCTTGTCGGAGAGGCCGGTCTCGGCCGCGCGCTTGAACCAGTCCAGCGCCTCCGGACGGTGGCGCTGGGCACCGGCCATCGCAACCTGGCCCCAGACGTACGCGCGCTCCTCGGCGCTGAGCGCTTCCTCGATCTTTTCCAGACGGGCGGCGGCGACTGCCGGCAAGCTCTGCGCCACGCGCCAAGCGGCGAACATGGCCAGCTCGCGCTCGGCGCGGGTCTTCAGCGGCAGCGGCCGGCGCTCGAGATAGCGCTGCGGGTTGCGCGCCACAGTGTCGAGCTGCTTGCCGCTGATACGCTTCGCCGGGTCGATGTAGGCGCCCAACGATTTGGCCAGGGTGACGCTGCCCGCTTCGAGCGCCAGCCGGATGCGCACCCAGACGTCTTCCTCGTTGATCTGGCCGCCCGCCATCATGTGCTCGAACAGCGGGGCGCAGCTCTGCGGCTGGGCCACACCCTGGAACCACAGCGCCCGCGCTTCGGCCAGCGCCGTCAGGTCGACTCGCGCCAGGCGCGCCCGCAGCAGATAGCAGAGCAGCTCGGGATCGTCCAGCACCACGCCCTGGCTCTCGTGCTCGAGGGTCGTCCATTCCTGGCTCTCCCCGAGCTGCTTCAGCCAGTCGGTGCGCAGCCGCTGCGCGGCCAGCGCATCGCCGTAACGCGTCAGAAAGGCCTGCACCTCGGCCTCCGGCGTCTGGTTCAGCCGCGAGCGCAGCTGCCAGTAGGCGACGTACGGATACAGGGGGTAATCCGCAAGGCCGGCGGCCAGGCTGTCGACCTTCTCGATGCGCCCCTTCTGGAACGCCTCGCGCGCGGCCAGGAACGCGTCGTCCTGCTCGGCCGCGCCGGCCGGGATGGCCAGGATGCCGAAAAGTGAAATCGCGGTGAGTTTCCGCCCCAGCGCCTGCACGCGCCTGCTCCCAGTAGTTCGTTCGCCCCCGGTAGTGGATTCGCCGGGGGACGACAGGTTCATTTTCGCACAGTTCACGCGACTTGCATCCCGAGGAACAGCTCGTAGGCGGGGTTGCCGGTTTCGTCCCAATAGCGGTAGTTGAGCTGTGTCAGGAAGCGCTTGAATGCGCGCTGCTGATCGCCGGGCACCTGCATGCCGGCCAGCACGCGCCCGAAATCGGCGCCGTGGTTGCGATAGTGAAACAAGCTGATATTCCAGCCCTGGCTCATGCGGTTGAGGAAGTTCATCAGCGCCCCCGGCCGCTCCGGGAACTCGAAGCGGTACACCATCTCGTCGCTCACTTGCGACGAGCGCCCGCCCACCATGTGCCGGATGTGCAATTTCGCCATCTCGTTGTCCGACAGGTCTTCGGTGGGCAGCCCGGCGTGACGCAAGCGCCGGACCAGCTGCGCGGTCTCCTCGCGGTTGTGCGTGGACAGTCCGACGAACACCCGCGCCCGCTCGGGATCGCCGTAGCGGTAGTTGAACTCGGTGATGTTGCGCGGTCCCAGCAGCGCGCAGAAGCGCTTGAAGCTGCCCGACCGCTCGGGAATCGTCACCGCCAGGATCGCCTCGCGGCGCTCGCCCAGCTCGGCGCGCTCGGCTACGAAGCGCAGGCGGTCGAAGTTCATGTTGGCGCCGCAGGCGATGGCGACCAGCGTCTTGTCCCGGATGCGCCGGCGCTCGACCCAGGCCTTCACCCCGGCGATGGCGAGCGCACCGGCCGGCTCCAGGATGGAACGGGTATCCTCGAACACATCCTTGATCGCCGCGCAGATGTCGTCGTTGTCCACCAGCACCATCTCGTCCACCAGCTCGCGGCACAGCCGGAAGGTCTCCGCGCCCGGCTCCTTCACCGCCACGCCGTCGGCGAACAGCCCGACCTGGGGCAAGCGCACGCGGCGGCCTGCGGCGAGCGAGCGCGCCATGGCGTCCGAGTCGCTCGCCTGCACCCCGATGATCCTGATCTCGGGCCGCAAGCGCTTGACGTAAGCGGCGATGCCGCCTATCAGCCCGCCCCCGCCGACCGCGGCGAACAGGGCGTGGATCGGTGCGCTGTGCTCGCGCAGGATCTCCATGCCGATGGTGCCCTGTCCGGCGATGACGTCCGGATCGTCGTATGGGTGCACGTAGGTCAGCCGCTCGCGCCGCGCCAGGACCAACGAGTGGGCGTAGGCGTCGTCATAGGAATCGCCGTGCAGCACCACGCGCGCCCCGCGCGCGGCCACCGCTTCCAGCTTGATGCGGGGGGTGGTCGCCGGCATCACGATCACCGCCCGGCAGCCGAGCTTCTGGGCGGCGAAGGCGACCCCTTGGGCGTGGTTTCCCGCCGAGGCGCAGATCACGCCCCGGCGCAGGACCGTCGGCGGCAGGTGCACCATCTTGTTGTAGGCACCGCGCAGCTTGAAGGAGAACACCGGCTGGACGTCCTCGCGCTTCAGCAGCAGGCGGTTGCCCAGGCGGGCGGACAGGTTCGCGGCCGGGTCGAGCGGAGTCTCCTGGGCGACGTCGTAGACGCGGGCCTTGAGGATGCGTTCCAGGTAGTCGGGCATGTGCGGGCGGCTCCGAGGTGCAGGCGAGCGTAGCAGCGCCCCCGCCCGGGATCAATTGCGATATTCTTGATCCTCGACTCGGGAGGCGACGCACCGGATGACGGCAGAGCAGATGAAGCAGGCGGCGGCCGAGGCCGCGATCGAGCATGTGCCGGCGGGCGCGGTGGTGGGTGTGGGCACCGGCTCCACGGTCAACTTTTTCATCGAGGCGCTGGGCCGGATCAAGGGGCGCATCGAGGGCGCGGTAGCGAGCTCCAAGGCCTCCGCCGAGCGGCTGCGCCGGCTCGGCATCCCGGTGCTCGAGCTGAACAGCGTGGAACGGCTGCCGATATATGTGGACGGGGCCGACGAGGTCACGCGCGGTTTGCAGATGATCAAAGGCGGCGGCGGGGCCCTGACCGGGGAAAAGATCGTGGCCGCCGTGGCGCGGCAGTTCGTGTGCATCGCCGACGAGGGCAAGCTGAAGGACGTGCTGGGCGGGTTTCCGCTGCCGATCGAAGTGATTCCGCTGGCGCGCGCCTACGTCGCACGGAAGATGACCGCGCTGGGCGGGCAGGCGCGGTTGCGTGAGGGATTCGTGAGCGACTACGGCAACATCATCCTGGACGTGCACGGGCTCGCCATCCCCGACCCGGTCGAAATGGAGACGGCGATCGACCGCATCGCCGGGGTGGTGACCAACGGGTTGTTCGCCCGCCGCCCGGCAGACCTGTTGCTGCTGGGCACGCCCTCGGGAGTGCGCAGCATCGGCGCCTGAGGCCGCCGCAGCGTGCCGTCGGGCGCAGGCGGCAACGGCCCGCTGCAGGTTGCAACAGCTTTGTCAAGTTGGTGCGGTAGACTGGCCGGCCCGATCCCCGGGAGCCGCCCGTATGCCGCAAGGAGAAGCAGCAGATGAACACGGAACACACCCACACCTCCAAGCAGTTCGACGCCGAGCTGGAGAACCTGCGCTCGCGCGTGCTGCAGATGGGCGGCTTCGTCGAGCAGCAGATCTCGCTCGCGGTGGACGCGCTCACCTCGGGCGATCTCGAGCTGTGCGCCAGCGTCGTGGGCAACGACCACAAGGTCAACGCGATGGAAGTGGGTATCGACGAGGACTGCAGCACCATCATCGCGCGCCGTCAGCCCACCGCGTCGGACCTGCGTCTGGTGATTGCGGTGATCAAGACCATCACCGACCTGGAGCGCATCGGCGACGAGGCAGCCAAGATCGCGCGCATGGCGAAGCTGATCAACTCGGTGGACCGCGTGCAGCAGCCGCGCTACGTGGAGATCCGGCGCATGGCGAGCCTCGCGCTGGAGATGCTGCGCAAGTCGCTCGACTGCTTCGCCCGGCTGGACGTGTCCGGCTCGGCCGAAGTGGTGCGCACCGACCAGCACGTGGACGACGAGTTCCGCGCGATCCTGCGCCAGCTCATCACCTTCATGATGGAGGATCCGCGCACCATCTCGGCCTCGATCGAGATCCTGTTCATTGCCAAGGCGATCGAGCGCATCGGCGACCACGCCAAGAACATCTCCGAGTATGTGATCTATATGGTCAAGGGCAAGGACGTGCGCCACGTCACCCTGGAGGAGATCGAGCGCGAGATCATGGCGTGACTCAGCTCAGCACGCTCGCCGCCGTCGATCTCGGCTCCAACAGTTTTAGACTCCAGGTCGCCCGCGTCGTCGACGACCAGATCTATCCGCTCGACTCGCTGCGCGAGCCGGTGCGGCTGGCCGCGGGCATCACCGCCGACAAGCGCCTCGACGAGGCCTCGCAGCAGCGCGCGCTGGACGCGCTCAAGCGCTTCGGCGAGCGCCTGCGCGGGCTGCCGCCGGAGGCGGTGCGCGCGGTGGGCACCAATGCTTTGCGCATGGCCAAGAACGCGCGCGAGTTCCTGGTCAAGGCCGAGGCCGCGCTCGGGTTCCCGATCGAGGTGGTGGCGGGCAAGGAAGAGGCGCGGCTCATCTACCTGGGCGTGGCGCACAGCCTGCCGGTCACCGCAGAGCGGCGCTTGGTGGTGGACATCGGCGGCGGCTCCACCGAGTGCATCATCGGCGCGGGCTATCGCCCGCAGAAGCTGGAGAGCCTGTACATGGGCTGCGTCAGCTACAGCCTGCGGTTCTTTCCCGGCGGCAAGCTCACCAAGGGCAACTTCAAGCAGGCGGAGACCGCGGCGCGGCTCGAGCTGCAGACCATCGCACGCGACTTTTCCGCCGGCCGCTGGAAGGAGGCGGTCGGCTCCTCCGGCACGGCGCGCGCGCTCGGCGACATCCTCGAGGCGAACGGCTGGAGCCAGGGCGGCATCGGCGCCGAGGGGCTGGAGCGGCTGCGCAGCGCGCTGCTGAAAGCGGGCGAGCTGGACCGCGTAGATCTGCCTGGCCTGCGTCCCGACCGGGTGCCGGTGCTGCCCGGCGGCTTCGCTATCATGGCGGCGGCGTTCTCGGCGCTGCGCATCGAGCACATGACGCTCGCCACCGGCGCCATGCGCCAAGGTGTCCTGTACGACCTGCTCGGGCGCTTCCACGATCGCGACATGCGCGACACCACGGTGGCGCAGTTCATGAAGCGCTACCACGTCGACGCCGGGCAGGCGCGCCGCGTCGAGGCGCTGGCCCAGTCGCTGTTGCGCGAGTTCTCCGGCGCCCTGCAGGCCGAGCACGGCTACCCGCTGCACCTGCTGTCCTGGGCAGCGCGGCTGCACGAGATCGGCATCAGCGTGGCGCACTCCGGCTACCACAAGCATTCGGCCTACATCCTCGCGTATGCCGACATGCCCGGTTTCTCCAAGATGGAGCAGGCGCACCTGTCGCTGCTGGTGCTGGCGCATCGCGGCACCATGGAGAAGATGAAGGGTCAGATCAGCAGCTCGCTCGATCTGGCCATGGTGTTGGCGCTGCGCCTTGCCGTGCTGTTCCACCGCAGCCGCAGCGACGTGCGCCTGCCGCCGTTCGCAGCGCAGTGCGACGGCAAGCGCTTTCAGCTCGGCCTGGACGCCGCCTGGCTGGCGGCCAGCCCGCTCACCGCGGCCGCCCTGATGGAAGAGGTCAAGGAGTGGCGCAAGCTGGGCGTGGCTCTGGACATCGCCGCGCTCAAGGAAGTCGAAGTCGAGGGCGAGCTGCTGCCGGCCGACTGAGCCCGGTGCAGCACCCACGCGTCGCTTGCCCGGGACCCGCTACTCGTACGCGCGCAGCCTGTCCACGTCCGGCACGTGCACGCTGCGCCCGTCGACGCGGATCAGCCCTGCCTCTGTCAGCTCATGCAGGATGCGAGAGAAATGCTGCGGCGTGAGGTTCAAGCGCGAGGCGATCACACCCTTGTTGGTGGGCAGCGTGACGCTCACCGCCCTGAGTCCGCTCCCTGCCAGGGTGTCGTCGCGCAGCAGATAGCCGATCACGCGTTGCGCGCCGGAGCGCAGGCTGTAGGCCTCCACGTCCGACACCAGCCCATGCAGTCGCCGGCTCAACCCACCCAGCATCTTGCGCGCGAACAGCGGGTTGCGCTCGACCTCCTGGAACACGGCGTTGCGGGAGACGTGCAGTAGCATCGAGTCCGCCAGCGCTTGCGCGTACACCGGGTAAGGCTTCTCGAGGAACATCACCGCCTCGCCGAAGCTCATGCCGGGACCGATGATCTCCACCACTTTGTCCGCACCCTGCGGCGAGGTGAACGCGAGCTTCACCTGGCCGTACACCACCAGGTAGAAACCCTCCGCGGGATCGCCCTTGTGGAACAGGACCTGGCCGCGCTCCACGTGCACCGCACGGGTGGCCTGGGCGACCCGGTCGATCTCCTCGGGGTCGATCTCCTTGAACAGCGGCAGGTTGGCCAGGAACGCGCTGACCTTGATCTCCGGCTTCACGAGCGTGCCGTACGGTGCGGACGGCGATCATTCTGCCACAGGCGGCTCAGGCCGCTGCCGGGGCCCGATGCGCCGCGGACACAGCCCGGTGCGCGGCGACCAGCGCGAGCAGCAGCATGACGGCGGCAAGGTTGTGCGCCAACACCATGCCGAGCGGTAGTTGCAGCGCCACCGCCAGGACACCCAGCGCGACCTGCAAGCCCAGCAGTCCCGCGACCGCGATGGCAAGGCCGCGCCAATGCCGCCACAGCGCCGCGGCGAGCGCGAGCACCAGCGTCGCCACCAGCACCGCGGCATGACGATGGGCGAGATGAATCGCGGCGCTGGGCCCGGCGCGGGCCGACAGCGGACGCGTCGGATCAAACTCCGCGGCGGACCAGATTCGCGGCCACCACTGTCCGGCGCAATCGGGCAGCGTCGTGCAGGCCAGCGCGGAGTAGGTCGTGCTGGTCATCGCGCCGAGCGCGAGCTGCGCGGCGAGTGCACCCAGCGCCAGCCACGACAGCCACGGCAGCCAGCGCGGCAGCGTCGCGCGCACGTCCTGCCGGCCGCCCAAGGCCAGCCACCACAGCAACGCCGCCATCAGCATCCCGCCTAGCAGGTTGGCGGCTGCGATCGCCGGCGACTGCGCGGTCGGCGTCGCCCGTCCCAGCAGCGCCAGCCCGAGCGTGAGCGCGAGCAGGGCCGCAGCCACAGCCAGCTCACGAGCCAGCCGGCGGCGGTTGACGAAGGCGACCAGTGCAATGGCGAGCACCGCGGCGCCGGCCGCGGCCGCGGACAGGCGGTGCAGCAGGCGCGCCACCGGCACAGGCGGTGCGCTGCGTGCCGCGTCGCGCCCATAACAGGCGGGCCAGTCCGCACAACCGAGGCCGGCAGCGGTCAGGCGCATGTACGCGCTGCTGGTGGTGACCAGCAGAACCAGCAACACGCCGGCCAACGCAATGCGCGTGATCAGGCGGCGCGGGTCGGCCATGTCCGCTCCCTTGGCGGATGACGTCGGCATCGTGGCGGCAGTGCTTGGCCGCGCAGGCGCACCTATCGACTGCGCAGCGCGTGCGCCGTCCACAGGCTGAGCGCGAACAGCATCAGCGCTCCGGCCTGGTGCGAGGCCGCCAACACCACCGGCACGCCCCGCAGCAGCGTGGCGATACCCAGCGCCAATTGTATGAACAGCATGACGAGCAGGAGGTTGGACGCCAGCCGCGCGCTGCGCGACAACCGCTGCCGGCGCGACGCGAACCACAGCGTCGGAACCAGAAGGAACAGGGCCCACGCGATCAGGCGGTGGTTGAACTGGACCGTGGCCATGTTGTGCAAGAAATTCTGCCACCAGGGCTGCAGCATGAAGTACTCAGGTGGGAAGAAGTGGCCGTTCATGAGCGGGAAGGTGTTGTAGGCGTAGCCCGCGCGCGTACCCGCCACCAGTCCGCCCGACAGCACCATCACGAAGATCAGCACGGACAGCCAACCGGCGTGGCGCGAGAGCCTAGCTCGCGCGGGCTCGAGCGCATCGGTTCGGCCGGCCGACAAGAGATCCAGCGCCGTCCAGAACATGGCGGCAAAGATCAGGACCGCGAGCCCGAGGTGGATCGACAAGCGCACGTGGCTCACGCGCGGATCGTCGATCAGCCCGCTCGCCACCATCCACCAGCCGACTGCGCCCTGCAACGCGCCCAGCAGGAAGATACTCAGCAGCCGCGGCGTCAGCGCGCGCTCCACCTTCCTGGTCAGCACGAAGAATACCAGCGGCAGGAAGAACACCAGTCCGATCAAACGCCCGAGCAGGCGATGGAAGTACTCCCACCAGAAGATGTCCTTGAACTGCTCCAGGGACATGCCCTGGTTCACCTGCCGGTACTCCGGGGTCTGCTGGTACTCCTGGAACAGCTGCTGCCAGTCGGCCTGCGACAGCGGCGGGATCGCGCCGATCAGCGGCTCCCACTCCACGATCGACAGCCCGGAGCGGGTGAGTCGCGTGACTCCACCCACCACCACCATCGCAAACACTAGCGCACAGCACACCAGCAGCCAGCCCGCCACCTGTCTGCGCGCGTGTGCGGCGGCCGCCCCCGGGGCACGCGTAGATAAAGAAGAGAAGGTCTGTTGCATGGCGTGCATTGTAGTCCAGGCTTCCCCGCCCGCCGTCATATCGCGCGGGAAAAACTGAACCTGGGTGAATTCCTTGCCTGTGAGCGCGGCGTAAAGTCTGCCCCAAGCGTGGGGCAGCAGTGCCCGCGCTCGACCATTCATCCACGCACAGGCGGACACGACCATGGCGGAAACCGTCCCGACGCCGGCCCAAGACGAGGCCGAGGAACGCATCCCGGCGATGCAGCACCTGCTCGACAACCACTTCCTGCTGCTGTTCCTGGGGGTGGTGATCCCGGCGGTGCTCTACATCCTGTGGGGCGTGATGGAGATCGTCACGCTGCCCAACGTACCGCAGTAGGCGCGCGCCACGAGGGAGACGACCATGAGCTCAATCCTTCCGCCCTCGCAACGCATCTGGTGGAAAGAGCCGATCGAGAAGATCGAGCTCGCCTGGATCGCCATCGCGCTGGTGTGGGCGCTGATCTTGTTTTTCAT
Source organism: Burkholderiales bacterium (assembly GCA_036554965.1). Classification (GTDB taxonomy): domain Bacteria; phylum Pseudomonadota; class Gammaproteobacteria; order Burkholderiales; family SHXO01; genus SHXO01. Next base: position 13,639 of record DATBMG010000250.1, read on the forward strand.
GATGCCGTACTGGCACGTGTTCGGTAAGCAGAACCTGTCCAACGAGGCCTACCGCATCTCGCCCGCGCAGTTCCAGGCGAAGACCCAGGAGATGGTGGACAAGTACACGGTGCGCACCGAAACCGAGCAAAACGTGCCGGTGGTGCATCCGCCGGCCGGCAGCGAGGTGTACCTGATCGCGCGGCTGTGGTCCTGGTGGCCGATCCTGGAGCTCGAGCAGGGCAAGAGCTACCGGCTGCATCTGTCGGCGATGGACTACCAGCACGGCTTCTCGCTGCAGCCCGAGAACATCAACCTGCAGATCGTGCCGGGCTACGAGATGGTGATCACCATCACGCCCAACAAGACCGGCAGTTTCGCCGTGGTGTGCAACGAGTATTGCGGCATCGGCCACCACCAGATGGTGAGCCGGATGTACGTCAAGTGAGGGGGAAGGGCATATGGCTGCGTCATTCCGCATCGAGCCGCGCACCGGCCTTCAGTACCACGACCAGGCCGAGGCGCTGATCAAGGCCAACGCCGTCGCCGGCGTGGTGTTCCTGCTGGTGGGCGGCATCCTGTCGCTGCTGGTGTCGCTCACCCGCTGGCCGGCGGTGCACCTGCTGGACGCCAACTGGTTCTACCTGGCGCTCACGGCGCACGGCATCGACATGCTGATCTTCTGGATCATCTTCTTCGAGATCGCGATCCTGTACTTCTGCTCTTCCACCCTGCTGCGCTGCCGGCTGGCGACGCCGCGCTGGGCGTGGATGGGCTTCGCCCTGATGGTGATCGGCTCGGTGACGACCAACATCGCCGTGTTCCAGGGCGAGTCCAGCGTGATGATGACCTCCTATGCGCCGATGCAGGCCAAGCCCGCGTTCTACCTCGGGTTGATCCTGTTCGCCGTAGGCGCCCTGATCGGCTGCTTCGTGTTCTTCGGCACGCTGGTGATCGCGCGAGCGGAACGCACCTACGAGGGCTCGGTGCCGCTGGTGACCTTCGGCGCGGTCACCGCCGCCATCATCGCGGTGTTCACCATCGCCTCGGGCGCCATCATCCTCATCCCCACCTTCCTCTGGTCGATCGGCTACATCAGCACCATCGATCCGCTCATGTACCGGGTGATCTGGTGGGGGATGGGACACTCGTCGCAGCAGATCAACGTCGCCGCGCACGTGGCGGTGTGGTACGCGGTCGGCGCGATCGTGTTCGGCGCCAAGCCGATGTCGGAGAAGGTGAGCCGCATCGCGTTTCTGCTCTACATCCTATTCCTGCAGCTCGCCTGCGCTCACCACCTGCTGTCCGATCCGGGGCTGTCCTCCGAGTGGAAGATCCTCAACGCCAGCTACTTCATGTACTTCGCGGTGCTGGCCAGCATGGTGCACGGCCTGACCGTGCCGGGCTCGATCGAGGTGGCGCAACGCAGGAAAGGCTTCACCAAGGGCCTGTTCGAGTGGCTGCGCAAGGCGCCATGGGGCAACCCGACCTTCTCCGCCATGTTCATCTCGCTGATCGGCTTCGGCTTCCTGGGCGGGATCTCCGGCGTGATGATGGGCACCGAGCAGCTCAACATGCTGATCCACAACACCCTGTACGTGCCGGGACATTTCCACGCGACGGTGGTCATCGGCACCACGCTGGCGTTCATGGGGCTGACCTACTTCCTGCTCCCGAGC
>DATBMG010000257.1:0-2886 GCA_036554965.1 Burkholderiales bacterium
GCGAGCTCGACGGCATCTGCTGGTCCGGCATCACCGAGGACTACACCGTGGGCTGGGCGGACGTGACGCCGTACTTCCTCACCAACAACATCTCGGGCGCGTGGATCGGTTCCTACTTCGCCAACACGAAGTCCTGGGAGAAGGTGCCGCCGCACCTGCAGGAGCTCTTCAAGCTCTGCATCGACAGCTCGCACTACTACCGCCAGCACTGGTACTGGGCGGGCGAGGCGGACCTGCGCGTCAAGGGACCGAAGATGAAGCTGACGACGATCCCGGCCGCCGAGTGGGCGAAGGTCGAGGCGGAGGCGCACAAGTTCTGGGACGAGATCGCCGCGACCAGTCCCCGCTGCGCCAAGGTCGTGCAGATCTTCAAGGATTACAACGACGTGATGGCAAAGGCTGGCCCGCCGTACCGCTACGGCTGAGGTCGGGGCGGCAGTGCAGTCCGAGGAGTCCTTCCCCGGCCACGGCGTTGCGGGCCGGGGAAGGAGGATGCCGGGCCCGATCCGGGCCTTCGTCCGGGCCGTCGACGCGGTGAACCGCGTCATCGGCTTCTACGTCATGTACCTTGCGCTCGCCATGATGGGGCTGCTGCTGTTTGCCTCCATCACGCGGTACGTCTTCAACGTGCCGTTCGTGTGGATCATCGAGATGGCGCAGTTCCTGATGGCCGCCTACTACATCCTGGGCGGCGGCTACTCGCTGCAGATCGACGCGCACGTGCGCATGGACGTGGTCTACGAGCGCTGGGCCGTGAAGACGCGCGCCTTCGTGGACTCCATCACCGCCTTCTGCCTGGTCTTCTACCTCGTCTACATGGTGTACGGCGGCTGGTCGAGCAGCGCCTACTCCCTCAAGTACGGCCAGACCAACTATTCCGCCTGGGCGCCGCCCATGGCGCCGATCAAGATCATCATGACGGTCGGCATCGCGCTGATGCTGCTGCAGGCGATCGCGATCTTCTTCCGCGACATCGCCAGGGTCAGCGGGCGGGAGATGGAATGAGCTACGAGGCGATCGCGATCCTGATGTTCGCGACGTTCATGCTGCTGCTGCTCACCGGGCAGCGGGTGTTCGGCGTGATCGGCTTCGTCGCCACGGTGTTTGCGCTGGCGCTGTGGGGCGAGGGCGCGGTCGAGATGCCCTTCGCCTCGACCATCACGCTGCTGAACTGGTATCCGATGCTGACGCTGCCCATGTTCGTGTACATGGGCTACATGCTGTCGGAGTCCGGCATCGCCGACGACCTGTACCGCATGTTCCACGTCTGGACCGGGCCGATGCGCGGCGGACTGGCCGTGGGAACCATCCTGCTGATGGTGGCGATCTCGGCCATGAACGGCCTGAGCGTGGCCGGACTCGCCATCGGCGCCACGATCGCCATGCCCGAGCTCCTGAAGCGCGGCTACGACAAGATCATGGTGACCGGCGTGATCCAGGCCGGCAGCACGCTCGGCATCATGATCCCGCCCTCGGTCGTGCTGGTGCTCTACGCCATGATCGCGCGCCAGCCCGTGGGCCAGCTGTGGCTGGCGGGCGTCGGGCCGGGGCTCTTGTTCGCGGGGCTCTTCATCCTGTACATCGTCATCCGCTGCTACCTGCAGCCCAAGCTCGGGCCGGCGCTGCCGATCGAGGAGCGCCGGCAGATCTCCTGGCGCGAGAAGATCGGCCTGCTCAAGGCGGGGATCCTGCCGCTCATCATCATCTTCTCCATGACCGGGCTGTTCGTGATGGGCGTGACGAGCATGGTGGAGTCCTCCGCCGTCGGCGCGTTCACGGCCACGCTGGTCGCCTGGTACAAGGGCCGCATCACGCGCAAGGTCATGGAGGACACGCTGCGCAAGAGCCTGGCCGTCAGCGCCATGTTCATGTGGATCATCCTGGCGGCGCTCGCCTTCGGCGCGGTCTTCGACGGCCTGGGCGCCGTCAATGCGATCGAGACGCTGTTCCTGGAGAAGTGGGGCCTGGAGCCCTGGCAGGTGCTGGTGCTGATGCAGCTCAGCTACATCGTGATGGGCACCTTCCTGGACGACACGGCGATGCTCATCATCGTCGCGCCGCTCTACGTGCCGCTGATCATCGCGCTCGGCTTCAACCCGATCTGGTACGGCGTGCTCTACACGATCACCTGCCAGATCGCCTACATGACGCCGCCCTTCGGCTACAACCTGTTCCTGATGCGCGCCATGTCGCCGAAGGAAGTCACGCTGATCGACATCTACCGGTCGATCATCCCGTTCGTGCTGCTGATGCTGCTCGGGCTCGTGCTCGTGATCGTGTTCCCCGAGATCGCGCTGTGGCTCCCCGAGCAGGTCTACGGAAAGTGAGCGCCGGGACTACTTGACCAGGGTGACCGGGACGGTGGCGTGGTACACGACGCGCTGCGCGACGGAACCCATCACCAGCACGCTGACCTGGCCGGCGCCGCGCGTGCCCATCGTGATGGACTCGCAGCCGAGCGCCGCGGCGCGTGCCGCGATCGTCTCGGCCGGGTCGCCCTCGAGCTGCTCGAGCGCGTACTGGCTGCCGGAATTCTTCAGCCGTCCCGCCGCCGCGTCCAGGATGCCGCGCGCGCGCGCAGTCGAGATCTCGCGCAGCTTCTCCGCCGAGACGTAGATCTCCCAGGCCGTGTAGGTGCTGGCGAGCGGCTGCACGGTCAGCACGTGCAGCTCCGCCGCGGGGGCGAGGCGCGCCTGCTGCACGGCGAAATCGAGCGCCCGCAGGGAAGTCTCCGAACCGTCGATCGCGACCAGGATCTTGCGCATATGCGGAGTTTACCGGGTTCGCGCGGGCGGCGGCGCTCAGCCGCGGCGCGGCCGCAGCCGCCGCCCCGCGGGCAGCCGGGTGAACGGCAGGCGGCCCGGATCGGCCACGTTGGGGCCCGGT
>DATBMG010000044.1:0-9280 GCA_036554965.1 Burkholderiales bacterium
CTTTCAGGTGGAGAACCTGGTCAAGGGTAAGCGCATCGCCATCTTCGGATTGCCCGGCGCGTTCACCCCCACCTGCTCGGCCAAGCACCTGCCCGGCTACACGCAGAACGCCGACAAGCTCAAAGCGTCGAAAGTGGACGAGATCTGGTGCCTGTCGGTGACCGACGCCTTCGTGATGGGCGCATGGGGCCGCGAGCAGGGCGCCAAGGGCAAGGTGCGCATGATGGCCGACGGCAGCGGCCTGTACTCCAAGGCACTCGGGCTGGAGATGGACCTGGTTGCCCGCGGGCTGGGCGTGCGCTCTCAGCGCTACTCCATGCTGGTCGACAACGGCGTGGTCAAGACGCTGAACATCGAAGAGCCCGGCAAGTTCGAGGTGAGCGGCGCCGAGAAGCTGCTCGAGCAGGCCAAGAAGTAGGGCTCGATCGCCGGCGCGGTCAAGGCTCTTCGATCGCGACTTCCACGCGGCGGTTCTGCCGGCCTTTCTTCTCGAGCTTCACGACCCGGGCACGGCCGATCTCGCCGGTGGTGCGCAGGTGGCTGCCGCCGCAGGGTTGCAGATCGATGCCTTCGATGCGTACCAGGCGCACCCTACCCTGACGCGCCGGTGGGCCGACCTCGATGGTGCGCACCAGCTCGGGCCGCGCCCGCAGTTCCTGCTCGCTGATGGTTTCTGTCGACAACGGGGCGTTGCGAGCGATCAGCTCGTTGAGCTGCTGCGTGAGCGCCTCTTTGTCCAGGATCGGCTGCGGGACATCGAAGTCCAGTCGGCCCGATCCGGCGCGCACGCTGCCGCCGGTGACCGGGTAGGGGACCAGCGCGCACAGCAGATGCAGGCAGGTGTGGCAACGCATGTGCGCGTAGCGAAGATCCCAATCTATCGCTGCTTCGATCTGCTGGCCGATCAGGGCGGTCTCGACTCCGGCAGCCGGCACGTGGATCACCTGTCCGCTGTCCCGATCGCGCAAGGTGGCGACGATCTCGATGCGGCGCCCGTCGCGCAGGATGAGCGCGCCGCGGTCGCCCGGCTGGCCGCCGCCCTGCGCGTAGAACGGCGTGCACTCGAGCTGAATGCCGCGTTCGTCGACGCGGCTCACGCGCGTGTCGCAGGCTCGGGTATAGGCGTCCTCGAGATACAGCTCGACCGTGTCCATCTCGCGTTTTGCCCGCTAGAGAAAGGCGGCGAGGGCGTCCAGCACCTCGTCCGGCTTCTCGGCCATCAGGGCATGACCGCTGCCGGGGATCTCGACCACGCGCGCGTCGCGCAGCGCGGCGATCAGCTCCACGGTAGCTCGCGGGGGCGTCATCACGTCGCGCTTGCCCAACACCAGCAGCACCGGGCAGGCGACCCTGGCGGCTGCCTGGACACCGTTGGCGTAGGCGTTGCAGGCGGCGAAATCGACGTGCATCACGCCCGGCTTCTGGCGCTGCATCAGGCGCAGATTCTCGCCCATCACCCAGAAGCCTGGTCCCGGGTTGCTCGGATATTGCGCGTAGCCCGAGTGCGACCAGATGTTGACCATGTCCTGCGCCGCGGGCTCGGCGTCGCGCGTGGCGTCCAGCAGCTCGGGCGTGACGCGCATCGGGACGGCGGTGCCGACCAGGGCGATCCTCGAGATGCGCCCGGGGTGGCGCGCGGCGCACTCCAGCGCGATCAGCGATCCCATGCTGTGGCCCACCAGCGCAGCCTTGGGGGCGCCCGCGGCGTTCAGCAGCGCCACGATCCAGTCCGCCAGCGCCTCGACGCTCGTCAGCGGTGGCCCGGCCGAGCGCCCGTGACCGGGCAGATCGACCGCGAGCACGCTGCGCCCATGGTGCGCGAGATAGCGGCTTTGCAGCACCCACACGCAGTGGTCGTGCTCGGCGCCGTGGATGAACACCACCGCGGGCCGCGCGCCATCGAACGGCCGCCCACCGGTGTAGGCATATGCCTGCTTTCCGTCCACTCTCAGATCCACAGCTTCCTCGGTGTCCCTCTGTGTGCTCTGTGGTTATCGCGGTTTCAGACCTTCTGCGCGGCGCGCAGCGCGCCCGCCAAGTCGTCGATCAGGTCCTGCGGATCCTCTAGGCCGATCGACAGGCGGATCGTGCCGGGGCCGATGCCGGCGGCGGCGAGGGCGGCGTCGTCCATGCGGAAATGCGTGGTGGTGGCTGGATGGATCACCAGCGATTTGGCGTCGCCGACGTTGGCCAGGTGTGAAAACACGCGCAGCGACTCGATGAACTTGCGCCCTGCCTGCCGGCCGCCGCGGATGCTGAACGGGAACACGGCGCCGCAGCCGCGCGGCAGGAGCCGCTTCGCGATCTCATGGTCGGGGTGCGTGGGCAGCTCCGGGTAGCCCACCGACTCCACCGCCGGGTGGCCGACCAGGACCTGCACCACCTTGCGCGTGTTGTCCACGTGCCGCGCCATGCGCAGGCCGAGCGTCTCGATGCCCTGCAGGATGTGGAACGCCGTGGTGGGCGCCATGCACGCGCCGAAGTCGCGCAGACCCTCGCGGCGCGCGCGCAGCAGAAACGCGGCCACCGTGGACTCCTCCTGGAAGTCCATCCCGTGGAAGCCGCTGTACGGTTCGGTCAGCTCGGGGAACTTGCCGGAGGCCTCCCAGTCGAACGCGCCGCTGTCCACCAGCAGACCACCGATGACGATGCCGTGCCCGCCCAGAAACTTGGTGGCGGAGTGATACAGCAGGTCCGCACCCAGCTCGAAGGGGCGCATCAGGTACGGCGTGGTGAAGGTGGCGTCGACCAGCAGGGGGATCTTCGCATCGTGCGCGATGTGTGCGACCGCCGGCACGTCGAGCACGTCCAGACCCGGATTGCCCAGCGTCTCGCCGAACAGCAGGCGCGTGTTCGGGCGGATCGCCGTGCGCCAAGCGTCGAGATCGCGCGGATCGACAAAGGTCGTGTCGATGCCGAAGCGCGGCAAGGTGTAGTGGAGCAGGTTGTGCGAGCCGCCGTACAGCGAGCGGCTGGAGACGATATGCGAGCCGGCGCCGGCGATCGTGGCCACGGCCAGATGCAGGGCCGCCTGGCCGCTCGCGGTGGCGATGCCGCCGATGCCGCCTTCGAGCGCGGCGATGCGCTCTTCCAGCACGGCGTTGGTCGGGTTGGAGATGCGCGAATAGACATGCCCGGCGCGCTCCATGTTGAACAGCGCCGCCGCGTGGTCCGTGTCGCGGAACACGAACGACGAGGTCTGGTAGATCGGCGTGGCGCGCGCGCCGGTGGCCGGGTCGGGTCGCTGACCGGCGTGCAGGCTCAGGGTGTCGAAGCTCAGGTATCGGGGTGCGGGCATGGCGGTAGCCGATGGAGGTCAATAGAAAGCGCCGCGCGCGGAGATCGGCCAGACGTCCTCGACGCGATCGCCGCGATGGCACACCAGCCAGTCGTACAGGTTGACGGTGGGATCGCAGTGGCCGGGGATCAGGCGGATCTTCTGGCCGAGATCGACGCCGCCCGGTCCGTCCAGTTCGATCACGCCGTGCTCGTCGGACGCGCGCACGTAGCGGGCGCCGGCGATGCCGACCACCGTCGGCATGCCGGAATCGACGCTGTGCGCCTTGAGCCCCGCGTCCACCACCGCGCGCTGCGAGGTGGGCCGGCTCATGACCGTGGCCAGGATGAACAGGCTCTGCTCGAACTCGTGCACCGGCTGGCCGTCCTCGCCCAGGTTGCGGCCGTAGTCGGCATCCATGAACACGTAAGAGCCGGGCTGGATCTCGTTGTAGACGCGGCTGCCGGCCTCGAGCAGGTAGGTGCCGGTGCCCGCGCCGGTGACGATCTCGGGGCGCAAGCCGTTGCTCTCGAGCAGCCTCACGGTTTCCCGCACCTTCTCCACCGCCTTGGCGATCGTGGCTCTGCGCTCGGCGGGGCTGCGCAGGTGCTGCGCGGCGCCTTGGTACGCCTGAATGCCGGCGAAGCGCAACGCGCCCGAGCGTGCGATGGCCTGCGCCAGACGCAGCGCCGGCTCACCCGGCTCTACACCGCAGCGGTTGGCGCCGACGTTCAGCTCGACGTACACATCCAGCCGCGTACCCGCCTCGCGCGCGGCGCGATCGAGATCCGCCACGTTCGCGACGTCGTCCACGCATACGCCGACCTTGGCGCTGCGCGCCAGCGCGGCCAGCCGCGCGAGCTTCTGCGCTCCGACGATCTCGTTGGCGATCAACACGTCGCCGACGCCGCCGCGCACCAGCGCCTCGGCTTCGCTCACCTTCTGGCAGCACACGCCGACGGCGCCGAGCGCGATCTGACGCAGCGCGATCTGCGGGCACTTGTGCGACTTGGCATGCGGCCGCACCCGTACGCTCGCATCGCCCAGGGAGGCGTGCAGCCGGCGCAGATTGCGCTCGAAGGCGTCCAGGTCCAGCAGCAGGGCAGGGGTGTCGACCTGCTCCAGGCGCATGCCGCCTTGCGCCGGGGGCAGCAGGGCTTGCGCGGGGGCGGGCTCGCGTGGCGCATTCATCGGCTTCTCCGGTTCGATTCACAGGCATTACTCTACAGCTTGCACCGCGGGGATGCGTGAGCGCGCGCAGCACGCGGTCGCCTCGCGGCGTTAGAATCACCGGCATCATCACCTCGACTCCGGCGCTCACCGACGGCGAGCGCCGTGCAGGAGTACGCCATGCTGCTGCGCCGCGCTGTTTTCTGGGCTATCTCCTGGGCTATCTCTCGGGCTGTTTCTCGAGCCTGCCTGCTTTGCCTTCTGCTTGCCGCGGGCGCCGCCGGTGCGGAGCTAACGCGCGAGCAAGCCCTGGTGGCGCTCGACAGCCCGGATGCGGCCGCCCGGCGCGAAGCGGTCACCGAGCTGGGCCGCACCGGCGGGATGGCGGATGCGGGGGCGCTCATCGAGCACCTGCGCGACGAGGACGCCGACGTGCGCGCCCTGGCCGAGCGCGCCGTGTGGCAGGTGTGGGCTCGCTCCGGCGACCCCGAGGTCGATGATCTGCTGCAGCGTGGCATCCGCCACATGGAGAACGGGCAGATGGGCCAGGCGGTGGACGCGTTCACGCGCGTGATCGACCTGCGTCCCGATTTCGCCGAGGGCTGGAACAAGCGTGCGACCGCCTACTATCTGATCGGCGACTACGACCAGTCGCTGAAGGACTGCGACGAGGTGATCGAGCGCAATCCCAGCCATTTCGGCGCGCTGTCCGGCTACGGCCTGATCTACGTGCAGCTCGGCGAGCTGGAGCGCGCGCTGGAGTACTTCGAGCGCGCTCTCGACATCAATCCCAACCTGGAAGGCGTGGAGCAGAGCATCGCGCTGATCCGCTACCGCCTGGGCCAAAGCGGCAAGCAGTCGATTTGACGCTCACTTGCGGCGCGCCGCGGTGCGCGGCCTGGGCGCGCGCTTCTTCTCCGGCAGCGGGATACCGGAGAGGGTCTGGAACACCTTGACCACCGCCGAGTCGTCCTCCTGCCCGTGACCGTGGGCGCCGGCCATGAGGAACATCTGGTGCGCGGTGGCGGTGAGCGGCAGCGGAAAGGTCGCCTTGCGCGCCGAGTCGAGCACGATGCCCAGGTCCTTGACGAAGATGTTCACCGCCGACAGCGGCGTGTAGTCGCCGGCGAGGATGTGCGGCACGCGGTTCTGGAACATCCAGGACGAGCCCGCACTGTTGGAGATCACCTCGTACAGGACGTTGGGATCGACGCCGGCGCGGATGCCGAGCGCCATCGCCTCGGCCGAGGCGGCGATGTGCACGCCGGCCAGCAACTGGTTCACCATCTTGACCTTCGAGCCCATGCCGGGGGTATCGCCCAAGCGGTAGACCTTCGCGGCGATGGCCTCGAGCACCGGGCGTGCGCGCAAGAACGCTTCGCGCGCGCCGGAGGCCATGATCGAGAGTTGGCCTGTCGCCGCCCGCGCGGCGCCGCCGCTCACCGGCGCGTCGATCATGTGGACGCCCAGCGCGTTGAGGCGGGCACCCAGCTCCTCGGCGAAAGCCGGCGCGACCGTGGCGCTGGCGATCACCACCGAGCCGCGCGCCATGCGCGGCGCCGCGCCGGCGCTGCCGAGGAGCACTTCGGCGGTCTGCTCGGCGTTGAGCACCAGCGTGATCACCACCGGCGCATTGGCGCCGACCTCGCCCGGGTTCGCGCAGGCCTTGCCGCCCAGGCGCGCGAAGTCCTTCAGCACCTGCGGCCGCACGTCGTAGGCATACACCGTGAAGCCCTTGTTGAGCAGCGTGCGCGCAACGCCCAATCCCATCGAGCCCAGCCCGATCACACCCGCCGCGATCCTTTTTCTCGCCTTCGCCATGGATCCGAGTGCCCCCCTGTTGTGGAAACCGGTCTGATCTGCGACTAGCGCGGGCGGCCGCGCCGCCGGCGCAAAACCGGACGCGCATTATAGGACGGATGACGGCGGCGCCGTGGCGCGCGAAGCGGCCGCGGGTTTACACTGCGCGCTGGAATCGGTCGTGCGAAGCGGCGATGCAAACGACAACCGTGGACAGTCACTCGGCGGACATCGACCTGATCGCGCTCAAGCGCTCGGTCGCGGGCTGGGCCCGAGAGCTCGGGTTCGAGCGCATGGGGGTGAGCGGCATCGACGTCGACGCCGCGCAGGCGCGGCTGCTGGAATGGCTCGGCCGCGGCTATCACGGCGAGATGGGTTACCTCGAACGCCACGCCGCGCTGCGCGGCCGGCCCGATGCGCTGATGCCGGGGACGCTGCGCGTGCTGTCGCTGCGCATGAACTACTTTCCGGCGGACGCGCGCGACGCGCAGGCGGTGCTGGCCGACGCCTCGCTGGCCTACGTCTCGCGCTATGCGCTGGGCCGCGACTACCACAAGGTGCTGCGCCAGCGACTGCAGCAGCTCGCCACCCGCATCGAGGCGCAGGTGGGCGCATTCCGCTATCGCGTCTTCACCGACAGCGCGCCGGTGATGGAGGTCGAGCTGGCCGCGCAGGCCGGGCTGGGCTGGCGCGGCAAGCACACGCTACTGCTCGACCGCAGCGCCGGTTCCTGGTTCTTCCTGGGTGAGATCTACACCGACCTGCCGCTGCCCGTGGATCACCCGGCGTCGGAGCATTGCGGCAGCTGTACGCGCTGCATCGACGTGTGCCCCACGCGCGCGATCGTGGCCCCCTACCTGTTGGACGCGCGCCGCTGCATCTCCTACCTCACCATCGAGCACAAGGGCAGCATTCCCGAGGCGCTGCGGACCTTGCTCGGCAACCGCATTTACGGCTGCGACGACTGCCAGCTGGTGTGTCCCTGGAACCGCTTCGCGCGTACCGCCGAGATCGACGATTTCGGCGTGCGCAACGGTCTGGATGCGGCGGCGCTGGTGGAACTGTTCGCGTGGACGCAGGACGATTTCGACCTTCGCCTGGAGGGCAGCGCGATCCGCCGCATCGGCTATGAGCGCTGGCTGCGCAACCTCGCGGTGGCGCTCGGCAACGCGCCCACCAGCCCGCAGGTGCTCGCGGCGCTGCGCGCGCGCGCCGACCATCCGTCGGCGCTGGTGCGCGAGCACGTGCTCTGGGCATTGCACCGGCACGAGGCGCCGCGGACCGGGCAGCCGCGCGCGGCCGCGATATGAAGAAACCCGCAGTTGTGATTCCGCTGCTGGCGTCGCTGCTGGCGATGCCCGCCGCCATCTTTGCCGAGGAGGAATCCATGACCATGACCATCACCTCGACCGCGTTCGCGGCCAGCGCGTCCATCCCGGCGCGCTACACCTGCGAGGGCAACGACCTGTCCCCGCCGCTGGCGTGGACCGGCGTGCCGGCGGCCGCGAAGAGCCTGGTGCTGATCGTCGACGATCCGGATGCGCCCGACCCGGCCGCGCCGCGCATGACCTGGGTGCACTGGGTGCTCTACAACCTCCCGGTCGCCTCGAGCGGCCTGCCCGAGGCGGTCAGCCCCGCGCGCTTGCCGGCCGGCACCCTGGAGGGCGTCAACGACTGGCAGCGCACCGGCTACGGCGGCCCCTGCCCGCCGGTCGGCCGGCATCGCTATTTCCACAAGCTGTACGCGCTGGACACCGTCCTTCCCGACCTCAAGCGCCCGAGCAAGGCGGCCCTGGAAAAGGCGATGCAGCGCCACGTGGTGGCCGAAGCGCGGCTCATCGGCACCTATCAGAAAGGCCGCTGAGGCGGGCCGGGGCCGGCCGGAACCAGCGGCGGGAGCGCAAACTCCGGGCCCGGGCACACCCTAAAGATCGGCGGTGGAGTGTCCGTTACAAGCGACAATGCGCCGAAATCCCGCGCGGTCTTCTCATGGCACCCGACTCCCCGCCCCAGTCCTCGAGTCCCGCGCAGGCCGCGCATGGCCAGCGCGCACGGCTCACCGCAGTGCAGACGCTGGTGGCCATGGGTCTGCTGTCCGCCTTTCCCGGGGTGGTGCTGGCACTGCTGCTGCTCGGCACACAGCAGCGCGACATCGAGGCGCTGGACAAGCGCTTGCACGGCCAGGCATACGCCGCGGCGGTATTGCGCCTGCTGAGCGCAGTGCCCTGGCACCGCGACCTGTCCAGCCGCGCGCTGCTGGGCGATACATCGGTGGAGGGCACGCTGCGGCGCGCGCAGACCGAGGTGCGCTCGGCGCTGCGGGAGCTCGATGCGGCGGCGGCGCAGGAGGGTTTCGCGTTTGCGCTGATCGACCGCTGGGGCGAACTGCGCACGCAGTGGACGCTGATCGAATCGCAGCAGACTTCTCGTAGCCCGGAGGGAGGGCTGACGCCGGCGGCCAACGTGGAGGCACACAACAGGCTGCTGGGCGAGGCGGGCGTGTTCCTGGCCCTGGTCGGACAGCGCTCGGAGCTGCTGCTCGAGCCCGGGGCCGGCGTGCACGCTCTGAGCGTGTGCAGCACGCTCGCCATGCCGGCGCTCGCTCGGCACACCGGAATGCTGCGCGCCTACGGTCTGCTGACGGTCAAGGAAGTGAGCCCCGCTCGGCGCGAGGAAATCGTGCGCACCCTCGCCGATGCACGCACCGCGCTCGACCAGGTGGTATTCAGCCTGGAGGAAGCCTACGCAGTCGATGACGCGACCCGCGCCGCGTTGGAGGAGCGCACCACACGCGCGCTCGAGCAGGTGCGCCGGGTGCTGGACCAGGCCGAAACCGCCTTCGCACCGGGGCGCCGGCTCGAGCTGGATGCCAACGCCTGGTTCTCGGCCACCACCCAGGCGGTGGAGGCGCTGGAGGGCGCCCGCGAGGCCGCCGCCGCGCGCGTCTCGTCGCTGCTGTCCCAACGCGCCCGCGGCCTGCGCGAGCGACGCCTGGTGACTCAGGCGCTCGCCCTGCTGGTCACCGCCGGCACC
>DATBMG010000055.1:0-25894 GCA_036554965.1 Burkholderiales bacterium
GTGCACCTCGTCGGGCCCGTCGGCCAGGCGCAGCGTGCGGTTGTGCGCGTACATCGCGGCGAGCGGAAACGCCTGGGAGACGCCGCCGCCGCCGTGCGCCTGGATCGCCCAGTCGATCACCTGCTGCGCGACGTTGGGCGCGAGCACCTTGATCATCGCGATCTCGGCGCGCGCCGCCTTGTTGCCCACCGTGTCCATCATGTAGGCCGCTTTCAGCGTGAGCAGCCGCGCCGTATCGATGCCGATGCGCGCCTCGGCGATGCGCTCGTGCCACACGCTTTGCTCGGCCACCGGCTTGCCGAACGCCACCCGGCTCTTCAGCCGCTGGCACATCAGCTCGAGCGCGCGCTCGGCCTGGCCGACGATGCGCATGCAGTGGTGGATGCGCCCCGGACCGAGCCGCCCCTGCGCGATCTCGAAGCCGCGGCCCTCGCCGAGCAGCAGGTTGGCCGCCGGCACACGCACGTTCTCCAGCTGCACCTCCATGTGACCATGCGGCGCGTCGTCGTAGCCGAACACGGTGAGATGGCGCAGCACCTTCACGCCCGGGGCATTCGCCGGCACCAGGATCATCGACTGCTGCTTGTGCTTGTCGGGGTTGTTCGGGTCGCTCTTGCCCATCAGGATGAAGATCTTGCAGCGCGGATCGCCCGCACCCGAGGACCACCACTTGCGGCCGTTGATCACGTAATCGCCACCCTGGCGCTCGACACGGCACTGGATGTTGGTGGCGTCCGACGAGGCCACCTCGGGCTCGGTCATCAGGAAGGCCGAGCGCATCTCCCCGGCGAGCAGCGGAGTGAGCCACTGCTTCTGCTGCTCCGGCGAACCGTAGCGCAGCAGCACCTCCATGTTGCCGGTGTCGGGCGCGGAGCAGTTGAACACCTCCGGCGCCCAGTTCACGCGCCCCATGATCTCGCACAGCGGCGCGTACTCGAGGTTGGTGAGCGTGCCGCCGTGCTGCAGCGGCCGCCACAGGTTCCACATGCCCTGCGCGCGCGCGAGCGGTTTCAGTTCCTCGATGATGCGCGTGGGCACCCAGGCGTTGCCCTTGCCGCGGTTGTCCTCGATCTCCTGGTAGAAGCGCGCTTCGTTGGGATAGACATGCTGCTCCATGAAGGCCGACACCTGGGCCTGGAGCTTCTGCACCTTGTCGGTGAAGGAGAAATCCATGGTGATCCTGTCCTTGGTTTTCCTGTTCGGGCGATGCGGGTTGACGCGATGATGAGTTGGGAGACGACGCTTGCGTTGGGCGGCCTCAGGCGGCCTTCGGCGGGCGGCGCTGCAGCGACTTGTACTCGAGGAACTCCTCGAGCCCGTACTTGCCCAGCTCGCGCCCGCGGCCGGACTGCTTGAAACCGCCGAACGGCGCGTTGATGTTGAAGCCGCCGCCGTTGATGTCCACCTGCCCGGCGCGCAGCCGGCGTGCGACGCGCAGCGCGCGCGCCTCGTCGCCCGACCACACCGCGGCCGCCAGGCCGTAGATCGTGCCGTTGGCGATGCGCACTGCATCGTCTTCGTCCCGGTACGGGATGATCGACAGCACCGGTCCGAAGATCTCCTCCTGATCCACCGTCGAGCCGGGGCGCACTCGCCCGAGCACGGTGGGCTTCACGTAGTAGCCGCGCTCGAGGCCGGCTGGGGCTTCGGCTCCGCCTTCCAGCAGCTCCGCGCCCTCCTCGATGCCCTTGCGGATGTAGGCGCGGACGCGCTCGCGTTGCACCGCGGAAACCAGGGGTCCCAGCCGCGCATCGCCCTGCAGCGGGTCGCCGACGGTGAAGGTGCGGGCGTTTTCCACAGCGAGCCGCGCGGACTCTTCGTAGCGCGCTTGTGGTACCAGCAGGCGCGTCAGCGCATTGCAGGTCTGCCCCGAGTTCAAGAAGCAGACGTTGACAGTGGTCTTGACGGCGGCGGCGAGATCGGCGTCGTCCAACACGATCGAGGGCGATTTGCCGCCGAGCTCCAACGCCACGCGCTTCACGGTGCCCGCGGCAAGCTCGCTGATACGGCGACCGGCGCGCGTCGAGCCGGTGAAGGACACCATGTCCACGTCCGGGTGCTGCACCAAGGCCTCGCCCACGCTCGTGCCTGTGCCGCTGATCAAATTGAACACGCCGGCCGGCACGCCGGCGGCCTCAATGATCTCGGCCAGGATGAAGGCGTTGAGCGGCGCCACCTCGCTCGGCTTGAGCACCACGGTGCAGCCGGCGGCGAGCGCCGGCGCGACCTTGGCCGCGATCTGATGCAGCGGATAGTTCCAAGGCGTGATTGCGGCGACTACGCCGACCGGCTCGCGCACCACGGTGGCGTTGCCGACCTGCTCTTCGAACGGGAATTCGGCCACCAGCTCGCTGTACAGGCCGAAGCTCGATACCGGCAGCGCGGCCTGGATGCGTTGCGCCATCTTCAGCGGCGTGCCGACCTCGGTGGCGATGGTGCGCGCGATCTCTTCGCCGCGCGCTTTCAGTCCGTCGTGAATGCGGCTCAGCACGGCTGCGCGCTCGGTCGCTGGCGCGCGCGACCAGGCGTCGAGGGCGCCGCGCGCCGCCGTCACCGCCCGGTCCACATCGGTGCGGTCGCCGGCCGGCACGCGCGCGACAGTCTCTTCCGTGGAGGCGCTGTGCACGTCGATCGTTGCCGGAGAGGCGGAGGCGATCCATCGGCCGCCGATGTAGAGCTTGTCGCGGATCTGCATGGGGCTGTCTTCCTGCCGGGGGGATCGGCGCCTTCTGCGGGCGCTCAAGGGGTCTGACTCGGGGCGATTAATGTAGCCGCTTTTGCCGCACTGCGCAAATAGACGCTTCAGGGCAAATAGCGCTTCGGGGCAAATCGCGGCTCAGGCGTCGCTCTGCGGCGCAACGCGCTCGAAGCGCCCGATCGCCTCGCGCAGAAAGGCGCCCACGGGTACGGACTTGCGCGTGGCCGGATCGGCGTTCACGTACACGATCTCGCCGCTGATCAGGTGCGCGTCCCCGCGGTGGATCTCGATCAGGAACTGCACGCTCGAGCGGCCGATGCGGGCCACGCGCACCAGCACGTCCAGCTCGTCGTCGTACTGCGCGGGCGCGTGATACTCGAGCGCCGCCTTCTTCACGAACATGTCGCTGCCGTGAGCGAGCAACGCATCCGGATAAGGACAACCGATGGCGCGCCAGTACTCGGTGAAGCCGACGTCGAAGTACGTCAGATAGTGGCCGTTGAACACGATGCCCTGGCGGTCCACTTCCGCCCAGCGCACGCGCAGCCGGTGACAGAAGGTGAAGTCGCTGCGCGCCATTCAGCTAATCGAACCGGTACGCATCCATCGCCAGCACGCCGTAGGTGTCGCTGGCGTGCACGCGCCGCCCAGGCGCGTCCGGCGACCGCGCGCCCAGCGCCACGAACAGCGGCAGGAAGTGCTCTTCCGTCGGATGATTCTCGGCCGCGTGCGGCGCCAGGCGCCGGTACTCCAGCAGGTCGCCATCGCGCCCCTCGGCCACCGCGGCGGCGACCCACTCGCGGAAATCGTTCACCCAGTCCGGCGCCGCATCGTTCAGCGCGTAGCGACGGAAGTAGCTGAGGTTGTGCGTGGCGCTGCCGGAAGCCAGGAGCAGCACGTTCTCGTCGCGCAGGGCGGCGAGCGCCTTGCCCAATCGGTGATGATGCGCCGCCCCCAGGCCCGCCTGGATCGAGAGCTGCGTGACCGGGATGTCCGCCTGCGGATACATCAGCATCAGCGGCACCCACGCGCCGTGATCCAGCCCGCGCGCGCGATCGCGCTCGACTGCGAAGTCCGCCTCCTGCAGCAGCCCTGCAACGCGCTGCGCCAGCGCCGGCGCGCCGGGCGCGGCATAGCGCAGGCGGTACAGCTCCTGCGGGAACCCGAAGAAGTCGTGAATGGTTTCCGGCCGCTCGGCGAGACTGACCGCCGGCGCGGAGGTATCCCAGTGCGCCGATACCGCCAGCACCGCGGCGGGCCGGCCCACGGCAGCACCGAAACCGGCCAGGAACTCGCGCGCCGGCGTGGGCTCGATGATCATCGTCGGCGCGCCGTGCGAGACGAACAGTCCAGGCAGCTTAGTCATAGCGTCGCGTCAGCCATTCGGCGACCAGGCAAGGCTTGTCGCTGCCCTCGCGCTCAAGGCTGACGTCCCAGGCCACCTGCACGCCGCCTTCGATCTCCTCCACACCCTTGACCTTTAGCCGCGCGCGGATGCGCGCGCCCACCGGCACCGGGGCGGTGAAGCGCAAGCGGTTCAGGCCGTAGTTGACGCCCATCTTCGAGTTGGAGAAACGCACCGACTCGTTGAGGAACTTCGACAGCAGCGACAGCGTGAGAAATCCATGCGCGATGGGCGCGCCGAAAGGCGACTCGCGGCGCGCGCGCTCCACATCCACGTGGATCCACTGATGATCGCCGGTGGCCTGGGCGAAGTGGTCGATGCGCTCCTGCGTCATCTCCAGCCAGTCGCTCACCATCACCTCCTCGCCGATGCGGTCCTTCAGCTCGCGCAGGCTTGCGAGCTCCAGCTTGAGCATGCCTTGCTCCGGTTGTCGAGAACACTGCGCGGCTGCGTGAGGTGCGGCGCTGCGCGTCATCGCGCGAACTGTAGCACGCGGCCGAGCGCCCGCGTGCCGGCCGTATAATGCCGCATGGACATCGCCATGGTCGGGCTGGGCCGGATGGGCGCCAACATGGCGCGCCGCCTGGCGCGAGGCGGCGTGCGCGTGCACGCTTTCGACGTCAGCCCGATGGCGCGCGCGGCGCTGGCGGATGAACCGGGCGTTGCCGCCGCCGACGCGCTGGGACCGCTGGTCAAGGCGCTGCCCGCGCCGCGCCTAGTATGGCTGATGCTGCCGGCGGGCGAGATCACGCAGAGCACACTGGATGCTCTCGCGCCGCTGCTCGCCTCCGGCGACACCGTCGTGGACGGCGCCAACGCCTACTACAAGGACTCGATGCAGCGCGCGCAGGCGCTCGCGCAGCGCGGTCTGCGCTTTGTCGATGCGGGTGTGTCGGGCGGCGTGTGGGGCCTGCAGAACGGCTACGCCATCATGCTCGGCGGCACACCAGAGGCGCTGGCGCACGTCACGCCGTTCGTGCGCATCCTGACACCGTCGCCGGACAGCGGCTGGTTGCACTGCGGGCCGGCGGGCGCCGGGCATTTCGTGAAGATGGTGCACAACGGCATCGAGTACGGGATGATGCAGGCCTACGCCGAGGGCTTCGCGCTGATGGCCGCCAAGAAGCCGTTCGCGCTCGATCTCGCCGCCGTCGCCGAGACCTGGCGCCACGGCAGCGTGGTGCGCTCGTGGCTGCTCGATCTGACCGCCGAGTTCCTGCAGAGCGACGCCCGCCTGGCGGACCTCAAACCGTTCGTCGCCGACTCCGGCGAGGGACGCTGGACCGCGCTGGAGGCGATCGAGCTGGGCGTCCCCGCGCCGGTGATGAGCCTGGCCCTGATGGCGCGCTTCGCCAGCCAGGGGCAGGCCGACTATGCCAATAGAATGCTCGCCATGATGCGCAACATGTTCGGCGGGCATGCCGTGCAGCAGGACGAATGATCGTCGTGCTGATGGGGGTATCCGGCTCGGGCAAGACCACGGTCGGCGAGATCGTGTCGCGCGAGCTGGCCTGGCCATACCTCGACGCCGACGATCATCACCCGGCCGCCAACGTCGAGAAGATGCGCGCCGGCACGCCGCTCACCGACGCCGACCGCTGGCCCTGGCTCGACCGCCTAAACGAGCTGCTGCGGCAGCGGCAAGCCGACGGCGACAACGCCGTCCTAGGCTGCTCGGCGCTGAAGCAGATCTATCGCGAGCGCCTCGCGCAAGGATTGCGCAACGTGCGCTGGGTGCACCTGAAGGGTTCCTTCGAGCTGATCCAGTCGCGGCTGCAGGTGCGCAAGCACCGCTACATGCCGGCGAGCCTGCTGCAGTCGCAGTTCGCGACGCTGGAAGACCCCGCCGATGCGCTGACGGTGGACATCGGCGATACGCCGGAGGCGCTGGCCCGGACCATCATCGCCGGGCTTGGACTGGCGACTCCCCCACCAACTCGATCGCGTGCACGATGACCGGTAGATCGCTCGCGTCGTCGAACTCGGCGCCCGCCTCCACACCTGCGCGCGCAATCGCCTCCACTTCGTCGGTGCGCGAGTACATCACGAACATCGCGCCCAGCGCGTAGTCGGTGCCCGAGCCGATCGCCCAGAAGCGCGGGAACGACTCGACATCGCGCGCCGGCGTGACGCCGAAGATCCCGCGCGGATTGGCCACCAGCGCGGTCATGCGCGTGGTCTCGTAGGGGTCGTCGGTCTCACGGCGGGGGTTCATGTGGTACTCCTCGCGCAGCACCTTGTGCATGGTGCGCCAGGTCTCGAAGATTCCCGCCGGTGTGTCGAGGCTGACGTTCTCCGGGAAGCGCGAGAAGTAGCTCTGCAACACCGTGTTGTGCACGGCGTAGCCGGTGGTGCCGATGAAGCTGTCCTGGAAGCGGAAGATCTTGTCCGGCGCCTCCACGTACCGCGCCTTCTGCTTGCGCGAGCCGATGGTGGCCAGCGTATCGCAGGCGATGCACGCTGCTCGGCCCTTGCGGACCACGACGATGGTCGACATGCGGGTGCGCTGATCGGGCGGGAGTTCAGTCGATGGTGACCAGCGCGCGTTTCTTCTCGCGCTCTTCCTCGCTCGAGTCCGGAACGTGATACCAATCCTTGTGCGGAGAATGCCGCGCGCACTCGAGGCACTGCGTGTCGTCCCACTGCTTGGCGCAGCCGGGGCATAGGCCACGCGTCCAGAAGGTGTTCCACACCGTCCCGCACTGCGGTGTGCACACCCAGCGGTCCTCGGCGCACGGGCGCCAGCCGCACCTGGGGCAGTAAATCTCGAGCTCCTTCACGTCACGAATCGAAAGCGGGACCGATAGGCAGTGTAGGATGTCGATCGGGAAACGGCAATCGGCTTGGCCAGTCGCAAGAACCCACCACCCGCACAACCCATGCCAAATCCGATCTCCATCGCGCTGCTGCGTTTCGCTTCCGGCCTGCGCTTTCCCACCCTGTTTGCCGCGGTCGCGGGGCTGTTCCTGCTCGACATGCTGATCCCCGACCTCATCCCCTTCGCCGACGAGCTGCTGCTGGGCCTGCTGACGCTGCTGCTCGGCAGCCTCAAACGTCGCCGCGCCGACCCGTAGCGCCTCACGCTTTGAACCGCGCCGCCACCGCCGCCGTCTCGCGCGCCAGCAGGAACTGGTCGCTGGTCACCGCCACGAACTGCGCACCCTTCTCGATCCAGCTCTTGGCTTCGGCCTCATTGTAGTTGAGCAGGCCCGGCGCCTTGCCGGCCGCCTTGATCCGGGTGATGGCCTCGCCGATGGCGGCCTTCACCTCAGGGTGCCCGGGATTTCCCAGGTGCCCCAGGCTGGCGGCCAGATCCTGCGGGCCGATGAACAGGCAATCCACGCCGTCGATGGCGGCCATCTTCTCGATCTGGTCGATCGCCCCACGCGTCTCGACCTGCAGCAGCAAGCAGGTCTCGTCGTCGGCGCGGGCGAAGTAGTCCGTCACGCGCCCGAAGCGATTGGCGCGCGAGTTCGCCGACACGCCACGCACGCCGCCTGGCGGATAGCGTACGGCCGCCACCGCGCGGCGCGCTTCCTCGGCGTTCTGCACGTAGGGCAGCAACAGGCTCTGCACCCCGACGTCGAGCAGGCGCTTGATCAGCACCGTGTCGTTCCACGGCGCGCGCACCACCGTGCTGCAGGGATAGGCGGCGGTGGCGTGCAGCTGGTGGTGCACCAGCGGCAGCTCGTTGGGCGCGTGCTCCATGTCGATCAGCACCCAGTCGAA
Organism: Burkholderiales bacterium; assembly: GCA_036554965.1. Lineage (GTDB taxonomy): Bacteria > Pseudomonadota > Gammaproteobacteria > Burkholderiales > SHXO01 > SHXO01. The sequence continues at coordinate 7,833 of DATBMG010000055.1, forward strand.
TCCGGCCCCGGCGCAGATCTCGGCCGACGCGATGCTCGCCAGGCTCAGCCAGCAGCCGGTCTGCACCTTGCCGGCGCGCAAATTGCGCTTCAACTCGTTGACGGGGAATTCCATGGGATCGTTCTCCTGGGCGGGGCGAGAGCAGTCCGATTCTACCGGCGGCCGCGGTTTACAGCCCGCCCTCTCCGGCGGACAATCTCGCCGCAGCCAACCACCGGTCCCGCCTATGCCTGCGCAGATCACCTTCGAAGGCGTCTACCCGATCCTGGCCACTCCGTTCCACGACGACGAGCGACCCGATCTCGAGTCCTGCGACCGCCTGGTGCGGTTCATGGCGGGGCTGGGCGTGGACGGCGTCACCGTGCTGGGCGTGCTGGGCGAAGCGAACCGGATGCTCGACAGCGAGCGCGAGGCGCTGATCCGCACGGCGGTGCAGGCCGCGGCCGGGCTGCCGGTGATCGTCGGCACTAGCCACAGCGGCACGCAGGCCGCCGCGGCGCTCAGCCAGATGGCGCAGGAGCTGGGCGCCCAAGCGGTGATGGTGACGCCGCACGCCGAGCCCGTGCCCAGCGATCAGCGCGTGTTCGAGTACTACCGCGCCATCGGCGCGGCGATCCGTATTCCGATCGTGCTGCAGGATCATCCGGCCTCGAGCGGCGTGCACATGACCGCGCCGCTGATGCTGCGCATCGTCAACGAGGTGCCGAACGTCGCCGCGATGAAGGAGGAGGCGCTGCCCACCGCGCCCAAGATCCGCGCATTGCTGGAAGGCATGACCGCGCGCAAGGTGCCGATCCTCACCGGCCTGGGTGCGCTGTATGCGCAGTTCGATCTCGAGGCCGGTTCGAGCGGCTTCAACACCGGCTTCGCCTTCCCCGACGTGCTGATGGCCATGCTGACAGCAGCCAAGAGCGGCGACCTGGCGCGGATGCGGGCGATCTACACCCGCATCCTGCCGCTGATGGTGTTCGAGCAGCAGCCGGGCGTGGCGATCCGCAAAGAGATCCTGCGCCTGCGCGGGGTGATCCGCGGCAACCGCGTGCGCCACCCCGGCGCCACCATCCAGCCCAAGGTCGCCGAGAGCTTGCGCGCGCTGCTCGATCAGGTGCTGCCCGGCGTGGACATCACCAAGCCGGTCGTGCTCTGACGCGGGCGTTCCTACGCCGGGGCCTGCTTCTTCATCGCCGCCACCAGCTCCTTCGACCCCGATCCCCATCGGGAGATGGACTTGATCGCCTGGGTGAACGGGACGTCGATGGGGTGCACCCGTTCCTGGCCGAGGATATAGACGGCTCCGGCGAACGGCGTAGGAATCGACGGCACGAACACCGTGAAGCGGCCGTCGTCGAGCTCTTCCACGATGAAGGCCGGGACGAGAGCATCCTCGATCTCTGCGAGCGCCGGCGTCCATGCGTTCTCCTCGGTCTTGCCCGCCAGGCGCTGCGCCAGGCTGCGCAGCAGCGCGTAGCCGGGAAGCCGCTCGAACATCGACACCTCGATGCGCTCTCGGACCGCTCGCCCCGCCCGGGTGCGCACGGCCGCGCCAACCACGAAACAGACAATCAGGATCGCCAATATGGCCCACACGTTGTGTGCCGGCAGCGCGTCCGGGAACAATGCCGAGATCGGCCGCACCAAGCCCACGACCGATTGCGCTCCCTTGAGCAGCAGCAACAAAGCCAGGTAAACCGGCAGCAATACCAACAGGCCGCCGACCACCGAGCTGAGAACGAATTCGCGCACGTATTTCATTCTTCAAACCTCCCGCATGATTGGCGAGCCATCGGTCGAACGCGGTCGCACACCCCGCAGCCCCGAGAACGGAAGCCGAACTGAAGAACGCAATGCAAGCCGGGCTTGGGGCGCACCATCGATCGCCTGCACAAGGCGAGCCGCGATTGCTGCGAAAGTAGTCAAGTCGCGGCGCCCGTGCCGCACGGCGGTGCAGCGACGCCTAGACGCCCCGGATCTTCTTGAGCATGTGGCGCCGGTTGCGCGTGTAGGGGCGCACCTCGGTAGGCCAGCGGCCCTTCTCCGCCGCCCTGGCCCAGGCGTCGCTCAACAATACTTCCGCGCTTTCCAGCTCGTAGATCGCGCTGTAGCGCGGCTCGCCCTCGGCGACCAGGGTCTTGCGCTCGCCGCCGATGAACATGGTCAGCGGCTCGGTGGTGAGGCGCCGCGCGGACAGAACACCGGGCACCTTGAGCAGATTGGGCACGTGTTCGCCATCGTACACCTCGTTGAACAGCGCCTCGCGCTCGGGCGCGACGTCCATGCTGACGATGAACACATAGCGCGCCTTGGGATGCATGGCGCGGCTCAATCGAAGCTGAAGCCGGGCGTGCGCGTGTAGTAGTGCAGCCCTTCGTCCTGGAAGATCAGCGAGCGCATGCGTTGGCTTCCGCGGTTGTGATGCGAGTGCAACCGCGTGGCCGGTGTGATCTGCGCCGCACCGTCGGACCAGTCCACACGCTCGCCGTCGATCATCGAATACACGCCCTCGCCCTGCAGCGAGAACGTCACCGCCACACCGTTGTGGCGGTGCGGGCGCTGGTCGCAGCCGACCGCCAGGCTGTTGATGGCGACGTTGATCGACGCGGTGGTAGTTGTACTCTCCAGCGCCGTGCTGACAAGCGCCACCGAGTGCCCGGTGGTGTTCGGCGTGATGGGCCGTGCCCAGACCGCTTCGAAGTGCCTTTCGATCTCGGCCGCCGGCCAATGCGTGGCCTGCACCCGCGCTTGGCCCGGCGCCGGTGCCTGCGCCCCCTCGAAGGCCAGCAGCGGCTCGTTCGTCGCCAGGATCAGCAGCGCGTCTTCGCTTCCGCGGTGTACCGTCTCGTTCCCGCCGGGGAAGCAGAACGCGTCGCCCACGTTCCAAGAAATGGAATCGCCGCCGTTGCGGCTCTGACCACTGCCCGAATACACGTAATAGATCTCGCCCGATGCGATGAGCTTTGTGCGCAGCTGCTCGCCGGCGCGCAGCTTCACGTAGCGCAGCAGCAGTGAGGGCGTGGTGGCGGGATAGGCAGCGCCCAGCTCGGCCGCGATGTCCAGGGCGATCAGGCTGGTGGGCGTACGCGGGTCGAAGGCCCGATCGCGCTCGGCCAAGAACTGGCGCGCCGGCACCGGCGGCCAGGTGAAATCGAAGCCGTTCTCGGCGCAATGGTAGCGGGCGCGCCGGGTATAGAGCGTACTCGGGTCGGCCCGGGTTTCGGCGGCGAGGGCTTGCGGCGTCATGCGGATCTCCCTCCGTGGTTCGCGCAAGCGGCTAATATAGTCCAAACGCCGCTCCTCCTCCCGCCCCCATGCACGCCCGCACCCGCATTGAGCCGCCCTTCGGGCTGCGCTCGCTCAGCCCCAACCTCGGCGCCGAGATCCAGGGGGTCGATCTCGCGCAGGGCGTGGACGACGAACTGTTCGGCGCGATCTACCAGGCGTTCCTGCGCTACCAGGTGCTGCTGTTCGGCGCCCAGGACCTGCCGCCCGGCAAGCAGGTCGAGTTCGCCCGCCACTTCGGCGAGGTGCAGATCCACGTCATGAACCAGTATCACGCCGACGGCCACCCGGAGCTCTACCGGCTGTCGAACCTCGACGAGCAGGGCAATCCCAGCGGGCAACACCCCGACAAGGGCACGCTCGCTTGGCACACCGACGGCTCCTGGCGGCCGGTCACTGGCCAGGTCACGATCCTGTACGCCGAGATCGTTCCGGAGGAAGGCGGCGAGACCCATTTCTGCGACATGTACGGCGCCTACGAGCGCCTGAGCCCGCAGTGGAAAGCGCGCATCGCTTCGCTGCGAGCCGTGCACAACCTGGATTTCTCGCGCAACCGCCGGCACGGCGAAGATCCGATGACCGAGGCGCAGCGCCGCGAGGTGCCGCCGGTGGACCATCCGGTGGTGCGCACGCATCCCGAAACCGGCCGCAAGTGCCTGTTCCTCGGCGACCATGCCGAGTACATCGTCGGCATGGACTACGACGCAGGGCGCGCCCTGATCGAGGAGCTGAACGCTCTGGCCGTGCATCCAGACCTAACTTACGCGCACCGCTGGTCGCCGGGGCAGCTCATCCTGTGGGACAACCGCTGTTTGATGCACCGCGCGACGGACTACGACCCCTCCAGGCAGCGGCGCGTGATCCGCAGATGCACGGTGCTGGGGGAGGTGCCGCACTGATCCCGCCGAACGCGGGAGCGCTGCACTGCAGGAGCTGGTTGGACTAGCGGCCTGCACCGGCTACTGGCTGCACCTCGCGGCGAATCATCTCCATCAGCGGCTTGTCGCCGTGCGCCATCAGGATGGACGAGACTCGCTCAAGCGTCTCTTTGGCCTTCTCCAATCGGCCATCCCGAGCCAGCGCCAGCGCATAGGCGCCCGCACACAGCCCCAAGGCCGACCACACGGCAGGGTTCGCTTCGTATTCGAGGAAGCCGGTAACAGCCTGGCCGAGCTCGCTTTGCGCCGAGTGCTCGCCTCGTCTGAGTGCGATGTAGCCGCGCGTCCAATGTATGAACGGCCGCCCGTGCACCGGCAGGGCGGCGGAGTGCACGTTCTCCAGCAGATCGCGGGCGACGCTCGGATCACCAAGCCTCGCCTCGGCCAGCGCAAGATCCAGTTGCCTGGAGGGATCGTTCGGCAACGCCTCACGGGCCTTGCGCATCTCTCGCAGGAAGCCCTGATAGTCGCCGGCCGCGTGATACACGGAGGCCACTCTCGCCTCGAACAGCCCTGGCGCGCTGGCGGCCAGGCCCGCCCGCCAGTTCTCTACTCCGGCGAGCGCTTGCGCGACGTCTCCCCGTCTGGCCCGGATTTCCGCCTCGCGAATATCGAGATCGAAGAGCAGATTGTCCGGCTGCGCCTTGCGCCGAAGCGCCCCGATCAACCCTTCTGCGCGCGCCCAGTCGCCTACCGAGGAGACGCGCAGCAGCCGGTCATAGCGCCGGGCGTGCCGGAACCCCCAAGCCGGGAGTCCGAACGTCAGGGCGAGTAACAGTGCACCGACCCCGACCACCACGGGATGCTGCGCCAGCAGCCCCCAAAGGGTCACCATAGAGACGATCGCGATCCAAAGCCAGCCCCGCCGAGCGACTTCCGTCAGCACCGGAGCGAGCCCCAAGTCCTTCCTGACTCGCAACTCGAACTCGGCAAGCCGGACGGCTTCCTCCTCGCTCAGGCCAAGGCGGTCGGTCCTCTGCCCCGCACTGCCCGGCTCATCGTGCAGCTCTATATCCGTGAGCCCCGCCGCCCGAAGCTTGGCGAGCGCATCGTCGGCGCAAGTCGCATCGATCAGCCCAGCCTTGTTCCTGCCGCGTTGGTCCTTTGCGCTATAGAGCAGTTGTGACATTCGATGCACCTGTCCATCACGTTCGCATGCTGCGGGTTCTCATCGACCAGGAAGGTGGTTAGCTTGAGGTCTCGTGAGGTAAGCCTTGGTAGGTTTCCAGCCTTGCCCAGCTGAGACACCGTCTGACCGACGCGGCAGAATCGCCGCACCGCATCGATCTGCAATCCCCGGGGGTCAACATCGTCTTCGGTTGACGCAAGTCAAACCTGGTCGCCACGTTCAGACCAGAATGCGAGCGTCATGACATGCGTGAGTATGTGCACCGAGATCAGCCGAGGCAGGGGAGAGCATGCGAAGGATGTTCCGGGGAGTCGAATCGCCCACGGCTTGTGGTCGTCGGGGGGTCGTCTGGTATCGGTCGCGTTCCTCGCTATTGTCCTTTCAGGCTGCGGTGGTGGCGGCGATGAATACGACACGCCAGGTATTGGTTGGGTGGAAATCGACGAACCAACAGAAAACAGTTCTTACCAGACCGACCGTGCTTCGGTAATGCTTGGCGGTACCTCGTTCAATCCTCCCGGCTACAGGTGCTTACCCCCGCCGGCCGAACTACCTGCCGGCTATCATCTCACCTGGGTGAACACGGCAACGGGTGACACCGGGGTGGCTGGGGTGGGACTCAACTGCTTGTTCGTGGTAGTCACATCTTGGGAAATTTGGGGCATCCCGCTGGCGATGGGAGCGAATTCGATCACCGTGACGGCCGATGATGGTGCCGGAAATATCGGGCGCGACACGATTACTGTGACTCGGATCCCGGACACCACCCCCCCGACCGTTACTTCGGTGTCGCCAGCCAATGGTGCCACAGGTGTGTCCACCAACGTGGTGGTAGTTGTGGACTTCAGCGACGAGCTCGCCGCGGCAACGATCAATGCCGCGACCATGACACTGACCACCGGAGGCAATCCACCGGTCCCAGCCACGATCTCAGTCGGCGCGTTCTCGGCGGCGTTGAGACCGTCGAGCCCGCTTTCCGGCGGTACGATGTATCAGCTCACGTTGACCACGGGCGTCCAGGACGAATCGGGCAATCCGCTCGCGGCAACGTTCACCTCCGTCTTCACGACGCAATGAGCTGTCGGCGACCCCGCACTGCTCTCAAGCGACCGTTTACGTCGGCCCTTGCGCGGCCGCATCCGCCCATGGCGACGCAATCTCAGTGGCACCCCAGTTGATCGAGCCGCTGCGCAGCATGCCGCTGGGGCAGGCGAACTTGAAGGGCAGCGTCTGGCGGCGCTGGGCGACGTAGGGGAAGCGCGCTGACAGCCCCGCCTGCACCTCCGCGCTCAGCAGCGTATCGCCGATCACCAGGTCGCCCTCGCTCGCGTCGATGCGCGGGGTGTGGAACGCCTGCTCGAGATCCATGCGGTAGTCGACCAGGAAGGACAGGAGCTGCGTGACGGCGGGCAGGATGCGGCGGCCGCCGGAGGCGCCCAGCGCGAAGCGGCGCTCGCCGTCGGCTACGATCACCGGACAATAATTGGTGAGACAGCGCTTCCCGGGCGCGAGCGAGTTGGGGCGGCCCGGCTCGGGGTCGAACCACATGATGCCGTTGTTCATCGGGATGCCCGATTCGGGCAGCGTGAGGCGTGAGCCGAAGATGGAGAGCAGCGTCTGCGTGACCGCGGCCATGTTGCCGTGCCGGTCCACCACGCAGAAATGCGAAGTGCAGCCCGGCGCACGTGCGCCGTCCACGTCGCCCATGCGGCTGAGGCGATAGGCGTAGGCCTCCTGCAGGCTCTGCGCGTAGGCGATGTAGCTCGCCGCGTCCGGGCTGGGGCCGGGCTTCAGGCGTTCGGTCAGCAGGCGCAGCACGTGCGCGAGCGTGGGACCTGCAGTCAGCTCGGGTGTGGCGAACACGCGGCTGGAACGATACGAGATGATCAGCGGCTCGGTCTCGTGCGCCCGGTAGGCGGCAAGATCTTGCGTCGACAGCTTCCCGCCCGCGGACTGCATCTCACGCACCAGGTCTTGCGCGAGGCCGCCGTCGTAGAAATCGCGCGGGCCCACCTGCGCCAGCCGATGCAGGGTGCGCGCCAGGCGCGCCTGCGGCAGCCGCACTTGCGTGCGCGCCGACCACGCCGGCACGGGCGGCAGGCCGTTCACCAGGAACGCCTCGCGGCTGCCGGGGTAGCGAACGAGATCCTGCGCGGCGCTGGCGATGCTTTCCACCGCGAACCAGTCGATCAGCAGCCCCTCCTCGGCGCAGCCGATGGCGGGCTGCAGCAGCGCGCTCCACGGCAGCGCGGCGAAGCGCTCGTAGGCCACACGCATGCCGTCCACCACGCCGGGCACGGCCACACTCAGTGGCCCGTGCACGTTGCGGTCGTCGCGCACCCGCGTCCAGGGGAACAGGTCGGCGGACACGCCCTCGCCGCTGAGCGGATAGTCGGCCGGATCGAGCGAGGCCGGCGCGCGCATGCCGAAGTCGATCACCAGGTAACGATCCTCGCGCGCGCGGTACAGCACCATGGCGCCGCCCCCGCCGACGCCGCTCATCCACGGTTCGAGCACGCCCAGCGTGAACGAGGTGGCGATCGCCGCGTCCACGGCATCGCCGCCCTGCACGAGGATGGCCGCACCCGCTTCGGCGGCGCGGCGGTGTTGCGCGGCGACGATGCCGCCGCCGCTGCGCAGGGCGGGCTTGGAAAGACGCAGAGAGGCGCTGAAGTTGTCCATGGCGGCAGGCATTGCGACACCTCAGTCTAGCAGCAGCCTCGTTCAAGTTGGGCGTAGACTTCCCAGATGCGGAGGAGTCAACTGCCAAGGCGTTGCGTCGTGCTCGCCGGGGCGCTGAGCGCTGCGGCGGCGCTCGGGTGCGCGCCTGCTGGTGCGGAGACGGTGTACAAGTACCGCATGCCCGACGGGCGCGTGATCTATTCCGACAAGCCGGTACCGGGCGGTCGTCTCGAAAGAGAGGTGCAGCCACAACCGCCGATCGGGCCGGCGATCGCCCCCGCGCCCAGCGCCCAGCCGGGCAACGTGGACAAGCGCATCGCGGCGCGGCGCGACGCGCTGGAGCGGGCCACGCGCGAGCTCGAAGCCGCGAACGCCGCGCTCGCCGAAGCGCAGCGTCACCTCGAGGTGGGGCGCGAACCCTTTCCGGAGGAGTTCAAGGGAATCGCCGGCGGCGGCTCGCGACTCAGCGAGGAGTACGAGCAGCGCCAGGCGGCCAATGCGCGCGCCGTGGCGGAGGCCAAGGCGCGCGTCGAGCGGGCCGAGGAGGAATTGAACCAGGTACGCTATTGAGCAGTCCGGTCTCTGCGTAGGCCCCTGGCGAGCCTTTCTCAGAAACTCAAGGGGTCGTTCGGATCCGTACCTGCCTGGTACTCCTGAAGGTTGTTCCTGATGTCGCCGTCATTGTTGGCAAGTGGTGCTACATCCATTGTAGGGCTTGCACAGCCCGGACAATAAGCCGATTCCCAGCTGTTGTGCATCGTGTCGGCGTCGGCGTCGGCGAGATCGGCACCAATCGGACCGGTCAGGTCGGTCCACTTCAACAAGGCCGTGTTGTCGGGGGTACCGTCGCCGTTGGTATCCAGCTCCAACTGGGTCATCGTCGAAGACTGTGCGGTAACAAGGATCGTGCGGTTGCCGGCCCCCTCCGGCACACCCGTCAGCAGGAGCTGACCGCTGTCCGGAAAAAGTTGATTCGTCGAGCCGAAAGCAAGCTGCGTAGGCGTGGTGACGTCGACGAATCCGTGGACCCCGTCGAAGCTGCGTCCGGTGATGGTCGCGGTGAAAGACGTTGGTGAAAGGATGTTGACGTGCACCGCCACCAAGACGAGATTCTCGCTCTTTGTCATGTCGCCGGTGTTGTTGTCCAGGGAAACGACGTTCAGCGTGGTCGTTTCGGTATTCGCGCCGATGTTCAATTGCGCACGCAAAGATCCGCCGACATCCGAGCTGATGCCAGCTCCGCGCAGCGTTATTCTGGGAAAGCTGACGGTGAAGTCGGTCGGCAGGAGAAAGCCCAGATCGAACACGTCGATGCGCATCGTTGCCGGGCCGTCCAAGATCAAGCCGTTGAGATTGCAGCCGATGTAGGCAACATTGACGGTTCCCGTGCCGTTGTCGTTGAGCGTCCCGGTGATGCGCACCGAACCGATGTTGCCGTCGCAAGCGAAGGTGTCGTTGATCGGAATCGCCGCGGATTTCAAGGGTTGCGCGGCGCTTGCACGTTGCGCGTGCGACAGGGTGTCGCGGAAGGCACGATGGAGGCTGCGCGCGACATCGGCAAAACCGATGCTCGGCGTTTGCACGGGACCGCTGGGCGCCACCGAGAGAGGACCGATGATCGCGGCGGCATCGTTGTCGCCCATCACGTTGGCGGTGAGCTTCGCCGCGTTTCCCGTTGTGACGGCGGCCTGGTTGGTGTTGCCGGAGTAGGCGAGAGGGACCACGCCGTCGCCGTCGCCGCCGCCCCCGCCGCATCCGGCGAGCGCTGCCAGGAGAAGCCCCGGCGTGATACGAGCCAAAGATCGAGTCATTTTCATGGTGCCTCCCCGCACCGAAGCTTAATGCGCCGCCAGCTCCTCCGCGCGGCGCAGCAGATCGCGCTTCCAGCCCAGCATTGCGAGCGCTTCCACCATCAAGAACAGCGGCGCCACGAAGATCTGCCAGATGTTGTCCACCAGGGCCGGCCGCTTGCCTTCGAACCAGTGCCCGACGAGTTGCAGGATCCAGCCGCCGACGAACGCCGCCCCGAACACCGCCCAGCCGGAGGTGTAGCCCAGACCCGCCGCCCACTGCGCGGCGTACAGGAGCACGGCCACGACCGGAGCGAGGGCCAGCGCCAAGGTCGCATCCAGGTACAGGTAGTAGGCGAAGACGGCGACCAGGAACAAGTGGGCGAGCGTGATCTGCACGCCCGACACATCCACTGCCAGCCAGCTCATCGGCACCAGCAGCGAGAAGGTGATCAGCGGCACGCCGACGAAGTGTGTGGCCTTGTTGCGCGGGTCGCGGTGATAGCGCATGTAGAAAGCCATCTGCCCCTCGAGCGTGGTCATCCGGCGCCTCCCTTTCGCCATATGCAGAATGCCATCATTCTATACGGGCCGGCCGCGGTGCGCCCTACGCGCGCTCGGCCCGCGCCGCGTAGCCGCTAGCTACGGCAAACAGCGCGCCGAGCAGCGCCGTCAGCGTGCACAGCGCGCCCAGCCCGGCGAAGCCCACCGTGCCGATCAAGGCGCCGCCGAGCGAACCGGCCAACAGCCAGCCCATGCTGGCCATCGCGACGTTCAATCCGAACAGCGCCCCGCGCAGCCGGCTCGGCACCTCGGACAGCGTGGCGAGCAGCGCCGGGCGGCCGGCGGAGTTGACGAACGAGTAGGCGAATCCCAGCACCACGCTGGCGGCCAGTCCCGGCTGCCACGTGAGGGTGGGCACGGCCAGCAGCGCGGTCACCACGGATGTGACCGCGAACAAGCACGCGCGCGAACGCATGCGGTCGGCGATGCGCCCGCCGATGACGTTGCCGCTCAAGGTGCCCAGCGCCACCAGCGCCAAGGCCAGCGCCAGAGGCGCGAGCGTCACGTCGTAGGCGCGCTGCAGGTAGGTGGGCAGATACAGCGCCAGCACTGCGAAGCACATGCGCTCGGTGGTGCCCGCGGCCATCAACGCGATCAGCCTGGGCTGCAGCAGCACGCTGAGCGCCGGCTTCTCCTTGTGCGTGTCGTGCGCATGCGGGCGGTCGGGCGGCGTGCCCAGGCGCACCGCGATCGCGGCCACGATGGTGACCGCGCCGTGGATCGCCAGCGCGATGCGCCAGCCGCCCAGCGTGCCGAGCAGGGTGACCACCGGCACGCCCAGCACCAGCGACAGCGACTGGCCGGTGATGATCCAGCTCAGCGCGCGGCCGCGCGCGCCCGGCGGAATATTGTCGGCGACCGTGGCGAACACGGCGCCCATGAACGCGCCGCCGCCCACGCCCGAGATCACCTGCCAGGCGAGCGCTTCGCCGTAGCTGCCGGCACCGGCGAACCCGAGCCGCGTCGCACCCATCAGCAGCACGCCCGTGATCAGCAGCGGACGCCGGCCGAAGCGGTCCGACAGGGCGCCGGCGATGAGCGACGTGCTACCCCAGACGAGGGCCTGCACCGAGAACAGGTTGGCGATCGCCGGCAGGCCGGTGGACAGGTCGGCGGCGATGTGCTGCAGGAAGGGTGCCGTGGCCGAGCCGGAGGAGGTGACCATGAAGGTCGCGGCGGACAGCGCGATCAGCATCCAGGCGGTGCGGGCGTCGGTCATGCGGGCGGGGCGGGGAAACGCGAAGTGTGCCATACGCATGCCAACAAAAAGGGCGAAAGCCTTTCGGCTTCCGCCCCTTGGGCGCTCGAGTCGAGCGCGCAGCTTACATCTGGCCGTGCTTCTTCTTGGCTTCGTCGATGCACTTCTGCCTATCGGCGCCCTGCAGGGGCTCGCACTTCTTCAGCGCGGCCTGGTATTCCTCCTGCTTCTTGGCGTCGTCTTGCTGCGCGACGGCGAAGCCGCTCAGGGACATGGCCAGCGTGGCGGCGGTGAGGGTTGCATACAGCTTGCTCATTACGATCTCCTTTGCTGTTGGTCGAGAGAGCGCAGGCGATGGCGTTCATCGCCTGCTGCTCGCGAGCACGGCACGCGACGACGGCACCGATGAACCGGCGCACCGCGAGCGCGAGCGGTCGAAGCTCCCTGCGGTTCCGTCTTGTGCTTCCCGACGCGCGCCCGCTTGCCTGCGAGGACGCGCCGGACAGCGGAACCTCGACCTTTGGTGTCGCATTTAGCGTGCCGGCGTGCGGCTCGGGGACAGACGGCGCCTAACGCGCTGCGCGCACGCCGATTTTTCATGACGGGCCGCGCGGCGTTGACGCAAGCGTGGATTTGCGCGTCTGTCCCGTGAGACAGTGGGGCGCCCGGCGACGCGGCCGCGCGGCGGGCGCGGCGCTACTCGTCGCTCGCCAGCAGCGCCTCGTCGAGCAGCGTGAGCGCGCGCTCGAGCTGGCAATCCTCGGATCCGGGCGCGGTTGAAACGTCCAGCCCAACGCGCTGCGCGTCCCAGTCCGCATCGCCCCGGCAATGGGTGTCCCCATCCCGCGCCTGACGCTCAACGGCGACGGAGCGCTCAACCACCAAGTCGGGCGCGATGCCCACCGCTTGAATGCGCCGGCCTTTCGGCGTGTAGTAGTAGGCGGTGGTGAGCTTGAGCCCGGTGCCGTCGCCGAGCGGAATGATCGCCTGCACCGAGCCCTTGCCGAAGGTGCGGGTGCCCACAACCTGGGCGCGCGCGTGATCCTGCAGCGCGCCGGCGACGATCTCCGCCGCCGACGCCGAGCCGCCGTTCACCAGCACCACCAGCGGCGCGAATTGCACCAAGGGGGACAGCGCACCGAACGGGTCGGGCGCGGTGCCGCGCAGATAACGTTCGCTGCCTGCATGGAAGCGCATGGCCGAGTGCGGCGAAGCGCCTTGCGTGTACACGATCAACGCGTCCTGCGGCAGGAAGGCCGCGGACACCGCCACCGCTCCGCGCACCAGCCCGCCCGGGTTGTCGCGCAGATCCAGGACGATGCCACGCACCCCGCCGTCGGTGCGCTCCACCATCTGCGCGAGCGCCGCCAGCATGCGCTCGGCGGTCTGCTCGTGGAAGTGAGAGATAGCCAGATACGCGTAGCCCGACTCGAGCAGGCGCGCCTTCACGCTCTGGCTGTGGATGACGGCGCGGTTGAGGGTCATGACCCGCGGCTCTTCTCGATCGCGCGGCAGGACGGTGAGCGTAATCGCGGTGTCGGGCTCGCCGCGCGCCATCTGGATCGCCTGCTCGAGCGTCATCCCGTGCACGTTGGTCTCGCCCATGCGCACGATGCGGTCGCCGGGTCGCAGGCCGGCGCGCTGCGCCGGTGTGCCGTCGAAGGTGGCGACCACCTTCACCGCCCCCTGCTCCATCTGCACCTCCACGCCCAGGCCGCCGAACCGACCGCGATGCTCCTGCTGCAGCGCGCGGAAGTCGACCTCGTCCAGGTAGGCCGAGTGCGGATCCAGGTTGCCGAGCACGCCGTTGACGGCGTCGGCGATCATCCGCCGATCGTCGATCGGCTCGGGATAGCGCGCCTTGATCTCCTCCAGGATCGCGCCCACGCGCGACGCCGGATCGGCCGGTGCGGCCGCCTGGTCCTGGGCGCGGGCGGGCCCGTTGTGCAGCAAAGCGCTCAACACCCCGGCTGCGACGAAAGTTGTCACCCGGGACCCGATGGCGCCCCCAGGCGTCAGCTCATGCTTTCCGATGCGTCCGCTCACCGCTGGAAATCTCCTGTGTTACTGCGGAGTTTATACTGATGGCGACGCTTGGCGGCGTCAGCCGGGCATGCCGTCGCAAGAACCGTGCTGCCCCCATCCGCTCCGACCCTTGGGTCCGGGCTTCTCCCGAGCCTCACCCTGTCCGCTCTCGGCCCTCCTACCCTCTCCCCGACTTTGTCTGCCGGGGAGAGGGGAGCTAGAATCCCGCGGTCGCTCGGCAAAGGGAGGAGACGGTGCAACGGATCGTGAACCCGGCCAAGGAACGCCTGACGCGCGGCGAGCTGGCCATCGGCATGGGCGTGCGCGGTGTGCGCGGCGTCGAAGTGGCGCGGGTGATGAAGACGGCGGGCTACGATTTCCTGTTCATCGACCTGGAACACGGCGCCACCTCGGTGGAAACCGCGTTCCAGATCTCGGTGGCGGCGCTCGATGCCGGGATCGCGCCGCTGGTGCGGGTGCCGCACGGCGAGCTGGCAATGGGCACGCGCTGCCTGGACGGCGGCGGGCTGGGCCTGGTCATCCCGCACGTGGACGGCGCCAACGAGGCGCGTGCGATGGTGGACGCGTTCAAGTTCGCGCCGCTCGGGCGCCGCTCGATCGGCGGGGCCTATCCGCAGTTCGGTTTTGCACCCACGCCGGCCGCCGACGTGGTGAGCGGACTGAACGACGCCACTCTCCTGGTGGCCATGATCGAGACTCCGCGTGCGGTGCAGAACGCCGAGCAGATCGCCGGCGTGGCGGGCATCGACGTGCTGCTGATGGGCACCAACGATCTGTGCCTGGAAATGGGCATCCCCGGCAAGCTCGACGACGAGCGCGTGGTGTCGGCGATCGACACGGTGGTCGCCGCCTGCCGCAAGCACGGCAAGTGGCCCGGCCTGGGCGGCGTGTACGGCCGCGAGCTGATGAAGCGCTACATCGGCCGCGGCATGCGCTTCGTGCTGACGGGCAACGATGTCAGCCTGCTGCTCAGCGCCGCCCAGGAGCAGGCGAGCTTCGCTCGCGGCTGCCTGTAGGCGTGACCGAACAGCGTGACGGCTGCTATAGTTACCCGCGTCGGACAAGTAGACCAAGAGGGAGGATCCCAATGAACGTTCGCCGCTTCGGACGCGGGCTCGCCTGCGCCATGCTCCTATCCTGCGCCGCAACCGCATCGCTGGCCGAGGCAGACAGCGATCTGCTGCGCTCGCTGAAGGCGGCCAAAGTGGTGGAGCTGAATCACGTGTGGGACGCGCGCTCACCGCTGCTGTCCTTCAATCCGCCTTACATGGCGACGTTGAGCAACACCCATAAGCAGACGACCGGGTGGATCCCGGAGCTGGCGTTCGCCTCGGACATGATGTACTTCAGCGGCCAGCACGGCTCGCCCACGATCGACGCCATCGGCCACATCAGCCACAACGGCAAGATGTTCGGGGGCCTCGTCGCCGAGCAGAACGAGCAGCCCAGCGGGCTCACGGCGCTGGGCATCGAGAACTACCCGAAGGATCGCCTGGTCAACCGCGGTGTGCTGCTGGACGTGGCGCGCTACAAGAAGGTGGATGCGCTCGCTCCGGGCGAGGAGATCACCGGCGCGGACCTGGAAGCCACCGCCAAAGCTCAGGGCGTGGAGGTGCGCGCGGGCGACTCGCTGCTGATCCGCACCGGCTGGGCCAAGTTCTTCGGCGACAAGGCGAAGTACATGGGCCTGCGTCCCGGCCCCGGGGAGAGCGCGGCGAAGTGGCTGGCGCAGCGCAAGGTCTTCCTCACCGGCGACGATCAGCTCACCTACGAGGTTTACCCGGAGAAGGGCACCGTGTTCCCGGCGCACCGCGTCCTGATCGCCGACAACGGCATCTACATCGTCGAGAACATGAACCTCGAGGAGCTGGGCGAGACGCTGGCCGCGCGCAAGAACCACGAGTTCGTGCTGGTGCTCAATCCCCTGCGCCTGCGCGGCATGACCGGTTCCCCGCTGAACGCGTTCGCGATCGTGCCGTGACCCTTCTGCCGGCATAGCTAGCGCACCCCTCACCCCCGCCCTGCCCCGCAGGGGGAGAGGGGGCGCGCTATCGGTGGTGTCGCTGCAAGTCGCTGGATGCCGGTGCGCTCCGCCTACCACCTGCTGATGCAAGCCTGCGGCGTGCTGGCCGCGTTCGTCATCGGCGCGGTCGCGGTGCTGGTGACCGGCGACGTGGTGGCGCGCAACGTCGGCCTGTCCAGCTTCCCCTGGGTGGTGGAGGTTTCCGAGTACAGCCTGCCTCTCGCCACTTTCCTCGCCGCGCCCTGGCTGCTCTACCGCAACGAGCATGTGCGGCTGGACATGCTGCTCGGCGCTTTGCCGCGCACTGTGGCACGCCTGCTCGACGCTCTGGCGGATCTTGTCGGCATCGCCGTGTCGCTGGTGTTCGTGTGGTACGGCGTGCGCGTGATCGCCGACTCCCGGGCGCTGGGGTCGATGGTTTTCAAGACCCTGGTGTTCCCCGAATGGTGGTTGTTCGTCCCGGTGCCGGTGTGCTTCGCGCTGCTGGCGGTGGAGTTCGTCAGGCGCATGCTGGGCGCAAACGGCCTGGCGCCATCCCGGCAGGGGATGGTATGAGCTGGTATTTGGCCGCCGCGTCGCTGTTCGGCGCGCTCACCGCGATACTGCTCATCGGCCTGCCCGCCGCCTTCTCCTTCTTCGCGATCAACGTGGTGGGCGCCTGGCACTACCTCGGCGGCGAGGCCGGCCTGGCGCAGCTCGTGCGCAACGGCGTGGCGGCGATCACCAACTTCTCGCTCACGCCGATCCCGTTCTTCGTGCTGATGGGCGAGGTCTTGTTCCACACCGGCGTGGCAATGAAGGCGATCGACGCCATCGAGCGGCTGATCCGCCAGGTGCCCGGCCGGCTCGCTGTGGTGGCGGTGGTGGCCGGCACGGTGTTCTCGGCGATCTCCGGCTCCACCATCGCCACCACCGCGCTGCTCGGCAGCCTGCTGCTGCCGGAGATGCTGCGCCGCGGCTACCACCCGAGCATGGCGATGGGGCCGATCATGGCGATCGGGGGCGTGGACATGCTGGTGCCGCCCTCCGCGCTGGCGGTGCTGCTGGGAAGCCTGGCCGGGATTTCGATCTCGCACCTGCTGATCGCAGGGATCGTTCCCGGCGTGCTGATGGCGGCGATCTTCGTCGCCTACGTGGTGCTGCGCGCGAACGCAGACCCGGCGCTGGCCCCGGCGTTCGAGCAGGCGCCCGCGCGTGGCTGGTCGCGCTGGGGCCCGCTGCTCTTGTATGTCACGCCGCTGGTGCTGATCTTCGTGGTGGTGATCGCCGCGATGGTGGCGGGCTGGGCCACGCCCACCGAATCGGCGGCCGTCGGCGCAGTCGCAACGGTCGTTGTCGCCTGGGCCTACCGGGCGCTGACGCTGTCGGGTCTGATGAAGGCGCTGCTCGGCACGGCGGCGATCTCCGGCATCATCCTGTTCATCATCGTGGGCGCCACCACCTTCTCGCAGGTGCTCACCTTCTCGGGCGCGACCGACGGACTGGTGACGGCAGTGCGGACCGCCGACTTCGGCCCCTGGGGTGTGCTCGTCGGCATGCTGCTGATCCTGCTCGCGCTCGGCTGTTTCATCGACCAGGTGAGCATGATGCTGCTCACCCTGCCTTTCTTCATGCCGCTGGTGCAGCACTACGGCTACGACCCGGTGTGGTTCGGGGTGCTGTACCTGATCGCCATGCAGCTCGGGCTGCTCACTCCGCCCTTCGGCATGCTGCTGTTCACCATGAAAGGGGTGGCGCCGAAGCAGATTACAATGGCGCAGATCTTCCGGGCGGTGACCCCCTATGTGCTTATCGGATTGGTCATGCTCGCGGCGGTGATGCTGTTTCCCGGGCTGGCCGTGTGGCTGCCCAAGAGTTTGCTGGACAGGTAGTCATGGAGCGGTCGTTCAAGAAAGAGGTCGCGCTGCTGCGGTTGGGCGAGGGCGAAGTGTTCAACGGCGAGGGCATCCTCGCCGTGACCAAGGCCTTGCTGCAGTCGGGCGTCGCCTACGTCGGCGGCTACCAAGGTGCACCGGTTTCGCACATGATGGACGTGCTTAACGACGCGCACGACATCCTGGACGAGCTGGGCGTGCACGTGGAGACCAACGCCTCCGAGGCGGGCGCGGCCGCCATGCTGGGCGCATCGATCAACTACCCGCTGCGCGGGGCGGTGACCTTCAAGTCCATCGTCGGCACCAACGTTGCCTCGGACGCGCTCTCCAACCTCGCCTCTGCGGGCGTGCGCGGCGGCACGCTGATCGTGCTGGGCGAGGACTACGGCGAAGGCGCCTCCATCATCCAGGAGCGCACGCACGCCTTCGCCATGAAGTCGCAGATGTGGCTGCTCGACCCGCGGCCGGATCTGCCCAGCATCGTGCGCATGGTGGAGAAGGGCTTCGAGCTGTCGGAGGCGTCCAGCACGCCGGTGATGCTG
>DATBMG010000081.1:0-16024 GCA_036554965.1 Burkholderiales bacterium
TGCTGGTGATGGACGTGAGATCCGCCGAGCTCACCAAGTACGCCGCCAATGCCATGCTCGCCACGCGCATCTCGTTCATGAACGAGCTGGCCAATCTGGCCGAACGGCTGGGCGCCGACATCGAGCAGGTGCGCCGCGGCATCGGCTCGGATCCGCGCATCGGCTACCACTTCCTGTACGCCGGCTGCGGCTACGGCGGATCGTGCTTCCCCAAGGACGTGCAGGCCCTGCAGCGCACGGCCGCGGACAACGGCATGCAGCTGCGCGTGCTGCAGGCGGTGGAGCAGGTCAATCACGACCAGAAGCGGCTGCTGCTCGCCAAGGTGATGCGCCGGTTCGGCGAGCGGCTGGACGGCCGCCGCTTCGCGCTCTGGGGGCTGGCCTTCAAGGCCAACACCGACGACATGCGCGAGGCGCCAAGCCGGGCGGTGATCGACGGTCTGCTCGAGCGCGGCGCGCGCGTGCTCGCCTACGACCCGGCCGCAGAGCAGGAGGCGCGCCGCCTGTACGCCGGCCGGCCGGGGCTGGATTACGCAGCCACGCCGATGGCGGCGCTGGATGGAGCGGACGCTTTGATCGTCGTCACCGAGTGGAAGGAGTTCCGCAGCCCGGACTTCGCGGACATCCGCAGCCGGTTGCGCGAGCCGGTGCTGTTCGACGGCCGCAACCTGTACGATCCGGCGATGGTGCGCAGCGCCGGCCTCGAATACCACGGTGTGGGACGTGGAGCCGGCGTGTGATGAACATCGATCGCGCCCGGCTGGGCAAGGCCCGCCTCCTGGTGGTGGGCGACGTCATGCTCGACCAGTACTGGTTCGGGGAGGTGAGCCGCATCTCGCCCGAGGCGCCGGTGCCGGTGGTGCGCATCGGCCGCATGGAGGAGCGCCCGGGTGGCGCCGCCAATGTGGCGCGCAACGCCGCCGCGCTGGGCGCGCAGGTGCAGTTGCTGGCGGTGATCGGAGAGGACGAGCCGGGGGCGAGCCTGGGCCGGCTGCTCGCCGCGGAGGGGGTGCACGCGCATCTGACGCGCGACCCGACTCTCAGCACCACCGTCAAGCTGCGGGTAGTCGGACGGCAACAGCAGCTGGTGCGCATCGATTTCGAGAATCTTCCTGCGGCCAACGCGCTGGAGGCGAAGCTCGCCGACTTCGAGTCGCGCCTCGGGCAGGCCGAGGTCGTGATCCTGTCGGACTACGCCAAGGGCGCGCTGACGCACGTGGAGCGCATGATCCAGGCCACGCGCGCCGCCGGCAAGCCGGTGCTGGTCGATCCGAAGGGCGACGACTACGACAAGTACCGGCACGCGACCCTGCTGACCCCCAACCGCAACGAGTTCCGCACTGTGGTCGGCAGCTGGAAGAGCGACGCGGATTTCGAGGCGCGCGGGCAGCGGCTGCGCGAGCAGCTGGCGCTCGAGGCCCTGCTGGTCACGCGCAGCGAGGAGGGGATGAGCCTGTTCCTGAAGGACCAGGTCCTGCACGTGCCGGCCGTGGCGAAGGAGGTGTTCGACGTCAGCGGCGCGGGCGACACCGTGATCGCCACGCTCGGCGTCGTCCTGGCGACCGGCGCGCCGCTGGCCGATGCGGTGCGCTGGGCCAACAAGGCGGCGGGCATCGTGGTGAGCAAGCTGGGCACCGCGGTGGTCCGTCCCGACGAGCTGTTCTCCTGAGCATCCCGCCGGCCCGAAAATGATCGTCGTTACCGGTGCGGCCGGCTTTATCGGATCCAACCTGGTGAAGGCGCTCAACCGCCGCGGCGACACCGACATCATCGCGGTGGACAACCTCGCGCGCGGCGGCAAGTTCCGCAATCTCGTCGACTGCACGCTCGCCGACTACCTGGACAAGGACGCTTTCCGCCAGGCGCTCGCCGCCGGCGACTTCGACGGCGAGGTGAGCGCCGTGCTGCATCAGGGCGCCTGCTCGGACACCCTGGAGGGCGACGGACGCTACCTGCTCGACAACAACTACCGCTACTCGCTGGAGCTGCTCGAGTTCTGTCGGTCCGAAGACATCCCGTTCCTCTATGCTTCCTCGGCATCGGTGTACGGCGCCGGCCCGAGCTTCCAGGAGGACGCGCAATTCGAGAAGCCGCTCAACGTGTACGGCTATTCGAAGCTGCTGTTCGATCAGGTGGTGCGGCGCCGCTTGAGCGAGAGCAACGCTCCGGTCGTCGGGTTGCGCTACTTCGACGCCTACGGTCCGCGCGAAGCGCACAAGGGGCGGATGGCCTCGGTCGCCTGGCATTTCTTCAACCAGTACCGCGCGCAGGGGCGTGTCCAGCTGTTCGAGGGGAGCGGCGGTTACGCCGCCGGCGAGCAGCGGCGCGACTTCGTCTTCGTCGAGGATGTGGTCCAGGTGAACTTGTTCTTCCTCGACCATCCTGGCCGCTCGGGCATCTTCAACGTGGGCACCGGCCGGGCGCAGACCTTCAACGAACTGGCGGTGGCCACGATCAATGCGGTGCGCGCGTCGCAGGGCAAGGATCCCCTGCCGCTGGAGGAGATGCTGGCGCAGAACGTCATCGACTACATTCCGTTCCCGGCCGGCCTGCCCGACAGGTATCAGAGCTTCACCAAGGCCGACCTCGCGCAGTTGCGCCAAGCCGGCTACAGCGCGCCGTTGCTGAGCGTCGAGCAGGGCGTGCGGCGCTACGTCGATTGGCTGCTGAAGCAGTAGCGGGAAGCGGCCGCCGCCGGTTGCGCTCGCGATCCTGGGCCGGGCTTAGCGCACCGTCCAGCGCTCGGGCGAGCGCCACAGGCTCGCCAGCAGCAGCTCGCGCTTGAGCACGAACTCCTTGGGCAGCTTGTCGTACAGCTTGACGAACAGCTCCTCGTGCAGCAGCAGCTCGTGGATCCACGGGTCGCGCTCGATCGACATCAACTCCGGATAGCGGCTGCGAACGCCCGCATCCAGGCCGGCCCACTCCAGGTCGTGCTCGCGCGGCATCCAGCCCAGCACGCTCTGGGTCGCGCCGGCGCGTCCCCGGCAGCGGTCCACGATCCACTTCAGCACGCGCATGTTCTCGCCGTAGCCGGGCCAAAGGAATCTGCCGTCGGCGTCGCGGCGGAACCAGTTCACGCAGAAGATGCGCGGCGGGTTGGGAACGCGCCGGCCCATCTCCAGCCAGTGGTCGAAGTAGTCGCCGATGTGGTAGCCGCAGAACGGCAGCATGGCGAAGGGATCGCGGCGCACCTGGCCGACGTTGCCTGCGGCCGCCGCGGTGGTCTCCGAGCCCATGGTGGCGGCGGCGTACACGCCGTCCGCCCAGCTGAACGCTTCGTACACCAGCGGGATCGACTGGCTGCGCCGGCCGCCGAAGATGAACGCGGAGATCGGCACGCCCTCGGGCTTCTCCCAGTCCGGGTCGATGGCCGGGCATTGCGACGCCGGCACGGTGAAGCGCGCGTTCGGGTGGGCCGCGTTGCGCCCGCAATCCGGCGTCCACGGACGGCCCTGCCAATCGATGAGGCGCGCCGGGGGCTCGTCGGTCAGGTCCTCCCACCACACGTCGCCGTCCTCGGTGAGCGCGACGTTGGTGAACACGCAGTTGCGCGCCAGCGTGGCGAGCGCGTTCGGGTTGGACTTCGGCGAGGTGCCGGGCGCGACGCCGAAGAAGCCGGACTCCGGATTGATGGCGTACAGCCGTCCGTCCGCGCCGGGCTTGATCCACGCGATGTCGTCGCCGATGGTGGTCACTTTCCAGCCGCCGAAGGCGGGCGGCGGGATCAGCATCGCGAAGTTGGTCTTGCCGCAGGCGCTGGGAAACGCCGCGGCCACATAGGTTTTCTCGCCGGCGGGCGACTCCACGCCCAGGATCAGCATGTGCTCGGCCAGCCAACCCTGCTCGCGCGCCATGGCCGAGGCGATGCGCAGCGCGAAGCACTTCTTGCCCAGCAGCGCGTTGCCGCCGTAGCCGCTGCCGAAGGACCAGATCGCGTTCTCCTCCGGGAAATGCACGATGTACTTGTGCTCGCGGTTGCAGGGCCAGGGCACGTCGGGCTGGCCCGGGGCGAGCGGCATGCCGACCGAGTGCAGGCAGGCGACGAACTCGCCATCCTCGCCCAGCGCTTCCACCACCGCGAGGCCCATGCGCGTCATGATGCGCATGCTGGCGGCGACGTAAGCCGAGTCGGTGATCTCCACGCCGATGTGGGAGATGGGCGAGCCGACCGGCCCCATCGAGAACGGCAGCACGTACATCGTGCGCCCGCGCATGCAGCCCTCGAACAGCCGCGTGAGCCGGGCCTTCATCTGCCCGGGCTCCACCCAGTTGTTGGTGGGGCCGGCATCCGCGCGATGGATGCTGCACACGAACGTGCGGTCCTCGACGCGCGCGACGTCGGACGGGTCGGAGCGAGCGAGAAAGCTGCCGGGGCGCTTCGCCGGGTCGAGCGGTACGAACGTCCCGGCGCGTGTGAGTTCGTCGCACAGCGCGGCGTACTCGGCATCCGAGCCGTCGCACCAGACGATGCGCTGCGGCCGCGTCAGGCGCGCGATCTGCATCACCCACTCGCGCAGTCGGTGATGGCGGACATGATCGGGGATCTCCGGCCCTTCGGAAGAAGCCGGCTCGAGGCGCGCTGGGTTGCCCACGCTTGCTGTCTCCCTCCCGATTCTTGTCGATGCCCGCGGTGTCGTGCGCAACTCATGGTAGCACGTCCGGCGCGCCGTCCACGTCGGATATACAATCCTTACACGATTTGCATCCCGCCATGACACCCGTCCTCGCCTTCGACGTCGAAACCATCCCGGACATCGCCGGGCTGCGCCGGCTGCATGGTATCCCGGCCGGCATCAGCGACCGCGACGTGGCGGAGATGGCATTCCATCGCCGCCGCCAGGTCGCCGGCAGCGAGTTCCTGCCGTTGCATCTGCAGCGCGTGGTGGCGGTCGCCTGCGCGCTGCGCGAGCGTAACGCCTTCACCGTGTGGGCGCTGGGCGAACCGGGCGAATCCGAGGCCGGCCTGGTGCAGCGCTTCTTCGACGGCATCGAGAAGTACACGCCGCAGCTGGTGTCCTGGAACGGGGGGGGCTTCGACCTGCCGGTGCTGCATTACCGGGGGTTGATCAACGGCGTGCAGGCGCGGCGCTACTGGGACCTGGGGGATGACGATCGCGAGTTCCGCTACAACAACTACATCAGCCGCTACCACACGCGCCACCTGGATCTGATGGACCTGTTGTCCATGTATCAGCCGCGCGCCACCGCTCCGCTCGACGAGATCGCTCAGCTGCTCGGCTTCCCGGGCAAGCTCGGCATGGACGGCGGACAGGTATGGGACGCCGTGCAGCGCGGCGAGCTCGCGCGGGTGCGCAACTACTGCGAGACGGACGCCGCCAACACCTTCCTGGTGTTCCTGCGCTTCCAGCTCATGCGCGGAGCGCTCAGCCCGCGGCAGTACCAGAGCGAGCTGGAGCTGGTGCGCAGCACCCTGGCGCGGTCGAGCGCCGCGCATTGGCACGAATTCCTCGCCGCCTGGGACGTCGCGTACGGCGCGTCGGCCGCCGCGTCTTAGACGTAGAACGTTGAGCGTCGCCGTCCACATCGAGTCCCTGGATCAGCAAGGGCGCGGCATTGCGCGCGTGGACGGCAAGGTGACCTTCGTGGATGGCGCGCTCCCGGGCGAGTCGGTCGAGATCCGGACCTGGCGCCGCAAGCGCAGCTTCGATCTAGCGAGCGCCACCCGCATCCTGCACGCGAGCAGTCAGCGGGTCGTCCCGCCCTGCCCGCATTTCGAGCGCTGCGGCGGCTGCAGCCTGCAGCACCTCGACGAGCGCGCGCAGGTGGCGATCAAGCAGCGCACCCTGGAGGACAGCCTGGCGCGCCTCGGCGGCGTGCGCGCCGAGGAGATTCTGCCACCGATCCACGGCCCGGCGTGGGGCTATCGCCTGCGGGCGCGCCTCGCCGTGCGCCACGTCGCGAAGAAGGGCGGCGTGCTGGTCGGCTTCCACGAGCGCCGCACGCACATGGTATTGGAGATGGACTCGTGCGCGGTGCTGCCAGCGCGCATCTCGGCTCTGATCCTGCCGCTGCGCAAGTTGCTCGGCGCCATGCAGCTCGCGGCACGCATTCCCCAAGTCGAGTTCGCCGCGGGCGAGGCGGCCGATGCGTTGGTGCTGCGCGTGCTCGATCCGGTCGGCGAGCACGATCTCGCGCTGCTGCGTGCGTTCGCCGAGCGCCATGCGGTGGACATCTACCTTCAGCCGGAGGGGCCCGACTCGGTGCGGCCCCTGCAACCGGAACGGCTGCGCCCCCTGTTCTACCGGCTGCCCGACTTCGACCTCACGCTGCATTTCCGACCGAGCGACTTCACGCAGGTGAACCGCGCGGTGAACGAGGTGCTGGTGCGGCGCGCGGTCGGTCTGCTCGATCCGCGCCCGGGCCAGCGCCTCGCCGACCTGTTTTGCGGCCTGGGCAACTTCACCCTGGCACTGGCGCGCCGCGGGGCGCAGGCGGTCGGAGTGGAGGGTAGCGCGGAGCTGGTGGCGTGCGCGGAGGAGAACGCGCGGGGCAATGGACTGGCGCAGCGCGCGCGGTTCCGCGTCGCCGACCTGTTCGAAGCGCCGCAGCGCGTGCTCGCGGAGCTCGGTCCGCTCGACGGCTTGCTGGTCGACCCGCCCCGACACGGCGCCCACCGGCTGGTGCAGGCGTTGGGCGAGGACCGGCCACGCCGGCTGGTGTACGTGTCGTGCAATCCTGCGACGCTCGCGCGCGATGCCGGCGTGCTGGTGCGCGAGAAGGGCTACCGGTTGCGCGCCGCGGGTGTGATGAACATGTTCCCGCATACCTCGCACGTCGAGTCGCTGGCGTTGTTCGAGAGACTTGGCGGAGGGTGAGCGAGCGCCGGGGCAAATCCCTGGCGCATCCGGGGCTACTTCCTGCCATCGAGCATGCGCGCGATCTCGTCCTCGCCCAGCGGTTGCGGCTGCTTCACGCGCAGGCTCTCCGCCCATTCGCGCGCAAAGTCGCGTTGCAAGGAGCGGTTGATGGCGAACGTGACCAGCATTGCGATCAGCGCACCGAGGCTGGCGAGCGCCATGTCCTTGTGCGCGTCCCAGACATCGCCCTGAGTGCCGAGATAGGCCTGACCGAGGTCTCCGCCGAACACCTCAGCGGCCAGCCACTCGAATAGCTCGAACATCATCGAAGTGGACATGGTGAAGTCGAGCGGCAGGAAGTAGCCCCAGAAGCCGCGCACGGCCGCCACGCGCAGGAACAGCTCGCGCACCGGGTAGGCGAGCAGGAGGCCGTAGCAGAAGTGCACCACCCGGTCGAAGTTGTTGCGCTCCCAGCCCAGCAGGCTGTTCAGCGTGACCCCGCCGAACGCCTTGAACCAATCGTCGTACGGTACCTCGGCATAGGTGTAGTGTGCGCCGGTCTCGTGCAGGCACAGGAACAGGAAGATCAGGGTGTACGATACGCGCGACAAGACCAGCCGCTTGTAGGTGAGCGCGACGAACACCACGAACACCGCCACCAGGGCGTTCTCGAGCGCCCAGTCGCCGCGGTACCAGGGCTTGATCGCGAGCACGGTCCACAGAATGGCGAACAGCACACCGAGGAGCAGCAGATACCTGCGGTGCGCGGCGTAGGGGTCCTCGGGTCCAACGGCGATGTCTCGGGCCATTGCGCGCGTCTCCTATGCCATCCAATCTCTGACCTAACGCGCGACGGCGGTCGACGCGAACTGTCCCAACGCGCGCCGCAGCCACTTCCGCAGCTCGCTGAACCACAGCACCGCGCTCGCCATCGCGGCGCACACGAGCCACTGGTCCGGCTCCAGCGGCACCGTCCCGAAGGCGACGTTGAGAAAGGCGAGGTGGACTACCGCCAGCTGCAGCAGCACCGACAACGAGACTGCGCCCCACAGCCAGGGGTTGGCGAACATGCGCCGGAACGCGCTGCTGCCCTCCGAACGGGCATTGAAGCAGTTGAACAGCTGGGCGAAGACCAGCACGGTGAACCCGGCGGTGCGCGCGTTGTCCAGATCGCGGCCGCCGCCTACGATCAGCCCGCCGGGCAGGTACAGGTCGATCGTCAGCAACGTCACTGCCGCCATCACCGCGCCGATCTCGATCACTCCCGCCCACATGGGTGCGTCGATCACCCGCTCGGTCAGGCGGCGCGGCTTGCGGGCCATGACGTCGTCGGTCTCCGGATCGATGCCCATCGCCAGCGCGGGCCCGGAGTCGGTGATCAGGTTGATCCACAGGATCTGGGTGGCCAGCAGCGGCAGCACCAGCGCCTCGCCGGAGCCGGTCAGCCCGATCAACCCGGCCAGGACTACACCCAGGAACACCGTGAGCACCTCGCCCATGTTCGACGACAGCAGGTAGCGCAGGAACTTGCGGATGTTGTCGAAGATGGCGCGCCCCTCGCGCACGGCCTCGACGATGGTGGCGAAGTTGTCGTCGGCCAGGATCATCTTGGCCGCCTGTTTGGCGACTTCGGTGCCGGTCACGCCCATCGCGATGCCGATGTCGGCAGACTTGAGCGCGGGCGCATCGTTCACGCCGTCGCCGGTCATCGCGACGATGTGACCGTCGGCCTGCAGGGCATCGACGATGCGCAGCTTGTGCTCGGGCGCAACCCGCGCGTAGACGGAGGTGCTCCGGGCCGCCTCGGCGAAGGCCGCATCGTCCAGCGCGTCGAGCTCGACCCCGGTGAGCGCGGTCGCGCCGGCCTCGACGATGCCGAGGTCCGAGGCGATGCGCGTGGCGGTGCGCGGATGGTCGCCGGTGATCATGATCACCCGGATGCCGGCCCGGTGCGCGTCGCGGATGGCGACGGCCGCCTCCTCGCGCGGCGGATCGATGATGCCGACGGTGCCGGCGAAAATCAGGTCGCGCTCCAGCGACTCGTCGGCCGCGGTCTCCTCGCCCGACTCGAGCGGACGGTAGGCGACGGCCAGGGTGCGCAGCGCGGAGTCGGACAGCGCGTCGACGTCGGCCAGGATCCGCGCGCGCCTTGCGTCATCGAGGGCGACCACCTCCATGCCTTCGCGGACCCGGGTGCAGCGCCCGAGCAGGACATCGGGCGCGCCCTTGCTGATCACCACGATCTGGTTGTCGTGCTCGTGGTCGACTTCGATCGTCGACATCATCTTGCGCTGAGAGGTGAACGGGATCGCACGGATGCGATCGAAGCGCCGCTGGCGCCGCTCGGCCACACCGAGCTTGCGCTCGGCCACCAGGAACGCCGCCTCGGTGGGATCGCCCTGGATTTCCCACACCCCCTCCGCGGTCTGGCGCAGGCCGGCGTTGCCGGCCAGGCTGCCGCCGCTGAGCACCACGATGTCCTCGGCCAGCAGCGGCCCCACGTCCAGTTCGCCGCCATCGTGCTCCACCCGGCCCGTCGGCGCGTAGCCGATCCCGGTGACGCGGGTGCCGCCGGAGGCGGTCATCACTCGCTCGATCGTCATCTCCGACCGGGTCAGCGTTCCGGTCTTGTCCGAGCAGATGACCGAAGCGGAGCCGAGCGTCTCCACCGAGGAGAGCTTCTTGACGATAGCGTTGCGCTTCGCCATCCGCTGCACCCCCATCGCCAGCACCACCGACAGGATCGCCGGCAGCCCTTCGGGCACCGCCGCCACCGCCAGCGACACGCCGAGCAGCAGCACGGCGATGACATCGGCGGCGGTGCGGATGTCGGAGATCAGCAGCACGGTCGTCACCACCACCCCGGCGATGGCGATGACCGCGATGCCAAGCATGCGCCCGATCCGCCCCACCTCCCTCTGCAGAGGGGTCGGCTCCTCCGCGGTGGCCTCGAGCATCTCGGCGATCGAGCCCATCTGGGTCTGCATGCCGACGGCAGTGACCAGGGCGCGACCGGTGCCCTGCACGATGGCGGTGCCCTTGAAGACCATGTCGAGGCGATCGCCGAGCGCCCGCGCTTCGGGCAGCGTCGCGGCGTCCTTGAGTACGGCTTCACTCTCGCCGGTCAGCGAGGCTTCCTGCACGCGCAGCGACGCGGCGTGCACCAGGCGCGCGTCCGCACCCACGGCGTCCCCCTCGCCGAGCACCAGCACGTCGCCACGCACCAGCTCGGCGCTGGGCACCCGCTGCACCTGCCCGTCGCGCACGACGGCGGAAGTCACCGCGCTCATCCGCGTCAGTGCCGCCACGGCGCTCTCCGCTTTGGCCTCTTGCAGATAGCCCAGAATCGAGTTGATGGCCACGATCAGCGCGATGACGATCGCATCCACCGGCCAGCCGAGGCGGCCTTCGAACGCCCAGGCGGCGAGCGAGATGGCCATCGCCGCCAGCAGCAGATAGATGAGCGGATCGTGGAATTGCGCCAGTATCCGCCGCCAGGGGGGGATCGGCGGCGTTGCGCGCAGCTCGTTCGGGCCGTCTTCCGAGAGCCGGCGCGCGGCCTCCTGCGCCCTGAGCCCACGCTCGAGGTCCGTGCCCAGAGCCCGCGCTACCTCATCGGCGTCCTGGATGGAGGGGTCCGTCAAGCCCGTATGCCCTTGACCGCCCCATTCGGCTCAATCGCGGCGGAAGGGGTGGGATTCGAACCCACGGACGGTTGCCCGTCGCTGGTTTTCAAGACCAGTGCATTCAACCACTCTGCCACCCTTCCACGGTTTGGCCGTCGTCGCCAATGATACGCGATCGATGCACTGCAAACGAAAAGGCCCTGCACTAGGCAGGGCCTCTCTTGCGGTCGGGGGTCTGTTACATCAGCCCCTTGGCCGCGCTCATCGCTGCGTCCATGTCGGGCAGCTCGGTGACTTCGGGGACGACCTGCAGGTAGCGCACCACACCGTCCTTGTCGGTGACGATCACGGCGCGGGCGAGCAGGCGCAAGGGCTGGATCAACAGCCCGTTGTTCATGCCGAAGTCGCCATTGCGGTGGTCGGACAGGAAGGTGACGTTCTTGACCTTGGCGGCACGCGCCCAGCGCTGCTGCGCAAACGGCAGGTCCATGCTTACCGTCACCAGCTCGATGGCCTCGGCCAGCGCCGGGTCTTTTTCCACCAGTTCGTGGGTCTGCGCGTCGCACACCGGAGTGTCCAGCGACGGCACGACGTTGATGATGCGCACCTTGCCCTTGGCCTCGGCGATGTTGATCGGTTGCATGCTGCCGTTGATCAAGGTGGCTGCGGGCAGGGGCACGCCGACCTTGACCGCGCTTCCCGCCAGCGGCAAGGCGTTGCCTTTCAATGTGACCGAGTGGCCGTCGCCGGGCGCGACGCTGCCCTTGGCCACGGTCATGTTGTCGTCGGCGAGGACGGGTACGGCGAGCGCGGCAAGCAGCGCCAGCGCGCCGACGAATGCGGTGATCTTCATGGTTCCTCCGGCTGTTGGTATGGACGCGACAAGTTCGTGCCGGACGCCGATGCCCCCGGCAAGGATCGTCCGCAGCGCCGACGGCGCGCGCGTACGCGCCCCGGACCGGTGAGTATACGCCGGCATGCGCGCCCCGCGCAGTCCCCGGGAAGGGAGCGAACCGGACGTCTGGGACACCTGCGTCTCAGCGGTGCCTGGCGCGCTTGTGTACCGAGTTGCCGCCGCTGACCGCCTGCTGCCGCAGCCGCTTGTAGAGCTGCGGCTCGCGCGTCTTCAAGTAGGCGATCACCTGGAAGTCCCCGCGGGTTATCTTTCTGACATCGATCTGGTCGACGTGCACCAGCCGCAGCAGCTCCTGCACCGGCTTGGGCATGGCGCGGCCGCTTTCATAACGCGATCCACCGCTCTGGGTCACGCCGATGCGCCCCCAGAACTCCTGCTGGTTCATGCCTAGCCGGTGGCGGATATCGCGGGGATTGAACATCTTTTCGCTCTGCTTCATCGCAATGTCATGTCCGCTTGAGTTGATCGGAGGCGGCCACGGGTCTAAGCCCGCTCGACCCGGTTGTCCCGCCTATTCGTTGGTCCCGCGTATTCGTTTGGCGTGGTGTGGCCGCATAAGTTCCACACTCCGGCGGCGCGCAGTCGGACGATTGAGGCTGCTCGTGGCATCGCGTCTGCCCGGCCGCCAGGCCCGCCGTCGGCCGCGCCCCTCGTTGAATTCCTGATTCGGTGCAAGCACATGCGCCCCTCCCCGCGAAGTTGCAGCGGCGCTAACGCGGCCGCAGCCCGCGGATATAGCGCACCAGGCCCGCAAGCTCCTCCTCGCTGAAGGCGCCCTCGTATCCCGGCATGAAACCCTGCTTGCCCTTGCGGATGCGTTGGACGATCTCGCCGTCGCTCAACCGGGTGCCCATCAGCTGCGGCCCCTTGCCGGCTTGGCGCCCGCCCTGATGATGACACCACCCGCAGGTGGTGGCAAAGATCTGCGCGGGATCGCGCGGCGGCTTGGCGCCGCCCGGCTGCCCCGGGTCGGCAGCACGCGCCGTGCCGGGCGCGGCGCCCAGCACGGCGAGCACTGCAGCGAGCGTCAACGGCTTCACGTGCTGCCCGAGCGGCGGGTAACAAAAGGGCGAGCGCAAGGCGCTCGCCCGATCAACGCGCTTCGGCTCGCGCCGGTTTACGGCAGCGCGAACACCACCAGCACGCCGGAGTCTTTCGGGAACGTGTTGAAAGGCGGGCCGAAGAAATTGGCGTAGTCGTCTCCAGCCAGCCCGCCCCAGCCGGTGGCCACCGCCACGTATTGCTTCTTGTCCTTGCCCAGGTAGCTGATGATCCCGCCGTTGTGGCCCTGGCCGTTGTTGTGCTTCCACAGCTCGCGGCCGCTGCTCGCGTCCAGCGCGCGCAGGATGCCGCGCGCATCCGGCACGAACACCAGATTGCCGGCGGTGGACAGCAGGCTCGCGAGCGGCGGCTCGGGGAAGCGCACTTCCCATTTCTTGGCGCCGGTCAGCGGGTCGTGCGCCGCCACGCGGCCGTGGGCCTTCTCGCCCTGGGGATTGACCAGGCTGAAGTCGGCGCCGATGTTGAGCTGCGCCATCGGCTCCAGGATCGGCACGGTCCTCTTCACCGTGAGGTCCATGCACCATTCGTTGCCGACCTTGTAGTACAGCCCGGTCCTGGGGTTGTAGCTGCCAGCGTTCCAGCTGATGCCGCCGGCGATGAACGGGCACAGGTTCTTGTGCTCGCCCTCGGTGAGGTCGCGCCGGCCGACCAGGGTGCCGTCGGTCTTGATGTCCTGCACGAAGTTGATGTTCTTCACCAGGCGCCAGACGTTCTGCACCTTGCCCTTCCGGTCGTAGACGAACACGAACCCGCTCTTGTTCGGGTGCACGATGTATTTCTTGCCGCGGCGCTCGAGCATCAGGAACTCGCCCACGGCGCTGTCATAGTCCCAGGCGTCGTGCGGCAGCTCCTGGTGGTAGGCCTTGAGCTCGCCGGACTCGGGGTCGAGTCCGATCACCGAGGTGGTGTACAGGTTGGTGCCGGGCCGTGCCCCTGCGGTCATCCAATCGGCGCCCGACCAGTCGTACAGCGGCGCCGGATTGCCGGTGCCCCACCAGACGGTGTCGGTCTCGGCGTCGTAACCGCCCGCCATCCAACCCCCGCCGCCCCCGGTGAGCCAGGTGTCGTTTCCCCAGGTGTTGCGCGCATCGGACTGCGTGCCGTCGTTGCCGCCCACGGTGTAGAACTTCCACACCTCCTGGCCGGTGCGCGCGTCCACGCCGAAGATCGGGCCGCGGTAAGGCCACTCGCCGCCCTGCGAGCCGATGATCACCTTGTCCTTGACGAACAGCGGCGCGCCGGTGAAACCGACGGTGAGCCGTTCCGAGTCGATCAGCTTGGTCTCCCATACCAGCCTGCCGGTCTTCATGTCGATCGCCACCAGCTTGCCGTCCAGGGTGCCCATGTAGACATGGCCCAGGCCCAGGGCGATGCCGCGGTTGTAGGGCGAGTGCGTCTGCTTCGAGACCAGGTCCTCGTTGAGCTTCTGCCGGTAGTACCAGATCACCTCGCCGCTGGCGCCATCCAGTGCGAACACCTGGTTGTACGAGCCCGAGTAGTACAGGACGCCGTTGGCCGCCAACGGCATGGATTGCAGCCCGCGCACCGAGCGCGGCATGGCGTGCGTCCAGGCCACGCGCAGCTTGTCGATGTTCTTGCTGTTGATCTGGTCGATGCCGCTGTAGTGCCAGCCCTTGTAAGTACCGTGATAGGTGAGCCAGTCTCCGGCGCGCTTGTCGGCCTCGCGGATGCGCTCGTGGGTCACGTCGCCGCCGTGCATCTCCGCCCAGGCCGTGGTGGCGAGCGCTACAGTCGCGGCCAGCGCGGCGCGTCTGGCTGCTTCATGCCATCGCTGCATAGATGTTCTCCTCATGGCAAATGCATGGTCCGCGCCGGTAACCCCCGGGGCACTCGGTTGCCACCAGCACCGCGGCACGGGTCGTTCGAGCACGACACGGCGCCGTCGGGCCCGGCCGGCGCACTATAGTGCCATCCCGCCGGGCGTTTCAAGGAACGCCGCGACTGCTGTTATCGGCCGGCAAACGCCGGTCAGGAGGGTGAATCCACGCCCGCCGCAGGACCGGCATGCGTGTCTGCGCAGGAGGGCAGGCGGGTCTACTTGGCGACCTGGCGCTCGCGCAGCTCGTCGAGCGTCTTGCAGTCGATGCACAGCGTGGCGGTGGGGCGTGCTTCGAGGCGCTTGAGCCCGATCTCGACGCCGCAGCTGTCGCAGTAGCCATAATCGCCGGCATCGATCTTGGTGATGGTCTCCTCGATCTTCTTGATCAGCTTGCGCTCGCGGTCGCGGTTGCGCAGCTCGAGGGCCATGTCCGATTCCTGGCTGGCGCGGTCGTTCGGGTCGGCGAAGATGGTGGCCTCGTCCTGCATGGTGTGCACCGTGCGGTCGATGTCCCGGCTCAGCTCTTCCTTCAGCGCAGTGAGGATCTTGCGGAAGTGATCGAGCTGCTTCGGGTTCATGTACGCCTCGCCCTTCTTGGGCTGGTACGGCTTGAATGGGGTGTGGAACTCGGCGGTCATCAGGTGATCTCCCCCCGGAGTCGGTTCTCGGCGAAGCAAAAAAGGGGTCGGTGAGAAAAAGGCGCTTTAATAGCAGAATTTGGGTGCCCCTGCAAGCAACTTTAATTCCGGAATGACAGCCTGCGCGCGTCGGCCGATTCGTCAGACTTCTGTTGCAAACCCGGGTTCCTGCGCGGCGGCCAAATTGACCGGCTCACCGGCCGGCGGGCATAATGCCCCCCTTCCGGGGTGTGACGCAGCCTGGTAGCGTGCCTGCTTTGGGAGCAGGATGTCGGAGGTTCGAATCCTCTCACCCCGACCAGCGTGTGAGAGCCCTGCCCGTAGCTCAACCGGATAGAGCACCGGCCTTCTAAGCCGGGGGTTATGGGTTCGAGTCCCGTCGGGCAGGCCAGCTTTGGTGCCGGATCGTCCGGTCGCTCCGGACCGCGCTTGATCGCAGTGGTGGCTGTAGCTCAGTTGGTAGAGTCCCGGATTGTGATTCCGGTTGTCGTGGGTTCGAGTCCCATCAGCCACCCCATCTCCTTCCCGCGGCGCAGCTAGAGCGGCGTCGCGTCGGTCTCCCGCATGATCACCCTGCGCAAGGTCGTCCTGCAGCGCGGCGGCAAGCGCCTGCTGGACGGCGTGGACCTCGCCATCGCGCCGCGCCAGAAGATCGGCATCACCGGCGCCAATGGCAGCGGCAAGAGCAGCCTGCTCGCGCTGCTGCGCGGCGAGCTGCATGCCGACAGCGGCGACGTCGAGCTGCAGCCGGGCCTGCGCATGGCGCACGTGGCGCAGGAAACGCCCGCCTGCGACGCCGGCGCCCTCGACTACGTGCTGGACGGCGACCGCGAGCTGCGGCGCATCGAGCGTGCCCTGGAGCAGGCGCACCGCGACGACGCCGCGCCCGAGCACCCCGCCGACGCCGGCCGGCAGGCGCAGTCATCGGGGGATGCCGAGCGACTGGCGCACCTGCACGCGGAGTACGAGCAGCACGGCGGCTATACGGCGCGCGCTCGCGCCGCGCAAATCCTCAATGGTCTGGGGTTTCGTGAGACCGACCTCGAACGCCCGGTTGCACGGTTCTCGGGCGGCTGGCGCATGCGTCTGAACCTGGCCCAGGCGCTGCTCTGCCCCTCCGA
>DATBMG010000087.1:0-20872 GCA_036554965.1 Burkholderiales bacterium
GCCGCTCGCGCGGCGCTTCAGAAACGCGGGCAGTCCAGCTCGACCCGCTGCGTGGCGTAGGGTGTCGCGGGCGCGGCGCCCTCGGGCATGACCGCGACCGTGACGTGCGTCGGGACCGGCGTTAGCGCGATGACGGAGACCGACCAGCGGGTCCCGCCCGGGTCGCTCGTCCCGCGCCGGCATCCGTTCCAGTCCTGGCACGCCGTCTTCGGCGTCGAGACCTCTTCGCCTGCGCGCAGCAGCGCCGTGCGCACCGCGCTGCCCGCCGGCCCCTGCGCCTGGCCGTTGAAGGTGACCCGGAAGCTCGTGCCGGCGCGCAGGCGCTCGCAGAGCACGCGCGTGATCTCGACACTCGCGTCCGGACGCGAAGTCTGCTCGGCGCGCGGTGCCTCGGTGCGCTCGGCGGGCGGCGCGGGGGCGGCGCCCTTCGCCGCGCGCGCAGCGTCCGGGCGCACGCCCCAGCCTTCCAGGACGAAACTCACCAGGTCCGCGGGTACGGCGCGGGCGAACTTGCCGTCGAGCAGTGTGACCACCCCCACCACGTTCTCTCCCATCAGCACCGGTCCGCCGGAGTTGCCCTCGTCGATGCTGCCGTCGAGCATCAGGTCGCGGCCCTCGCGCGAAACCACGGTGGCGCGCACCACCGCCCACGCCCCCCCGCCCCGTGGGAAGCCGATAGTCGCCACCGACTCGCCCCCGCGCAGGTCGGCGCCGCGGCGCAACGGCAGCGCGCCGATGCCGGCCGGCAGCCGGTCCTTGCCGCGCACCACCAGCAGCGCCAGTCCACGCGGGTCGCCGCCCTCGATGCGCACCGTCTCCGCTTCCGCTGTCGCGTTGCGACGTGTGAAGAACTCGATCAGCGGGCGGTTGTCGCCCTCGACCACATGCGAGGCGGTAAGGATGTATGCGGCGTCGGTGTCCAGGTGCACGATGAAACCGGTGCCGGTCCTGCGCGCGCCGTCCAGCCTGGATGTCACCTTGACCACGCCCGCTTTCTGCCGGTCCAGGTCCTGCGGCCACGTGGCACCCGCGATCAGCAGCAGCACCCACCAGCCAACCCAGCGTGCAGCCGAGCGCTTCATGCGACCGCGTGCTCGTTGTACAGCCGGTAGCCCCCGGCCGCCATCGAAGCCAGGCAAACCGCGGCGAGCAGCACGACGCCGACGCGGCTGCGGTGCCACAGGCTCTGCAGCGCGGTGACGCACAGGCTCCGCTCGACTCCGCCGGACGCGAGGGTGGCTTGGGTCGCCACACCGTCCATGGTCAGCAGCATGCCCGAGCGCTCGGGCGACAATTCCAGGCGGGTAATGGCGGTCCGGCTCATGTCGCCGAGCGTGACGAAGTTCCGCGCGCCGACCTGTACCGGTGCGATGCGCGGCTGCTGCGGATAACGGATCTCGCCGTTCGCGATGACGGCGCTCTCCACGGTTCCATCCGCGCCCTGCTTGAGCAATTCGACGCCGTTCACGCCGGCGCGGTCCAGCAAGCCGAGCGCGGAGCCCGCGCTGAGCGTGGTCGTGATCGCGAACCAGCGGCGCGCGCCCTGCACCTGAACGAAGGGACGATCCTCCGGCAGCGAGAACGCGAGCGCAACCGAGCCGTCCGCCGGCGCCGAGGGCGGCGATTCGCCCAGCGTGACGTTGGTGGCGGAGAGCGCCAGCTCCGCGGCGGGCAGGACGTTGGTGTCCAGCGCCTGTCCTTCCACCCGCAGGGTGACGCGATTCGAGGCATCGGCGCTCGTCGTCAGGGTCACCCGGCTGCGCGGCGCGATCGTCAGCGGCTGCATGCGTCCGGCGCCGGTCGTGCCGTTTCCGCGCCCCACGCCTTCCAGGACCGCTACCGCCGCCGCGTCTGCCGGGCTGTTCAGGACCACGGTGGCGGCCCTGGGCAGCATGCGGGAAGGTCCGGGCGCGATCCAGCGTACCCGGTCGGGCGTGAAGGTCAGCCGATCGAAGTTCTCGATGCTCAGCGTGCGGAACCCGAGCGGGCGCACCGGCATATCGACCCCCCGTTCCCCGGCGAGCGTGAACGCGAGCCGGTCGACGACGAGATCGAGCTGCAACCGCGTCGGCACGCGCCAGATCGTCGCGGCAAGGGCTGCGGCCAGAAGCGCGACGCCCGGCGCCAGTAGCATCAAGGCCAGACCCGGGCGGCGTGGCCCGCGCAGCGAAGCGCTGTCCCGCGCCCGGAGAGGCTCGGGCGGTCGACGGGCGCGGGCGGCGGGCTGCATCCCGGCGTGCGCGCCGACCGCGCCCGGGTCGTGTTGCGCAGCTCCCGCGCGGCCGCCGATGGCGGTGATGTGAGCAAGCAGCGTGGAGAACTCTGCGTGCTGCGCATCGCCCGACCAGTCCGACAGGTCGGCCGCCTGCAGCAGCCTGAACTCCAGCGGAGTCTTCAACTCGGGCTCCATCAGCACCGGAACCAGCACCTCGCGTGCCGCGGCCTCCGACGCTTCGGCGCGAACCCACCTCGATTGCACCGATGCAGCCGTCCACAGCACCAGCACGCAGTCGGCCTGCGCCAGGTTCTCTTCGATGACCTGGTCGAAGGAGCTGCCGAGCGGGATCTTGCGGTCCCACCACACCGCAAACCCGCTTTGCACCAGGGCCTCCGCCAGGCGCTCGGCGCCCGGGCGATCCTCGCTTGCGTAGCTGATGAAGACGCGAACCATCCAGGCGGTCAGCGGACCTGAGGCCGATGATGGAATCTCACGACCTGGCTGATCGGATCGTTGGTGCTCAGTAGATAGCCCGACAGGACCAGGCGGTACGTGCCTTCCGGCGCACCGCCCTCGGCGAGATCCCACTTGTACGAGAACGGCCGGCCGGCAGTACGCCGAGCGGACGGCGCAGACCAGATCGTCTCCGTGCCCGTGTCCTTGAAGATCGTGGCGCGCAGCATCGCTTCCTCTCGCAGCCTGAAATGGAACACGTACCCGCGGATTCCGGCCGGGAACTGCGATTGGTAGAACAGCGCCGGCGCAACCTCCTCGATCGCCGACGGCGTGTCCCGGTCCAGCCGCACCACCACGCCGAGGTCCGAGATGCGCAAGTCGCCGAGCTGCCGCACGACGTCCGCCGTCGACCAGCTGAACACGTTCGCGAAACCGGCGCGCCACGGCGATTCGGGCTGCACCCGGTCGAGCCAATAGAAGTAGCGGTAGTCGAGCTCCCGGACCACCAGGTGGACGGCGCGTGGACGCGTCAGGAAGAAGCGCACGTGGAAGCGCTCGCCGATCTTCTCCGCATCGTCGGCGTAGGCCGCCTGTGCGGCGAGGAGCTCGATGTCGAAGCCGGACACGGGGCGCGCACGCACGCCCTCGTAGTGGTTCGCGCGCTTCTGGTATTGCAGCTGCGTCTGCGCCTGCACGCAGGCGCCCTCGCAGGCCAGCGCGACGAAGACGATCGGAAACAGCGCGAACCGGCGCTTTGCCTCGAACCTATCCGCCCAGCATCGCCAGGATCTGCCGCCAGTTGAGCACCACATAACCCACCGCCATCACCATGTAAGCCGCCGTGCACAGCAGCATCAACGCCTGCGTGACCGGATGCGGCCGGATCCACTTCGGGAACACCCTGGGCAGCATCACGTAGTTCAGATACACGAACGCCGGTGCGATGATGGCCATGGCGAGGAACGCGATCACGCCGCGGATGATGATGAGCGTATCGGGCTGCGCCATCAGCATGGTGACCGTGGTGAGCGCGGTGAAGATGCCGACGAAGATGTAGTACCAGCTGCGGTAATGCAGCTTCTGGGCGCGCTTGAAGTTGGAGTAGAAGAAGTCGGCCTGGATGCGCGAGAAGCCGTCGGTCAGCTGCAGCCACGCGTCGCACAGGAAGGCCGCCGCCACGATCAGGAACAGCGCCTTGCCGATGTCGCCCCAGGCGACTTCGAAGAAGGCCGATTGCACCACGGCGATGTCCCAGCCCTGGGGCACCGTGCCGGTGGGCAGCAGCAGCGCGAAAGCGAGCCAGCACATGATGATGGTGGTGAGCAGGTTCAGGCCTACACCGATCGCATTCTCGACGCTGAAGTAGCGCACCCAGCCCCTGTAGTGGCGTTTGTTCTCCTCGGTGTCGGCGAAGTAATAGCCGGTGGCGGGGATGCTCTCGGCCTTCCCCGTGATTGGCGAGGTGACGCGGCCCACGATATGCCCCATGCCCACGCCCTTGTCCCGCATCCAGTAGGCGAGGACCAGCTGTCCGAACCCACCGGCGCCGGCGAAGGCGATGCAGGTCACGAGCGTGTTCCAATCCTTCGGCTCCCAGTTGGGAACCTCGCCGGGCAGATGCGGCAGCAGCCCCGGGAAGAACTCGCCGGCGGTGGCGAGCACCTTCGGCTGGAACATCGCGAAGATGATCCCGCTCATGGTGATCAGCACGACGGCCATGGAGAACTTCTCAACCGCGGCATAGGCCACGCGGCTGAACACCAGCGCCACCAGGTAGATGGAGATGGTCAGATAGGCCCAAAACAGCGACTGCCCGCGCGGGGTCCAGCCCGTGGGAAAGCCGGTGAGCGCGGCCAGTGCCGTGCCCCCGGCGGAGGCGTATGCGCCGAACCAGATGTTCTCGAGGAAGACCAAAACCCACGCCGACCACGCCAGCCAGCGGCCGATCCGGCCGAAGCCGGTGATGGGCGTCTCGCCGGTGACCACCGTGTAGCGGCAGATCTCGAGGTTGAGCCAGTATTGCAGCAGCGACGCGATGATCAGCAGGCCCAGGAAGGCGGTGCCGTACTTGGCGGTCATGTAAGGCCACCAGATCAGCTCGCCCGAGCCTTGGGCGAGCGCCGCCCACAGGATGCCCGGGCCGATGTAGACGAGCAGGCCCATGTACACGGGCATGGTGGCCAACTTGAGCGGGGGCAGATGCCCGAGCTGGCGCTCGGCGACATGCGGTGCGGGTTGAGTCCCTTCCATGGTTCTCCTCCTCCCCGTGCGCGAACGGCAGGCCCGCATACTAACAGGGTGTTGGGAGAAGGTCAGCCGCGAGCGGCCCCGCGATTCGGTTTATCATTTACCTCTTCGCAGCGGCCCACCGCGATCGGCTGCGCTTGGTTCATCGGTAGTTGGGTTTATCGGCCATCTGGGTTATCGGTGACCTGGCGTCAACGGCAAGTTGGCGCGGCCGCTCACGCAGACGAATCGGAGGAGAGTGATGCGAGCAGGTGCGACCCTGGCGATACTTCTCGCCTTCGCGGGGGAAGCCTGGGCGGATGTGCAGGCCGGGGTGGAGGCCTGGAACAAGGGCGACTACCGGACGGCGTTCGACCAGTTCAAACCGCAGGCCGAAGCCGGTGAGTCGAAGGCGCAGTTCTACCTGGCGGAAGCGTTCAGTCTCGGGCGCGGCACCGTGCAGGACTACGCCGAGGCGCTGAAGTGGTACCGCAAGGCCGCCGACCAGGCGCATCCGGAGGCGATGGAGAAGCTGTGCACCGCCTACTTCTTCGGCGAGAACATCATCCGCAAGGACGAGATCGAAGCCGTGAAGATGTGCGCGGGGGCGGCGAAGGCGGGCAAGGTGTATCCCGCGTTCCTCGCCGGCTACCTGTATGACTTCGGCAAGGGCGTGGCCGTCGACCAGGCCCAGGCCGCGCAGTTCTACAAGATCGCCGCCGAGGGTGGCAACGCCGACGCCCAAGAGGCGCTCGGGCGCATGTACTTCTT
This sequence comes from Burkholderiales bacterium, assembly GCA_036554965.1. GTDB lineage: Bacteria > Pseudomonadota > Gammaproteobacteria > Burkholderiales > SHXO01 > SHXO01. Next base: position 5,672 of record DATBMG010000087.1, read on the forward strand.
CGGCCAGGGCGTGGCGCAGGACTACGGCGAGGCGGTCAAGTGGAACCGCCCGGTCGCCGAGGCCGGACGAGCGTTCGCCCAGTACCTGCTGGGCTATTGCTACGACTACGGCCGCGGCGTGCAGCAGGACTATGCCGAGGCCGCCAAGTGGTACCAGAAGGCGGTGGAGCAGGGCGATGTGCGCGCCATGAGCGGGCTGGGCTATCTGTACTCGCAGGGCCGCGGCGTGGCGAAGGACGAGGCCAAGTCGCTCGAGCTGTATCTGAAGGCTGCGGAGAAGCAGGAGACCTCGGTATATGCGCTGCTCGCCTGGGCCTACTACCAGGGCAGCGGTACCGCCAAGAACGACGCCGAGGCGGCGAAGTGGTTTCGCAAGGCGGCCGAACTGAACGACGTGCAAAGCCAGTACATGCTCGGCTACCTGCTCGAGCAGGGCAAGAACTTCAGCGAGGCGGCGCAGTGGTATCAGAAGGCCGCCGAGCAAGGCGTGACGGGCGCGCAGGAGAGCCTGGGCGCTCTGTACTTCTCCGGGCAGGGGGTGCAGCAGGACTACGCGCAGGCCGCGAAGTGGTACCGGCAGCCGGCGGAGAACGGCAGCACCTACGCGCAATACCTGCTCGGGTACATCTACGAGAGCGGCAAGCACGGGGCCGTCGCCGACCCGGCACAGGCGGTCAAGTGGTATGGGCTGGCGGCGGAGAAAGGCGACGGGCGCTCGCAGCTCGCGCTCGGCTATCTGCTCTCGGACGAGAAGGCCGGCCAGAAGGACCTGGTCAAGGCGCACATGTGGAGCAACCTCGCCGCGGCGCAACTCTCCGGCGACGAGCGCACCGCGGCCGAGCGCCAGCGCGAATACATCGCCAGCAAGCTCAGCCCCGACCAACTGGTCAAGGCGCAGCAGATGGCGCGCGACTGGAAGCCCAAGACCTGAGGGCAGGGCGGCGTATCCCGCCGCGGAATTCGAGAACGCAGGCTGACGCCGCGCTGCGACGCCCGGCCCGCGCTGCGGGTACCGATATTGCTAACGGGAGGCACCGGATGCCGGTCAGGCAGCGTTCCGGTCGCCGGCAATGGCGATTCTCGTTGGAGGCACACATGAAGCGAACTCTGGCGGCTATTCTGGCCGCGACCGTGGTGGTGTCGGGTTGCGCGAGCGAAGGCAGCGCCACCGGCAAGCGACCGATGACCAGGATGGAGACCGGCGCCATCGCCGGCGCGGTCGGCGGCGCGGTGATCGGGGCGGTCGCCTACAAGAAGAACCGCACCAAGGGCGCGATCATCGGCGCGGTGGGCGGCGGCCTGGCCGGCGGCGCGGTAGGCGCTTACATGGACAGCCAGAAGAAGGACCTGGAGCGCAATCTGTCCAAGGAGATCAAGGACGGCCAGGCGCGCGTGGAGAAGCTGCCCAACAACGTGGTGCGCATCACCATGACCAACCAGACCGCGTTCGATGTGGATTCCACCGAGATCAAGGCCGGCTTCCACAGCACCATGGATAAAGTGGCCGACGTGGTGATCCGCTACGGCAAGACCACGCTCACCGTGGTCGGCCATACCGACAGCACCGGCGCCGAGGATTACAACCAGCGGCTGTCCGAGGGGCGTGCGCTGTCGGTGGCGCGCTACCTCGAGTCGAAGAACGTCAATCCGGTGCGCCTGGCCACCACGGGCAAGGGCGAGACCCAGCCGATCGCCCGCAACACCAGCGAGTCGGGCCGCCAGGCCAACCGGCGCGTGGAGATCTACGTCGAGCCGGTGGTCGAAAGTTGACAGCCGGATAGCGCGCCGGCGCCTCTTTACAGAACTTTACGCCCGGCACACGCGCGCGCAACCGCGCGCTCCTAGGATGGTCCCGTCGCCGCACGGTGCGGCGAACCAGACCAACCGCTAGGAGCATGCGATGAGCGAGCACAGGCGCAACACCCCATCCGAATCCAACCTTGACGCGGGAACGCCGAACCAGCGCGGCAATCGCCGGCGTTTCTTCGCCGGTCTTCTCACCGGCGGCGTGATCGGTGGCCTGCTGGCCGGTGCGGTGAGCGCCTGGTCGCACGGCGAGGCGCCGGGCGGCTGGCATGGCCGCGGCTGGTGCCGCACGCACGCGATGAACCCAGTCGACGAGCGCGCTCGCCTCGAGTTCGCCGCCGACTGGGTCTTGAACCGGATCCAAGCCAGCGAGGCGCAGCGCGAGCAGGTGAAGGACGTGCTCGGTCAGGCGTTACAGGATCTCGGTCCGCTGCGCGACCGCCACCGCCGGCATCGCGATGACTTTGCGGCCGCGCTCGCTCAGCCCGCCGTGGATCGCGCGGCGCTGGAGGAGCTGCGGCGTGCGGAGCTGGCGCTCGCCGAGCAGGCGTCCACCCGCATCGTCACGGCGCTGGCCGACATCGCCGATGCGCTGACGCCGGAGCAGCGCGCCGAGCTGCTGAAGCTCGCGGAGCAGTTGCGCCACTGACTTTCCAGCCCCCGGGTCGAGGGTTGGGAGGCGGCCAGGCGCCCCGGTAGAATGGGCCGCAGGACAACTGCGGCCCGTCTGCAACGCGGGCCTTGCGTGCAGGGCATCCGCCGGTCATGGCCGAACGCCTGTTGATCATCGAGGACGACGTCAGGCTCGCCGCGATGCTCAGCGAGTATCTGGGCACGCTGGGCTTCCGCGTGAGCGTACGCGGGACTGCAGGCGAGGGCTTGGCGCTGCTTCGCCGGGAAGCCTTCGACGCGCTGATCCTGGACGTGATGCTGCCGGACGGGGACGGCTTCGACGTCTGCCGGCGCGTGCGCGCCGACTCGGATCTGCCGATCCTGATGTTGACCGCGCGGGGGGAAGACACCGATCGCATCGTCGGCCTCGAGCTCGGCGCCGACGACTATCTACCCAAGCCGTTCAACCCGCGCGAGCTGGCGGCGCGTCTGCGTGCCATCCTGCGGCGCCGTGGCGCGGGCGCACGCGATGAAGTGCTGCGCTTCGGCCGGCTGGAGATCGACCGCGGCGCGCGTGCAGCGCGCGTGGAGGGAGAGGAGCGCCCGCTCACCAGCTATCAGTTCGACTTGCTCTGGGTGCTGGCACAGAACGCCGGGCGGGTGATGTCGCGCGACGCGCTGATGGACAAGCTGCGCGGCGCCCAGCTCGACGCTTTCGACCGCAGCCTGGACGTGCACATCTCCCGCATCCGCGCCGCGATCGAGGACGACCCGAAGCATCCGCGCCGCATCATCACCGTGCGCGGAGCCGGCTACCTGTTCGCCAAGCGCCAGGACGAAGCGTGATGCGCCGGCTCTACCTGCAGATCTACCTGACCTTCCTCGGCGTCCTGCTGCTGTTCGGGCTGCTGGTCGCGCTGGTCTGGTGGCTGGTACCCGGCGACGGGCGCGATACACGCTCCTTGGACGCAATCGCGCTGCTGCTCGGCGACGCGCTGCCCGTCGAGGCGGACCGGGCCCGGGATAAGCTCGCGCAGCTGGCGCGGACCTTCGATGCCGACTTGACCTTGCGCGCCGCAGACGGCGCGCTCATCGCCAGCGCCGGCGCGCTGCTGCCGGCGCCGTCACCGGAGCTCAACCGCAGCGGCTGGATGCACGGCCGCGGTGCCGGACCGACCTTCGCGTTCAAGCTGCCCGATGGCCGTTGGGTGACGGCGCGGACACACGAGCGCCATCGACCCTTCGCTTTGCTGATCGCGCTGGCGCTCATGCTGCTGGCGATCGCGCTGGGCAGCTATCCGCTCGTACGCCGCATCACCGGCCGCCTGGAGCGGCTGCAGGCGCGCGTCGACGCGTTGGGCGCGGGCGATCTGAGCGCGCGGGTGAGCATCGAGGGTCGCGACGAAGTCGCCGATCTTGCACGCAGCTTCAATGCTGCGGCCGAGCGCATCGAGAAGCTCGTCGCCTCGCACAAGACCCTCCTTGCTCATGTGTCGCACGAGCTGCGCACGCCGCTCACCCGCATCCGCATGGCCTTGGAGCTGCTCCCGGGGGACGCGCGGCCGGAATTACGCGCGCGCCTGGCGAGCGACATCGAGGATCTGGACGCGCTGATCACCGAGCTGTTGCTGGCAAGCCGCCTGGATGCAGGCCGGCCGCTGCAGCTGGAGCCCGTCGACGTGCTGGCGCTCGCCGCAGAGGAAGCCGCCGCTTGCGGCGTCGAGGTGAGCGGTCAGCCGGTGAGCGTGCAGGCCGAAGCGCGCTTGCTGCGGCGTCTGGTTCGCAATCTCCTGGACAACGCGCAGCGCCACGCACCGGGTGCGGCCGTCGAGGTGGTGGTCGAGCCGCTGCCCGAAGGCGGTGCGCGCCTGACCGTGGCGGACCGCGGCCCTGGTATCCCGCAGGCCGAGCGCGAGCGCATCTTCGAGGCGTTCTACCGCGTGCCGGGGGCGCAACCGCACGGCGACGGCGCCGGTGTCGGCCTCGCCCTGGTGCGCCAGATCGCGCGCCAGCACGGCGGTGATGTCCGCTGCTTGCCACGCCCGGGCGGCGGCAGCGTTTTCGAGGTCATCCTCACGGATCGTTGCGCCACGCCTGGTAGTCCCACTCGAACAGGCGGTTCGCTTCCTCCGGGCCCCAGCTTCCCGCCGGGTAAGTGTGGATGAAGTCGCGTTCCTGCGCCCAGAACTTGAGGATCGGGTCGACCACGCGCCAGGCCCATTCCACCTCGTCGAAGCGGATGAAGTTGGTGGCGTCGCCGCGCACCACGTCGAGCAGCAGGGCCTCGTAGGCGTCGATCGCGCGCTCCCCCGTGGCGCGGTAGCCGGCGTTCATGCGCACCATACGGGTGTGCAGGCCCAGGCCGGGCTGGCGCGCGTGGACTTCGAGGTGCATCGCCTCGTTCGGCTGCAGCTCCAGCACGATCCAGTTGGGTTGGGTGTTCTCCAGCGGCGTCTCGCGGAACAGCTGCTGCGGTACGTGCCGGAAGCGGATGGCGATCAGCGTCTGCTGGCGAGCGAGGCGCTTGCCGGTGCGCAGGTAGAAGGGCACGCCGCGCCAGCGCCAGTTGTCGATGAGCAGCCTGGCGGCGACATAGGTCTCGGTGATGCTGCCTTTGTCCACGCCCGGCTCGTCCTGGTAGCCGGGCTCGGCACGCCCTTCGACGCGGCCGGGGCCGTACTGCGCGCGCAGCGCGTGCGCGTGCAATGCGCGGCGCTCTATCGGCCGGATGCAACGCAGCACCTTCACCTTCTCGTCGCGCAGTGCGTCGGCCTCGAGCGCTGGCGGCGGCTCCATCGCGATCAGGGTGAGCAGCTGCATCATGTGGTTCTGCAGCATGTCGCGCAGCGCGCCGGCCTGGTCGTAGTAGTCCGCGCGCGTCTCCACGCCCGCCCGCTCCGACACCGTGATCTGCACGTGGTCGATGTAGCTGCGGTTCCACAGCGGCTCGATCAGCAGGTTGGCGAAACGGAAGACCAGCAGATTCTGCACCGTTTCCTTGCCCAGATAGTGGTCGATGCGGTAGATCTGGTGCTCGTCGAAATGGCGGTGCAGCACCTGGTTCAGCAGCTGCGCGCTCTCCAGATCCTCGCCGAATGGCTTCTCGATGACGATGCGGTGCAGCCCGCGCGGGCGGTTGAGACCCACCGCGGCGAGGTTCTCCGTCACGGTGCCGAACTCGGCCGGCTTGATGGCGAGATAGAACACGATGTTGGAGCACACGCCGGTCTTCGGCTTGCCCAGCTCCGCGAGCAGGCGCCGGAAGCCCTCCACGTCGCGCAGGTCGCCACGCACGTAGGACAGCCGGCGTGCGAAGCGCGCGTACGTATGCGGGTCGAAGCGCTCCTCGAGCGACGCGCGCAGCGCCGACTCCACGTGCGACAGCCACGCCGCATCGTCCAGCTCGCGCCGCGAGTAGGCGATGAAGTTGGTGACTTCCGGCAATCGGCCGGCGGACTCGAGGTGGTACAGCGCCGGCAGCAGCTTGGTGGCGGCCAGATGCCCGGTCGCGCCGAAGATCACGAAGCTGCACGGATACAGGTCGTCGCCGTTCACCGGATCGCCGCCCTTCGCAGGGGCGCTGGGGGCGCCGCTAGCTCGGCTTGAAGAAGGTGATGGATTCGTACCCGACCCAGCACCACGTCATGGCGGTCATCGGCTCGATGTCGCTGTCGATGCGCCAGTCCTGCGCGCTGCTGAACGGACCGATGACGCGGTGCTCGGCGACCTCTAAATCCTTGGCTCCGTTGTTCGGCGGCTGGCTGGCGGCCTCGTGGGCTTTCTGGCGGCGTGCTTCCCAGGCACGCTTGAACGCCTCCTGCGCGTCCTCTACGGCGTCGTCGCCGATGCCGTTGCCGACCACCAGCTCGTAGTGGAACTTCGCCGCCGGCGGGCAGGCGAGCACGTCCACGATCCCGCGGCGGGGCCCGCCTTCCTTCTTTTTCTTCTCGCGCTTCCTGGGCCTGCTGTCGGCGTCGAGCTTCTTGTCCTCTCTTTTACCCATCCTCCGCCTCTGCGTCAGGACACAAAAGCGTCACAGCCCGGCGCCGCACGCCTCAATGCGGGCGCCGGGGCGGCTCACTCTAACCGCGCCTGAACACAGCGTCAACGGCCAGGAACACAATCCGCTGACCGCTGTCCAATCGCGCATGGAATAGCAGGAGCGGGATCGCGGGCTCCCTGCGGTCGATCGGCGCCTGCCGGGCAGCGATTGCGCCGGCGTTGCGCCCCGCGACGACTCCTCCTGCCCTCCCTGCAGGCATACCCGGGACCAACCAATTGGAGAAGACGCATTCATGACCAGGAACTTGAGATTGACCGCCATCGCGGCGGTGCTCGCCGCCGCGGCGGGTTTGTCGCAGATGGACTTTCACGGCCACGCGCTGGCGCGTGCCGCCGACAGCGAGCTGGCCGCACCCGCGAGCGCAGCGCGCGCAGTGCCGGACTTCACCGCTCTGGTGAAGCGCGCAGGCCCGGCGGTGGTCAACGTCACCGTGCGGCGAGGCGCGGAGTCCGGTTCTGACATGTCCGAGCCGCCCTCCGGTGCGCCGTTCCCGTTTCCGTTTCCGTTCGATCCGCAGCAGCCCAACCGCCCCGCGCCCATGCCGCAGAACGCGCAGGGCTCCGGCTTCATCGTCTCGCCCGACGGGTACATCCTGACCAATGCGCACGTGGTGGCCGGCGCCGACGAAGGCGAGATCCGGATCAAGCTCACCGACAAGCGCGAGTTCGGCGCCAAGCTGATCGGCGCTGACCCGCGCACCGACGTGGCCGTGCTCAAGATCGAGGGCAAGGACCTGCCGGCGGTACGCATCGGCAGTCCGGACGAAGTGGAGGTCGGCGAATGGGTGGCGGCGATCGGCTCGCCCTTCGGTTTCGAGAACACCATCTCGGCGGGCATCATCAGCGCCAAGGGCCGCGCCTTGCCTTCGGAAACCTACGTGCCTTATCTGCAGAGCGACGTGGCGCTCAACCCGGGCAGCTCCGGCGGGCCGCTGTTCAACTTGAACGGCGAGGTGATCGGCATCAACTCGCAGATCTATAGCCGCACCGGCGGCTACATGGGGCTGTCGTTCGCCGTGCCGATCGACATCGCGATGGACGTCGCCACGCAGCTGCGCGCATCGGGCAAGGTGACGCGCGGACGGCTGGGCGTGCACATCCAGTCGCTGACCCAGGACCTCGCCAAGTCGTTTGGGCTGACGCGGCCAGACGGCGCTCTGGTGTCGGCGGTGGAGAAGGACAGCCCGGCGCAGAAGGCGGGCGTGGAGCCGGGCGACGTAATCCTGGAGTACAACGGCAAACCCGTGGTGGACTCCACCGATCTGCCGGTGATGGTGGCCAAGACCAAGCCGGGCAGCGAAGCGAGCGTGAAGGTTTGGCGCGCCGGCAAGGAAAAGACCCTGCCCATCAACGTCGGCGAGCTCGAGGTGCAGAAGGTGGCCGCGGCCGCACCCGCCGCGGCGCCCACGGGTAAGCTCGGCATGAGCGTGCAGGAGCTGACCGCCGAGCAGCGCAAGCAGCTCGACGTGAAAGGCGGCGTGGTGGTCGGTGCCGTGCAGGGCGCCGCGGCGAAAGCCGGCATTCAGCCGGGGGACGTCGTGATCGCCGTGAACGGCGAGCTGGTCGAGTCCGTGACGCAGTTCCGCGGCCTGCTGGACAAGGTCGGTCAGGGCAAGCCGGTGGCGCTGTTGATCCAGCGCGGGGAAGCGCGGATCTACGTGCCGGTGAGCGTGGGCTGAGCAGCCCGCTGTTGTGAACAGGCGCGGGCCGCATGGCCCGCGCTTTTTCTTGCTTGCTACCGGGTGCCCGACGAGTGGGGCGGGGCTGTCCTCAGACCGGGATCCCGGCGCACAGGTAGCACGCCTCCATCAGCTCGAGCGTCTCGAGGTTGTCCAGGCGGTCGGTCGGAAACGCCGTGCCCGTGCGCAACCCCTGCACGAAGGACTGCACCGCGCTGGTGAAACAGGTCTGGTAGTTCTTCTGCAGATCGTACTGCAGCGCTTCGTCCTCGCCGCCCGCCAGGTACAGCCGGTTCACGTCGTAAATCAGCGTGCCCTTGGAGCCGACGATCTCGAGCCGGTCTACCGGCAGCGGGGGGTGGCCGGCTGCCGAGATGTTGCCGTCGAGCACGCAGGTGATGTCGTCGTCGCCACGCATGGCGATGACCGCGACGTCTTCGCCGGCGAGCGCTGGATTGATCCGCGCGGTCTGCGCATGCATGACCGTCAGCAGACCGAGGAACACGCGCAGCACGTCGAGGTGGTGGATCAGCACCTCAAAGATCAGCAGCCGGCGGAAATCCTTCAGGTAAGGCTGCCGCTTGAGCAGGATGGGTTCGCCCACCGGCGCCATGCCGGAGCAGCGCACCTGCATGCGCGCGTGCAGAACCATTCCGATACGGCCCTCGTCCAGCCAACGCTTGACGTCCACGTAGTGCGGCCGGAAGCGGTAGTTCTCGTGGACCATGAAGCGCACGCGCTCGCCGACGTCCGTGACCAGGTCCACGGCTTCGGCCACGGTCGGCGTCATCGGCTTCTGCAGCATCACGTGTACGCCGCGGTCCGCGGCGATGCGCGCGAGCGCCGCATGCGTGCCCACCGGTGTGGCGATGTCCACGGCGTCCGGCGTCTCGCGCTCGAGCATCTCGGTGAAGTCGGCGTACACCTTGAGCACGTCGAACTCCGCAGCGCGCGTCCGCGCCTTGTCGAGCACGGGATCGCAGATCGCCGCCACCTCCACGTTCGGAGTCTGCTTCCAGCCGGTGAGGTGGAACGGGCTGATGGCGCCGGCGCCAGCGAAAGCGATACGCAGGCGCTTGTCGCCGAGGGCAGCGGCGGGCATCGCACGGCGCTCGAGTGCGATGCGCTCAGGCCGCCGCGGCGTGCGGGGTCAACGTGAGCGGCGCGAGCGCGGCGTTGGCGTCGAAGGCGAACGGCGCGGGACCGGACACCACCTCGAAGCGCTCCGGCTGGCGCGCGATCTCGGCGAGCATCGGTTCGGACACCTGGATCTCGGCGAGCTGCAGCGTGTTGCGGATGCGCACGATGCGGCAGTCCTGCGGCTTCACCCGCACCACGGTCTTCACCGCCAGGGCGATGGCCTCGCGATCGGTGTTCATGATCATCGGGATGGCGGCGCCGTCGAGGTTGCAGGAGGTGATGATATTGGCGTAGGTGGACGCCACGTCCAGGTCGCGATACAGGCGCATGGTGATGACGTCGGCCGAGCCCAGGCCGGTGGCGTTGCCCATACTCTCACGGGTAAGGCCGAGCACCACGATTTTCTTGACCAGCGGCTTGGGCACCCACTGCAGCGCTCGCCGATTGCGGCCGGTGATGTTGGGATCGAACCCGGCCCCGCTGATGTTCTTGCCCATCTCGTCGATCACCAGGACATCGATCTCGTCGAAGGCGAGCTGCGGCATCAGGCGCTTGGACAACGTCTGCAACTCGGGCTCGCGCACCGCCAGGGCCTGCGCCGGAATCAGCTCGACGAGCGCGGTCTCGTCGTAGGCGTTCTCGACGACGCCCACGCCGAACAGGACGTTGCGCTTGGAGATGTTGACGTCGCGGATCTGCGGCAGCAGTTCGGCGAAGCGGTCCATGCCGAGCGCGTGGTAAGTGCTGGCGCCAACGATCTTGCCGATACCGATCGACAGCATCTTGGTGAGGCCGCTCTCGGTCGCACCGCGGAAGCCGGTGTGCGGCTTGATGCGGTTGATCACCACCACCGCATCGGCTTCGGCCGCGTGTCGGTCCATGTGTACCGGCGTGCCGTCGGTCAGGTTGCCCACCACCACGGTTTCCATGCCGGCGTGGATCGGCGCACCGGTGGCCGCCTCGGTGATACCGTAGCTCTCCAGTACTTTCTTCTGCCCTGCAGAGGTGGCGGCGCCGTGGCTGCCCATGCAGGGGAAAACGAAGGGCTGCGCGCCCAGCGCCCGCAGCTCGCGAATCACGCACTTGGCGATCTCGGCGATGTTGGCGATGCCGCGGCTGCCGCAGCCCACCGCGACCACCTGGCCGCGTTCGACGCGGCTGTGGATCTCGGGCCGCTGGAACTCGCGCGCCACCGCCGCGCCGATGTCGGTCAGGCGCTGCGCCTCGAACTTCTGGCGCACGTTCGCCATGCGCGGCAGCGAGAAATCCAGTCCACCGGCGATGTTCACCTCGATGCGATCCGGGATCATGGGTGTCCTCCTTGGCGGGCAAGTGTAGCAAAGCCGTCCGCCGCGCGGACGGCTAGACGGGCCGGTAGACCGGCACCACGTAGGGCCCCTCCGGGATCACCGCCAGCCTGGCATCGCCCGAACGGGCGACGCAACGCTCGATGGTTTCCTGCACCCGGTCGACCACGTCGACGCCGGTCAAGCGGCGTTGCGCCGGATCCAGACCGCCAGCGAACAGGTGCACCGATCCGGCCCGCATCGGTTTGAGCTGCATCTGCGTCTGCCATTCGTCCACATCGGCGTGCGACTTGCGGGCAATGCTGGCGTAGAAGCCGTCCACGCCTTGCTCGATCAGACGCCGCTGGGCCTCGACGTACTCGGGCGAGCCGATCCCCTCCGAGCATTCGGACACCACGATCAGATCCCCGCCCGGCTCGAGGATATCGACCGGCCCCACCATGCCTTTCACCGTCTGGTAGTAGGTCTTGTCCAGCGGATAGCCGGCGGCGCTGGTGACCACGGTCTTGAACCGCCGCGACACCGGCACCTGCGCGTAACGTTCGATGAACTGCACCGCACCGAGATGGCTTTCCACGACATCGCCGTAGTTCACGAAGGACAGGCGGCGGTGCTCGTCGATCACCGTGTTCACCGCCAGCACCTTGCCCAACATGCCGACGATCTCGAGCTGCTCCTGGTGCAGCGGGTTGCCCTCCAGCACGCAGTTGTCGGCGCGTGGGTGGGACATGAAGCGCGCGTTGTGGAACGTGGTGATGGTCTCGCTATGGGCGATCCCCGGCGCGATGACCTTGCGCCCGCCCGAGTAGCCCGCCATGAAGTGCGGTTCCACCAGGCCGGTGACCAACTTCAGGTCGGCTTCGACGAACCGCCGGTCGAGCCGGACCACCGTCCCGGTGCGCGTTGCACCGAGCAGCACGTGGTCGTCGTCGTTGCGCGCGAAGTGGTTCTCGACGCGCACCGTGGCGAGCACCCAGGGGTCGCCCACCAGCTCCTCCAGCTCACTGCCCTGGTTGGGCCGGTGCAGCCCGGTGGCCACCAGCACGCAGATGGCATCGGCCGCCACGCCCGCGTCCAGCAGAGTGCGCACCAGGCGCGGCAACAGCAGGCCGTTGGGCCCCGGCCGGGTGATGTCGCAGATGAGGATGCAGGCGGATTTCGCACCGCGCGCCTCGAGAGTCAGCGGTCGTGCGCTCACCGGGGTGGCGAGCGCGGCTTCCACCGCGGCGCCGGGGTCCGGCAACACCGGCATTGCGGGTTTGCGGATCACCGTAACGGTCCACTCATCGCGTAGCTCCACGGGATAGGTACCCCGCCCGTAGCTCAGTTCGACGCGCATTCGATCCTCAATTCATCCTCAAGCCAACCGATACAAGCATATAGCATCGGCCGAGCGGCGGCTGACCCGGCGTGGCGGCTGTCAAAGAGCCTCAACTCGGTCCAATAAGCCCTTGTCCGCGCTAGGTTTCCGAAGCTAGAATGCACCAACCCAGTCCTCAGGAGAGATCCATGTCGCGCTGGAAGAAGACGATCGTCATCCCTGCTCTCGCCGTGGCGTTGGGCACGCCACCCGTTCTGGCGCTGGATCAGGAGCAGATCCGCCGCGAGCCAACCGAGGGCGAGATCCTGGCCGACGGCTTGATCGCGCGCCCGCTGGCGCTGATCAGCACGGTTATCGGCGCGGTGGCCTTCGTGGTCACGCTGCCCTTCACCGTGCCGAGCAAGACCACCGACCGGGCGGCGGAGAAGCTGGTCGCCAAGCCGGCGCGCTACGCCTTCAAGCGTCCGATCGGGCAACTCGACTCCTGCGAAACGCTGCCCGAGACCTGCCGGTAGGTACGGCGCGACTTGGAGAAACCCGCCTGTCCCAAAGGCGCGGTTAACGGCGCCGCGCGTGGCGCTGCGCCGCGTGATGCTCGCAGAGAGATACGCTCGCTAAGCGCGATTTACTGAGCGAGGGGCGATTTTCTTGAAATCGCGCCTTAAGGGCGCACAAGGCGCATCGACCGCGCCTAGTGGAACCGCACGGGCTGGGTCATCAAGACCTCGAACCCGCCGATGAACTCGTCCACCGAATCGACGGTCGGGTCCTCGGAGATGAGCCGCTCCAGCGACTCGCGAAAGGCGTCAGCCACCTGGCCCTCGAGGTAGGCCCCCAGGCCAAGCGTCTTGTCGATCAGCTCGTATCCGTTGCGGCCCGGATACTCGACAACGTGGTAGTGCTGGCTGTTGTATACGATGTTCATGTCGCTCACACTCCCCAGACGCGTTGGCGCTCCGGAAGAGAGGTCAACGATCTGTAGTTGGTGCGCTGCACGCGGCCTTTCAAGGGACCGGCCTGCCTGGTCCCACAAGCTTTGTTCAGCAACTTTCAAGCCATAACCGGACGCTGTGGGGGGACGGGGGGATGAGCATAGAAGACCGGCTTCGTGAGCTGGGGCTGGAATTGCCCGAAGCGGTGGCACCGGCGTTCCAATACGTCTCGGTCGTGTTGCATGGCGGGCTGGCCTGGGTGAGCGGCCAGGTTCCCCGCGCCGGCAGCCGCATCCTGATGACCGGAAAGGTAGGCGCCGAGGTGAGCCTGGAGCAGGCGCAGGCTGCTGCGCGGGCCTGCGTCCTGCAGGCGCTGAGCCAGCTCAAACAGGCGCTCGGCGACCTCGGCCGGATTCAGCGCATCGTCAAGGTGACCGGCTTCGTGGCTTCCGCCGCGGGGTTCACGCAGCAGCCCCAGGTCATCGACGCGGCCTCCGAACTGCTCGGCCAGGTGTTCGGCGAGTCCGGCCGGCACGCCCGCAGCGCCGTGGGCGTCGCCGAGCTGCCGCGCGGCGTGCCGGTAGAGATCGAACTGGTGGCGGCCGTCCGTGAGTAAGCGCTAACATCGGCAAGAAGGACCTCCGATGCAATACCGAACGCTCGCGGGGAGCGCGCTGTCCGTCTCCGAGATCTGCCTGGGGACGATGACCTGGGGCGAGCAGAACAGCGAGGCCGAGGCCCACGAGCAGCTCGCGTACGCCAGCTCGCGCGGGGTGAACTTTTTCGATGCGGCCGAGATGTACCCGGTACCGCCGCGCGCCGAAACGCAGGGGCGTACCGAGGCGATTCTCGGCAGCTGGCTGCGCAAGCAACCGCGCGACCGGGTGATCGTCGCAACCAAGATCACCGGCCCGGGCCGCGGCTTCGCCTGGGTGCGCGGGGATGCGCTCGCCATCGACCCGCGGGCGGTGCGCGAGGCGGTCGACGGCAGCCTGAAACGGCTGCAGACCGACTACATCGACCTCTACCAGATCCACTGGCCGGACCGTTATGTCCCGGCCTTCGGCAAACTCGCCTACGAGCCGTCCGAGGAACGCGCCAGCGTACCGATCCTCGAGCAGCTGCAGGCGTTCGACGAGGTGATCAAGGCCGGGAAGGTGCGCTACCTCGGCCTGTCCAACGAGACTCCCTGGGGTGTTTGCGAGTTCGTGCGTCTCGCGCGCGAGAACGGCCTGCCGCGGGTCGTTTCCACCCAGAACGCCTACAGCCTGCTCAACCGCGTGTTCGAGGCCGGGCTGGCCGAGGTGCATCGCCACCTCGACGTGCCGTTGCTCGCCTACAGCCCGCTCGCCTTCGGGCATCTGTCGGGCAAGTACGTGAACGGGCAGAAGCCGGAGGGCGCGCGGCTGACCCGGTTTCCGGTGTTCGGCCCGCGCTATGCCAAGATCAACGTGCCGGCGGCCACTGCCGCCTACGCGCAGCTGGCCGCAGCCTTGGGGATGCGCCCGGCTACCCTGGCGCTCGCTTTTGTGCGTAGCCGCTGGTTCACCGCCAGCACCATCATTGGGGCGACGAGCATGGTGCAGCTGGAGGAGAACATCGCCAGCGCTGCCGTCGTGCTCGACGCCGATGCGCTCGCCGCGATCGAGGAGATCCATCTGCGCTACCCGAACCCGGCGTGGTGAGGCGGCGCTCACGGCGACGGCCGTGAACCATTTGACAGTCATCGCGGGAATCGCCAAAATCCCCTGTTTCGTTCGGAGGGGTTCCCGAGCGGTCAAAGGGAGCAGACTGTAAATCTGCCGGCTATGCCTTCGAAGGTTCGAATCCTTCCCCCTCCACCATGGGCCACTGCGACAACAGGCCGGGAGGCGGGGGCTGGGGAAGCGAGCCTCCGAAGGCTGGGCTCTGCCGGATGCGGGTGTAGCTCAATGGTAGAGCAGAAGCCTTCCAAGCTTACGACGAGGGTTCGATTCCCTTCACCCGCTCCAGAACGCCTGGGCTCGGAGGACAAGGGTATCGCGGACGGGTTGCGCAGCAGGCGCCCATGTAGCTCAGTGGTAGAGCACTCCCTTGGTAAGGGAGAGGCCGCGCGTTCAATCCGCGCCATGGGCACCACGCATCGCGCCTGAGGGACATCGTCACGGCACTGCATATTCGGCACAAACGGGACTGCATATTCGGCACAAGAGGGGTCGGTAATGGCTAAGGGCAAATTTGAGCGGACCAAGCCGCATGTGAACGTGGGCACGATTGGGCACGTGGACCACGGCAAGACGACGCTGACCGCGGCCATGACGCTGGTGCTGAGCAAGAAGTACGGGGGCGAGGCGCGCAGCTAC
>DATBMG010000148.1:0-2348 GCA_036554965.1 Burkholderiales bacterium
GCACTCGAGCGCACGCGAGATCGCGCACTTCTACTGCGAGCTGGCGCAGGCCGAGATCCTGCACCTGCGCGGCGAGCAGGCGCGCCGCTACCTGGACGAAGCGCTGTCGGTCAACCGCAAGTGCATGCGCGCCTACATCCAACAGGGCGACCTGGCCATGGCGGAGGGCGACCTGGAGCAGGCGATCGAGGCCTGGAAGCGCATCGAGGCCCAGAACGCCGCCTACCTGCCGCTGGTGGCCGACAAGCTGCTGGCCGCCTTCAACCAGATCGGCCGTGGCGAGGAGGGCCTGGCCCTGCTGCGCGGTTACCTCGCCAGCAACCCGTCGCTGGATCTGCTGAACACCGTGTTCCAGGCGGTGCTCGAGCGCCAAGGCCCGGCCGTGGCCAACGAGCTGGTGCGCGACGAGTTGCGGCGCTATCCCACGCTCCTGGGCCTGGATCGGTTGCTGGAGCTGCAGGCGATGGAGGCGCCGCCGGAGCGCCGCCGCGACCTCGAGCTGATCCGCGACTTGGTGCACCAGCACACGCGCAGCCTCGCCATGTACCGTTGCGACAGCTGTGGATTCAAGGCCCGCCAGTTCTACTGGCATTGCCCCGCCTGCCATGGCTGGGAGACCTACCCGCCCAAGCGCAGCGAGGAGAGGGAGTTGGCCGCATGAGGTGCGAGGCGCACGGGGGTGAATAGTGGGACGTGACGGTGTTGGCCCGAGAGTGATTGTGGCGCTCGATTATTCGGACGCGGGGTCGGCGCTGGCGCTCACCTCGCGGCTGTCGCCGGACCTTTGCCGCCTAAAGGTCGGGAAAGAGCTGTTCACGGCTGCCGGGCCGGCACTGGTCGAGAACCTGGTGCAACGCGGTTTCGATATCTTCCTGGATCTCAAGTACCACGACATTCCCGCTACCGTGGCGCAGGCCTGCCGCGCTGCGGCCGCGCTGGGCGTGTGGATGCTCAACGTGCACGCTCTGGGTGGGGGAGGGATGATGCGCGCGGCGCGCGAGGCCCTGGGGGCCGATCGCCGTCCGCACCTGATCGCGGTGACCGTGCTCACCAGCCATGCGCAGAGCGACCTCGACGAGGTCGGCATACAAGGGTCGCCGCAGTCGGCAGCGCGGCGCCTGGCGGCCCTTGCGCGTGCGTGCGGGCTGGACGGGGTGGTGTGCTCTGCCCAGGAAGCGCCCGCGCTGCGCGCGGAGCAGGGACCGGCGTTCCTGCTGGTCACCCCGGGCATTCGCATGGCGGGCGACGCCGGCGACGACCAGAAGCGCATCACCACGCCACGGGCGGCCGTCGAGAGCGGCGCCAGCTATCTGGTGGTGGGCCGGCCGGTGACCCGGGCGAGCGATCCGCTCGCTGCGCTGTCGGCAATCAACCGGGAAATCGAGCGGGCCGCCGCCGGCGGCCGATTGGAGGACGCGTGAAGATCACCATGATCGGCAGCGGCTACGTGGGCCTGGTCACCGGCGCCTGCTTCGCGGACACCGGCAACGAAGTGCTGTGCCTGGACCTCGACGCGCGCAAGATCGCCATGCTCAACGAGGGCCGCATCCCGATCTACGAGCCGGGGCTGGAGGCCATCGTCGCCCGCAACGTGAACGCCGGCAGACTGCGCTTCACCACCGATTCGGCCGAGGGCGTCGACTTCGGCACGGTGCAGATCATCGCGGTGGGCACGCCGCCGGACGGTGACGGCTCGGCCGATCTGCGCAACGTCGTGGCCGCGGCGCACAACATCGGCCGGCACATGCGCGCGTATCGGCTGATCGTGGACAAGTCCACGGTGCCGGTTGGCACCGCCGACATGGTGCGCAGCGCCGTGGCCGAAGAGCTGGCTGCGCGCGGTATCGAGGTGCCCTACAGCGTCGTGTCGAACCCCGAGTTCCTCAAGGAGGGCGCCGCGGTCGAGGACTTCATGAAGCCCGATCGGGTGGTGGTGGGCAGCGACGACGAGCGCGCGACCCAGTTCATGCGCGCGTTGTACGCGCCGTTCCAGCGCAGCCACGAGCGCATGCTGGTGATGGACGTGAGATCCGCCGAGCTCACCAAGTACGCCGCCAACGCCATGCTCGCAACGCGCATCTCGTTCATGAACGAACTGGCCAATCTGGCCGAGCGGCTGGGCGCCGACATCGAGCAGGTGCGCCGCGGCATCGGCTCAGATCCGCGCATCGGCTACCACTTCCTGTACGCCGGCTGCGGCTACGGCGGCTCGTGCTTCCCCAAGGACGTCTCGGCGCTCATCCGCACCGCGGCCGAGAACGGCCTCGACCTCAAGGTGGTGCGCGCGGTCTCCGAGGCCAACGACCGCCAGAAGGGCGTGCTGGTGGAGAAGATCGAGAAGCGCTTCG
>DATBMG010000155.1:0-6447 GCA_036554965.1 Burkholderiales bacterium
GATCACCTCCTCGCGCCGCTCGTGCTCGAAGTCCACGTCGATGTCGGGCGGCTCGTTGCGCTCGCGGGAGAGGAAACGCTCGAACAGCATCTCCATGCGCGCGGGATCGACTTCGGTGATCCCCAGGCAGTAGCACACCGCGGAGTTGGCCGCCGAGCCGCGCCCCTGGCACAGGATGCCGCGGGCGCGCGCGAACTTGACCGCGTCGTAAACGGTGAGGAAGTAAGGTTCGTAGCGCAGCTCGGCGATCAACGCGAGCTCGTGCTCCACCAGCGCGCGTGCCTTGCCGAGATCGACCTTCTGGCTGATGGTGAAGTGGCCGCCCCAGCCGGGCGCTCCCTCACCCGCGAGGGGAGAGGGTGATTTCGGCTGCGCTTTTTGCAGCTCCGCACCGAACCTCCACCGAAAGCCTTCCTCCGTCAGCTTGCGCAACCAGCTCGCGGGTGTCTCGCCGGCGGGCACGATCTCCTCGGGGTATTCGTAGCGCAGCTCGTCCAGCGAGAAGCGGCAACGCTCGGCGACATTGAGCGTCTCGATCAGCAGCTCGGGCGGATAGATGCGAGCCAGCCGCTCGCGGCTGCGCAGATGGCGCTCGCCGTTGGGAAACAGGTTGCGGCCGCACTGCACGAGCGGACGTTTGAGGCGCACGGCGGTGAGCGTGTCCTGCAGCGCGCGGCGCGCGCGCGTGTGCATGTGCACGTCGCCCGCGGCAACCAGTGGGATGCCGCTGTCGCGCGAGAGGGTCTCGAGCGCGGCCAGACGCTGATCGTCGTCGGCGCCGAGCAGCAGTTCCGCGGCGATCCAGCAACGCCCATCGAAGCGCGCCTTCAGCCAGCGCGCCTGTTCCGGGTCGGGCGCAGCGCCGGGCAGCAGCAGCGCCAGGCAGCCGGGCAATCCGTCGTCGAGGTCTGCGAGAACGAGCGCGTACTCGCCCTTCTTCGAGCGGCGCCGCCCGCGCGTGATGAGCGTGGACAGGTTGCCGTAGCCCTCGCGGTCGGTGGCGAGGAGGACGAGGCGCAGCGCCGTGTCCCCCTCACCCCGGCCCTTTCCCGTCGCAAACACCATCTCGGCGCCGACGATGAGCTTGAGCCCGTGCTCCCTGGCTGCCACGTGCGCGCGTACCACTCCGGCGAGCGAGCATTCGTCGGTGACGGCCAGCGCGGAATAGCCAAGCTTGGCCGCGCGCTCCACCAGCTCTTCGGGGCGGGAAGCGCCGCGCAGGAAGGTGAAGTTGGTGAGGCAGTGCAGCTCGGCGTAGGAGGGGAACACGGAGACGCTCCAGGATCTGTTGTCATATACAGAGTAGAGAGATTCCGTAAGCCTCGGCCTTGCATCGTTGCCCGGGGTTTCCTAAACTGCATCGGGTGCCCGCACGGTCTGATGAATCAGGAGGAACCGCATGACCACGCTGACCAAAGCCGCCGTCACCACCATCCTTCCCGTCAAGGACATGGACCGGGCACGCCGGTTCTACGCCGAGCAGCTCGGGCTCGAACCCAAGGGCTTCGCGGCGGACGGGAACTTTCTGTTCGCCTGTGGCGGCGACGCGCACATCGCCCTCATCACCAAGCCGGAAGGCACCAAGGCGGAGCACACCGCGCTGAGCTTCGAGGTCCGGCACATCGAGCGGGTGATCGCCGAGCTCGAGAGGCGCGGGGTGGTGTTCGAGGACTACGACTTTCCCAATCTGAAGACGGTCGACCACGTGTGCGTGCTCGGGTCGGAGAAAGCAGCCTGGTTCAAGGACACCGAAGGCAACTATCTGTGCGTGCACCAGGGAGCGCATTGAAGACTGGCGCTAGGTTACGCAGCGCTACTCGTTACGCGAAGATGCCTTGCAGGAACCAGGTGCTCGCCGCGCCGCGCTCGCGGAAGATCCAGAAGCGCCGTCCCTGGCCGTTAGCGGCGACGAAGTAATCGCGCGCCACGTCGTTGCCGTCCCACCAGCCGCCTTCGATGCGCTCGGGGCCGGCGAGCAGAGTGAGCGGGCCGTCCAGCGCGGGCGCTTCCTCCTGCACCGGCAGGCGGCGCGGCTGGTCCAGCAGCCACAACGGCCGCTCCGGCCGGCCGCCGGCCCTGTACTCGGCGACACTGGGCTCGGCGGCGCCCGGCTCGCCCCGTACTCCGATTTGACAGGCGCGCCAGGCCAGCTCGGGACGATGGTCGGCATGGGAGGCGATGCTGTAGACGGCGTCCACGCCCAGGCGCGCGCGCAGGTGATCGAGAACGGCCGAGCGCTCCTCTTCCGGCACGTTGTCTTCCGGGAACAGGGACAGGTTGCGCGAATCGAGGGGGCGCGCTTCCTCGCTTTCCAGCAGGATCGCCTCCACGCGCTGGGGCAGCTCCAGCCGCGCCAGCCGCTCGCGCAGCAGGCGCAGGATGCGCTGCGGATCGCGGCTGGGCGCGGAAAAGCCCAGGGCCACCACGGTGGGCCGGCGATCCTCGTGGCGCAGGGCGAGCTTGAGGCGAGTGACGCCCGCCTGCTTCATGCGCAGAAAGCCGGCGAGCTCCAGGACCAGGCGTTTGGCCGCGAACAGCAGCGGTTCGGTTTCGTGCACCGGTGCGGGCAAGGCGAGCCGCGCACGGTAGCGCGCGGGCGGCTCGTAGGGCCGGCGCGGATCGGGCAGCTTGCCCAGCGCGCGGTCCAGCTCGTCCACGAGCGATTGACCGAAGCGGCGCGCGAGGCCGTCGCGCGGCAGCGCGAGGCAGGCGCCGACGGTGTGCACACCGGCGAGCGCGAGCATGCGCACCGTCTCCGCCGGCTGGTCGAGCAGCGCGAGCGGCAGGCCGGAGAGGGCGGATTCGAGGCCGGCGGGGTCGGTGACGGTGGAATGCAGGCCGGCGCGCGCCAGCAAGCGGGCGGCAGTCGGGGTGGGCGCGACGGCGGCAGTACCGGTATAGCCGAGCTCGTTCAAGCCGCCGGAGAGCCGCAGCATGATCTGCCGCAGCCCGCTGAACAGGCGCAGGCTGCCTTCGACCTCCAGCAGCAGCGCGTCCGGCGGGCTCAAACTCACCATCGAGCTGAACTGTCCGGCCCAGCCGGCGATGCACGCTAGCGCGTGGCGCTCGCCGGTCGCGTCGCGATGACGTTCGACCAGGTCGGGCGCCAATGCGATGGCGGCAGACATTTTCATGCCCGGTGCGATGCCGTGGCTGCGCGCCTGCACATTGCAGGACAGGACCACGGGCCGGTTGCCGCCGGTGCTGACGATCACCGGTTCCACGGGCGCTGCAGCACGCTGCAGCAGCTGCAGGGAGAAGTCGGGGATGTGCAGGCAGGCCCAGAGCATTCTCAGGCGACTCCATGCCGCGTGCGGCGCAATCGCGGAGCGCGAGCGGGAATGCACCGCGGCTCGACGCGAAGCGCCCGTTCGGCATCTGCGCTCGCCGTGTCGAGCGCCAGCGACAACGGCGGTGCCCATCCGCCGCCGCGGCGCTTGAGGATCTGCAGCCCGAGCCGGCCGCGTGCGGCGGAAAGCTGGATGCGCAGCGGCGCGGGGGAGGGAGCGGCCGCGTTGCGCGTGGGGCCGAAGAGGACGCCGAAGCTCTTGCCTTCTTCGGCTGCGAGTTGCAGGCGACGCAGCATCCGCTCGGAGCTGGGCCCGGGCCAGGCCAGCACCGCCGCGCAGGTGCCCGAGCGCAGGCAGCGCTCCGCCGCCCAGAAGGTTTCTGCCTGCGACCGCGTGCTCACCACCACCAGGCGCGCGAGTTCCACGCCCAGCGACTCGAACCCCGGCGCGTAGGGGCGATAGGGCGGGGCGATCAGCATCAGCCACTTCTCTTCGCGCGACAGATGCGCCAGCGCAGGCGCCAGCAGGCGCAGCTCGCCGATGCCCTGCTGATTGGCCAGCAGCTCGGTCAGCGCCGCGCGCGGCCAGCCGCCGCCGGGCAGTTGCGCATCCAGCTCGGCAAAGCCCGAAGAAATGCTCTCGACCGCGACCTTGGCGTACTGATCGCCGCGCCAGATGGCGGGATTCTGAAGGACGAGATCGAGAGAAGGCGGCATGACGACGGCAAGAATCTGAAGATGGGCATCGACTGCAGGGGACCGACCGATGTCACTACGAGATTCAGTAGAACTTCCTGGAAGATGAGCGTGCGTGGTGCGCAGAACAACTCCCTCTCCCGGCCCTCATCCAGCGGCCGTGAGAGGGAGAGTTTGTCAGCGAGTCGAATACAGGGCGTGCATCTGCGCGGCGGTGTTCCTGCGGATGGGGAAGCGGGCATTCGCGGGCTCGGGGATCTTGCCCAGGCGCGCCAGGCGCGCTTCGATGGCCCAGCGGCTGCGCTTGTGTTCCTGCGCCAGGGCGTCGATGCTGGTGCCGGCATCGAAGGCGGCGGCGAGCCGCGCTTCCTCTTCCTCCGTCCAGGGGCGTCCGGCGTTGAGCTGCGCGCTGTCGGTGCGCGGAACGGCGGACTGCCTGGGTGGGCGCGCGCTTTCCATGGCTTGAATGGCGCAATACAGCGCGCGCACCGTGTCCGGATGCTGATACAGATTACCGGCGGGCAGCTGCTCGCCGGTGGTGAAGTCGACCCCGTCGGCCAGGGTTCTCAGTATCTCCAGCGCTCTCTCGCGTTGCATGATTGCCTCCCTTGGTAGTAATTCCCCCTCACTCCAACCTCTCCTTTTCCCGCCGGTGAGCGGTCATAGAGTCTTGCCGTTGCGGATGATGCCCACGCCGATGCCTTCGATGACGAAGGGGTCGCGCTTCAGATCCACCAGGATGGGATCGAAGTCGGAGTTCTCCGGGATGAGCTGCACCAGGTTGCCCTGGCGCTTGAAGCGCTTGACGGTGACCTCGTCCTTCAGCCGCGCCACCACCACTTGACCGGAGCGCGCCTCGCCGGTGCGGTGCACAGCGAGCAGATCGCCTTCGAGTATGCCGATGTCGCGCATGCTCAAGCCGCGCACCTTGAGCAGGTAATCGGCGCGTGGCTTGAACAGCTCCGGGTCAATCTGGTAGCGGCCCTGGATGTGCTGTTCGGCCAAGATCGGGCTGCCGGCCGCCACGCGCCCCACCACCGGCAGGCCGACGTTGAAGCTGTTGCGCAACCTCAGGCCGCGCGAGGCGCCGGGCAACATGTCGATGTACCCCTTGCGCTCGAGCGCGCGCAGATGCTCTTCGGCCGCGTTGGCAGAGCGGAACCCGAGCTGCTGGGCGATCTCGGCGCGTGTCGGCGGAAAGCCGGTGGTCTGCAGGAAGTCCACGATCAGCTGCAGCACTTCGGCCTGGCGCGGGGTGAGCTCGTCCATGTCGTCCATTCTCCGTCGTATGGGGATTTCCCCAGGTACTGTGAGTATATACAGAATCCGGCGGATTGCAAGCCCCGGCGCTCCGCTTTGGTGCGGCGGCACTGTTGTAGTGCATCAGCATCGTGTCGAGACGCCGTCGACCGGTCTGGCTGCAGCCAGATAAGTCGATGATGCGCATCGGAAATGCATGCCGATCGGATGGCTCCGAAACACACGGCACGCTTTGTGCGGAGCACTGCCGCCGTGCGGGGAGGCGGTCTCGGCGCCCGACGCTGCGGCCGCGAAGCGCATCCGATCCTTCAATCCAGCCAACAGGGGGTAGCCCAACCATGCAAAGACGCGATTTCTTGAAGATGTCCGCCGCCATCGCCGGGGCCGCAACGCTGCCGGCGTCGATCGAGGCCTTCGGTGCGAAGGAATCGATCAAGGTTGGCGTGCTGCATTCGCTGTCCGGCACCATGGCGATCAGCGAGACCGCGCTCAAGAACACGGCGCTCATGACCTTCGAGGAGATCAACGCGAAGGGCGGCGTAATGGGCCGGCCGCTCGAGCCGGTGGTGGTGGATCCGGCCTCCAACTGGCCGCTGTTCGCGGAGAAAGCGCGGCAACTGATCACGCAGGACAAGGTCGCCGCCGTGTTCGGCTGCTGGACCTCGGTGTCGCGCAAGTCGGTGCTGCCGGTGTTCGAGGAGTTGAACGGGCTGCTGTTCTACCCGGTGCAGTACGAGGGCGAAGAGTTGTCCAAGAACGTGTTCTACACCGGCGCCGCGCCCAATCAGCAGGCGATCCCGGCGGTCGAGTACCTGATGGGCGAGGACGGCGGCGCGGCCAAGCGCTGGTTCCTGCTCGGCACCGACTACGTGTATCCGCGCACGACCAACAAGATCCTGCGCGCCTTCCTCAAGGCCAAGGGGGTCGCCGAGAAGGACATCGAGGAGATCTACACGCCGTTCGGCCATAGCGACTATCAGACCATCGTCGCCAACATCAAGAAGTTCGCCGCCGGCGGCAAGACCGCCGTGGTGTCCACCATCAACGGCGACTCCAACGTACCGTTCTACAAGGAGCTGGGCAACCAGGGCCTGAAGGCCACCGACGTGCCGGTGGTGGCGTTCTCGGTGGGCGAGGAGGAGCTGCGCGGCATCGACACCAAGCCGCTGGTCGGGCACCTCGCCGCGTGGAACTACTTCATG
>DATBMG010000169.1:0-8995 GCA_036554965.1 Burkholderiales bacterium
AGCTGGTCGCAGCCGCGCTTGATGATCGTGAGGCTGTCCTGCACCGACCCCGCTGCCTCTCCGGCTATCCCCATATCCCCTCAGCCACCCCGGGTCTCTTGTCCCACAGCCACAGCCGGCCTCTTCAGCCGCCGCAACGTCGGGCCGATACCACCCTCGCCCACACCCCCCGGGGCGCGCAAAGACTCGGTTTCTGCTACCCTGCGAGAAGTTCTCGGCCGCTGAATGAGAAGCGCGATTCTATCCGAAAAGCCCTACCGGCCCCGCCGCCGGCGCCGGCGGTGGCTCCTGACCCTGGCCAGCGTTCCCTCGCTGGGCATGGTGGCGGCCTTCGGAATCGCCCCCGACACCTCGACCGAACACATCGAACGCCGGGAAGTAGCGCAGGCCGTGCCCTTGCCGCTCACCGTTACGATCGAGCCGGGCGATGGGGATACCTATTGGCGGGAGGAAGCGATCCTGCGCGGCGATACGGTCGCCTCGCTGCTCGCCCGCTTGGAGGTAGACGACCCCGAAGCGCTCGCCTATCTGCACAGCACGCGCAGCGCCCGCCCGCTGTATCGACTGGTTCCCGGGCGCAGCCTGCGTGCGGTCACCACCGGGGACGGCCGCCTGCTGTCGCTGCGCTATGCCAAGGGTGACAGCACCGAGCTTGTTGTCCGCCGCGAAGGCGAGGGCTTCCTCACCGCCGAGGAGGAGATCTCCACCGAGAGCCAGCAGATGATCGCGGGGGGCGTGATCGAGACCTCGCTGTTCGCCGCCACGGACCGGGCGGGCCTGAGCGATGCGGTGGCGGTGCAACTCGCCGACATCTTCTCCAGCGAGATCGACTTCCACCGCGATCTGCAGCCGGGCGACCGCTTCGCGTTGGTGTACGAGGCGCTGTTCGCGGGCGGCGAGTTCCTGCGCCCCGGACGCATCCTGGCCGCCGAGTTCACCAACGACGGGCACACCTACCGCGCGGTGTACTTTCAGGACGCGCACGGCCGCGGCGGATACTACGCGCCCGATGGCAAGAACGTGCGCAAGGCCTTCTTGCGCTCACCGCTCGAGTTCTCGCGCATCACTTCGGGGTTCGCCCGGGCGCGCCTGCACCCGGTGCTCAAGGTCTGGCGCGCGCACAACGGCGTGGACTACGGCGCGCCGGTGGGCACCCGGGTGCGGGCCACCGCCGACGGCGTGGTCGAGTTCGCCGGATATCGCGGCGGCTACGGAAAAGTGGTCGTGCTGCGGCACCGGAACGGGCATTCCACGCTGTACGCGCACTTGTCCGGCTTCGCCAAGGGCCTGCGCCCCGGGCTGCGCGTCGCGCAAGGCGATCCGGTCGGCTCAGTGGGAATGACCGGGATGGCCACCGGCCCGCACCTGCACTACGAGTTCCTGGTGAACGGCGTCCACAAGAACCCGCTCGGGCTTGGCATTCCGGCCGGCTCGCCCGTGGGACGAGAGATGCGCGGTCCCTTCGAGCGCGCTACGCGGCCGCTGCTCGAGCGGCTGGACCTGATCCGGGACGCGAGCCTGGCTACGGTCAGTTAACCCCTCACCCCTACGCTTCTCCCGCGAGAGGAGAGGGGAAAGCTAGAAACAAAAAAGGACGCCGATCGGCGTCCTTTTTGGTCGGCCGCGCTTCCGGCGGCGGGATCAGGCCGAGAACGAGGACCCGCAGCCGCAGGTCGAGCTTGCGTTAGGGTTCTTGATCACGAACTGGGCACCCTCGGCGCCTTCTTGGTAGTCGATCTCGGCGCCCACCAGGTACTGGTAGCTCATCGCGTCGATCAGCAGCGTCACCCCGTTCGTCACCATGCTGGTGTCGTCTTCGTTGACCGAGTCGTCGAAGGTGAAGCCGTACTGGAATCCGGAGCAGCCGCCGCCGGTGACGAACACCCTGAGCTTCAGCTCGGGATTACCCTCCTCGTCGATGAGGGTTTTGACCTTCTCGGCCGCGCTGTCGGTGAAGATCAGCGGGGCGGGCATGTCGGTCACGGCATTCATCTGGCGTTCCTTGATTCAGCGCTGCGGATCGGGCCTTTCGACAATTATCCGTCGCCCTCGGATATGGGGTCAATTACCGCCGGCTTCAACGTGCGCGGGCTTGAGCGTGACCACACGCGGAGACGCAGCTTCCTCATGATGCACCAGGCGCCCCTGCACCACGGCGCCGAGCTGGATCTCCAGGGTCCTGTAGTGGACGTCCCCCGTCACATTGCACTTCGGCTGCAATTCGACGTACTCCAATGCATGGACCGGACCATGCACCGTGCCGTTGACCACGGCGTGGGAGACCCGGATCTCCCCCTCCACGCGCGCGCGCTCGCTCAGCACGAGAGTGCTCGGCTGGTCGCCCGCCGCGATCACGTTGCCCTTGATCTGCCCGTCGACGCGCAGTCCGCCGCTGAAGATCACGTTGCCTTCGACTGTGGTTCCCTCGCCGATCAGGCTGTCGATGCGGTTCTGCGGTTTAGTGGATTTGCCCCCGAACATGTGCTCCTCCGCTCAGGATAGGTTGACACTTTGCGACGAGCGCGGCCCGTCGATCCCGTTCTCAAGCACCCGCACTTGCACGCGGGTGACGATCGCTTCGGCCGGCACCTGGAAGCCGCCTTCGACGCGCTGATAGAACTTGAAGCTCAGGTTGTACGGATCGGGCTTGTCCTGATTGCCCGGCAGCACCAGCACTTGCGGCTGCCCGTCGTGCAGCAGGTCGACCACCAGCTGCAGGCGCCCCTGGAATTCCTTGCTGCGGGTACGCGATTGCACCACCAGCAGCTGATAGCGGTATTCGCCGGGCAGGCTGTCTCGGCGCACCCGGAAGCGGTTGATGGTGACGCCGTTGCCGGGGTCCCCGCCGCTCGAGGTCATCAGCGTTTGAAACAGCGCGAGGTCTTCCTTGAGCAGCGCGTTCTCGTCGGACAGCACGCTCAGCTGGCCGGCCAGGTCGCTCTTGGCGGACGCTTCGATCTGCATCTGGCGTTCGACCGCCGCGAGCTGGTCGCGCAGGTCGGCGTTCTCGTCCTGCAAGCGCTGGAGGTCGGCCGACAGGCGCGATTGCTCTTCGGCCGCCAACTTGGTGTTGAAACCGCCCAGGTTGAGCCCGACGTCGTAGATCACCCAGGCGATCGAAGCCAGGGCGAGCAGGCTGCTGGCGAAGATGAGCGCGCGCCAGTGCCATGGCAACTGCGTGTGCACGGCCACCCGCGGCGCGGTGATGCCGAACCGGCGTTTCAAGGTCTTGCGCCACTTCATGGCATCAGCGCCGCCCCCTGCAGCGCGGTCGTCTCAGGCAGCCCGAACATGATGTTGAAGTTCTGCACCGCCTGCCCGGCGGCGCCTTTGACGAGATTGTCGATCACCGACAGCACCACAGCGATGTCCCGCTCCTGTGGGCGGTGCAGGGCGATGCGGCACTGGTTCGCACCGCGCACGCTGCGCGTGTCGGGATGGCTTCCCGCCGGCAGCACGTCCACGAACGGCTCGCGGGCATACCGGGTCTCGAACAGCCGCTGCAGATCGATCGGCCCTGTCAGGCGCGCGTAAAGCGTCGCGTGAATGCCTCGTATCATGGGTGTCAGATGGGGTACGAAAGTGAGCCCTATCTTGCGTCCTGCGGCTTGCGCCAGGCCCTGCACGATCTCCGGAAGATGGCGATGACCAGCGACGCCGTAGGCCTTGAAGTTATCGGCAGCCTCCGAAAAAAGAAGATGGGTCTCGGCCTTGCGGCCCGCCCCGCTAACGCCCGACTTGGCGTCCGCGATCAGGTGGTCCACATCCACCGCCCCGGACTCGACCAGCGGCAACAGACCGAGCTGGATGGCCGTCGGATAACAACCCGGGTTGGCGACCAGGCGCGCCTTGGCGATCCGCTCGCGGTTGACCTCCGGCAGCCCGTACACCGCTTCGGCCACCAGATCCGGACAAGCGTGAGCCATCCCGTACCACTTCTCCCACGACGGCACGTCCTGGATCCGGAAGTCGGCCGCCAGGTCGATGACCCGCACGCCGGCGGCAAGCAGGGAGCGGGCCTGTTGCATCGCCACGCCGTTCGGAGTGGCGAAAAACACCGCCTCGCATCCCGCCAATTCCGCTCTGTCGGGATCGCTGAAAACGAGCTCGAGGTGGCCGCGCAAACTGGGGAACAAATCGGCGACTCTGAGCCCGGCTTCCTTGCGTGAGGTGATGGCCTGCAGCGACACCTGGGGATGCGCGCACAGCAGCCGCAGGAGCTCTGCGCCCGCGTAACCGGTACCGCCAACAATCCCGACCTTAATCATGACGTTATCTTTCTCAGAGGGATTCGAATGATACCCCTCGAAGGGTCCGCCGCAAACGAAAAAGCCGCCTCCAAGGCGGCTTTTCTTGCGTCGTCTGGTGACGACTCAGCGCTTCGAGTACTGCTTGCGCCGGCGCGCCTTGTGCAGGCCGACCTTCTTTCGCTCGACTTCACGCGCATCGCGCGTCACCAGGCCGGCCTTCTTCAGCGCCGGCTTCAGCGCAGCGTCATAGCTGATCAGCGCCCGGGTGATGCCATGGCGCACGGCGCCGGCCTGGCCGGACTCGCCGCCGCCCTGGACGTTGACCAGGATGTCGAACGTGTTGAGATGGTTGGCGACTTCGAGTGGCTGGCGCACGATCATGCGCCCGGTCTCGCGCGAGAAGAACACGTCGATCGCCTTGCCGTTGACCACGATCTTGCCCTTGCCCGGGCGCAGGAACACCCGCGCCACCGCGCTCTTGCGCCGGCCGGTGCCGTAATACTGTTGCGGTGTGGCCATGTGGCTGCTACTCCTTTACTTCGTGTGCTCGGTACTTCGTCTGCTCCGGGCGCATCTGGATCTTCAACTCGCGCGGCTGCTGAGCCGCATGCGGATGCTCGGCGCCGGCATACACCTTGAGCTTGCGCAGCATGGCGCTGCCCAGTGGCCCCTTCGGCAGCATGCCCTTGACCGCCTTCTCGACCGCGCGAGTCGGGAACTGCACCTGCAGCTTGGTAAAGCTGGTGCGCTTCAAGCCCCCGGCGAACTGGCTGTGGCGGTAGTAGGTCTTGTCCTCGGCCTTGTTGCCGGTGATGCGGATCTTGCCGGCGTTGACCACCACGATGTAGTCGCCGGTGTCCACGTGCGGCGTGTAGATGGCCTTGTGTTTTCCGCGGAGACGCCGCGCCACTTCGGCGGCGAGGCGGCCGAGCACCTGATCGGCGGCGTCCACTACGAACCAGTCACGCCGGACCTCGCTGGGCTTGGCGGAGAAGGTCTTCATCGGAACTCTGGAGGGCCTGGAAATCGTCGCTGATTCGACGAAAGCCGCGAATCATAAGGGAAAGTTCACGCGGCTGTCAAACTCGCCTGCACCACAGGCCCCAGCCGCTGTCCCGCCCTCGCGGGACAGGGCGGCCCCCGTATTGAAGCAGTGTTGCGTATTCACAAGCAGCGTTGAAGCAGCGGCGAAGCGGTGTCATAGAGGCCCTACCCGCCGTTTCTAAGTTCGCGCCGATTTGCGATAATTCCCCTCTTTTCAACCGACGCGTTCCGTCGCGCCGCGCGCTTCGCTAGGCTTCGGCGCCCCCCCATGCGCAAGCTTTGGATCATCTTCGCACAGGCCACCACCGTGGCCCTGGCCGTCCTGCTCGTCGTATCGACGCTGCGCCCCGACCTGCTGCCCAAGCGCCCGAGCGCGAACGGCAGCGTGGTCACCATCACCGAGTCGGGCGGAACCAAGCCGGTGTCGGCAGCCGCGGCCGTGCCGTTGCCGGGAAGCTTCAGCACCGCCGCGCGCAAGGCCATGCCCTCGGTGGTGAACATCTTCACCAGCAAGGAGGTGAAGGTGCCGCGCCACCCGTTCATGGAGGATCCGTTGTTCCGCCGGTTCTTCGGCGACCAGCTCGACGACGACACGCAGCGCGCCTCCAGCCTGGGCTCGGGGGTGATCGTCGGCACCGAAGGCTACATCCTCACCAATCACCACGTGATCGAGGCGGCCGACGAGATCGAGGTGGCGCTCAACGACGGACGCCAGGCCAAGGCCAAGCTGGTCGGCACCGACCCCGAAAGCGACCTGGCGGTGCTGAAGATCGAGCTGCAGAACCTGCCCGCCGTGACCTTCGGCCGGCTGGAGGGTGTGAACGTAGGCGATCTGGTGCTCGCCATCGGCAACCCCTTCGGCGTCGGCCAGACGGTGACCATGGGAATCGTCAGCGGGCTGGGACGCACGCACCTGGGGATCAACACCTTCGAGAACTTCATCCAGACCGACGCCGCGATCAACCCCGGCAACTCCGGCGGCGCGCTGGTGGACAGCGGCGGCAACCTGATCGGCATCAACACCGCGATCTACTCGCGCAGCGGCGGCTCGCTCGGAATCGGCTTCGCCATTCCGGTGAGCCTGGCGCGTCAGGTCATGGAGGAGATCATCCGGACCGGCTCGGTGACGCGCGGCTGGATCGGCGTGGAGGTGCAGGACATCACCGCGGAGCTGGCCGAATCCTTCAAGCTGCCCGACTCCAAGGGCGTGCTCATCGCCGGCGTGGTGCGCAACGGCCCCGCCGAGAAGGCCGGGATCCGCCCGGGCGACATCCTGCGGGAGGTGAACGGCAAGCAGGTGATCGACTCCACGGAGATGCTCACCGTGGTGGCCGAAGCGCAGCCGGGCAAGGAAGCCGACCTGACGCTGCTGCGCAACGGCAAGAACTTGTCGGTCAAGCTCACCGTCGGCAAACGGCCTGCGCCGCGGCCACGCGGGTAACGCCAGTTCAGAGAACGGATTCGGCCTGCGCCGAATCGCGGACCAGGACCGCGGCGACGATGATGCCCAGCTCGTAGAGCAGGCACAGCGGCACCGCCAGCAGCAGCTGCGAGAGCACGTCCGGCGGCGTCACCACGGCGGCCACCACGAACGCGCCCACGATCACGTAGGGACGGATCTCCCGCAGCTTGGCGACGCTGATGATCCCGGCCTTCACGCACAGGATCACGGCGATCGGCACCTCGAAGGTGATGCCGAAGGCGAGGAACATGTTCACCACGAAGCCGAAGTAAGCGCCGATATCCGGCATCCAGGCCACGCCCTCGGGGGTGAAGGTCTTCATCACCCCGAACACGATCGGGAACACCAGAAAATACGCGAACGCCATGCCGAGCAGGAACAGCACGGTGCTCGCCAGCACCAAGGGGCCTACCAGCTTCTTCTCGTGCGCGTACAGGCCGGGCGCGACGAACGCCCAGACCTGGTACAGGACCACCGGCAGGGCCAGCACCACAGCCGTCAGCAGCGTGACCTTGATCGGGATGAAAAAGGGCGAAGTCACCTCGGTGGCGATCATCGCCACCCCCGCCGGCAACTTCGACAGCATCGGCTTGGCGAGCCACGCGTAGATGTCCTTGGACCAGGGCACCAGCGCCAGGAACGCCACCAGCAGCGCGATGATCGCGCGCAGCAGGCGGTCGCGCAGCTCGACCAGATGCGACAGAAAGGACTCGGACTCCTGCTCGTTCTCGCTCACGATATACGCGCGAATGGAGGTGGACTGGAGACATCCCGCCGCGCCGGGCGGGGTCAGGCCTGCTGCCTGGGTTCGGACGCGACGTCCGCGGGTGGCAGGGCCGCCAGCCCGAGCTCGAGCTGCGGCGAGGGCACGCTATCGGGTTCGAGCGGGGCTGGCTCCGGCTGTACGGCGCCGGTTGCGCTGGCGAGGCCCGGCGGCAGGTCGGGGCTCGCCGGCGGTTGCTGGGAATCCGCCGGGGGCTGCGTGGAACCGAGCATGCCCATGTGCGGCATGGCCAGCGCCTGGTTCAGCTCGGCTCCGGTCTTCTCGAGCGCCGCGCCGGCTTCGGTCAGCTCGGCTTCGGCGCTGCGCAGCGTTTCCTCCGCCTCCTGCATCTCGCTCTTGACCGTGCGCTCGATGGAGCGCGCCGCATCCTCGACGCTGGACTGGATCTTCTTCAGGTCCGCCAGCTCGATCTCGCGATTGATGTCCGCCTTCACCTCGGACACGTAGCGCTGGAAGCGCCCGAGCAGGTGGCCCGCGGTGCGCGCTACCCGTGGCAAGCGCTCGGGGCCGATGACGATTAGCGCCACCACCCCGATCAGCATCAGCTCGGAGAACCCGATGTCGAGCATCCCGTGCTCCAGCGCGCGGCAGCCGCCCGGACCCCAGGCGTCAGGACTTCGCCCGGTCCTTCACTTCGCCCTCGATGGTCTGGCCG
This sequence comes from Burkholderiales bacterium, assembly GCA_036554965.1. Lineage (GTDB taxonomy): Bacteria > Pseudomonadota > Gammaproteobacteria > Burkholderiales > SHXO01 > SHXO01. Next base: position 8,196 of record DATBMG010000169.1, read on the forward strand.
CCGCCCGCATGCTCGATTTTGGCCGTGGCCTGGGTCTTGTCGTCCTCGGTCTTCATGCCTTCCTTGAAGCCCTTCACGGCGCTGCCCAGGTCGGTGCCGAGGTTGCGCAACTTCTTGGTGCCGAAAATCAGCACCACCACCACCAGCACGATGAGCCAGTGCCAGATGCTGAAGGATCCCATACGTTTCTCCTTGGGTAGAGGGTGTGATTACGCCTTCGGCCGCGGCAGCATGGCGCCCAGCGGTTCTTTGCCGCCCAGGATGTGGGCGTGCACGTGCATGACCTCCTGCCGCCCCACCGGCCCGGTGTTGACGATCATGCGGAAGCCGTCCGGCGAGCCCTGCTCGGCGGCGAGGCGGGCGGCGACGCCCAGCATCCTGCCCAGCGCCGGCTCGTGCCCAGCCTGCGCGTCGGCCAGCGTCGCGACGTGCGCTTTCGGCACGATCAGCAGATGCACCGGCGCGATCGGGTGGATGTCGTGGAAGGCGAGCACCAGATCGTCCTCGTATGCCTTGCGGGACGGTATCTCCCCTCTGACAATTTTGCAGAAGACGCAGTTCGGATCATGCATCGCTTGGAGGCAGCTCAGGGCAGCTGGCGCCGGCGCAACGTCGTACAGCGCCGGTCCGCCCGGGGGCCCCTGAAACATGGCTTTCAGCGGGCGGCCTCCTGCGGGCGGTGGTCAGTCGCGCGGTCGCCCCGCCTTCTCGTCTATTCCCGAAATCCCTTCGCGCCGCCGCAGCTCGGCCAATACGTCGTCCGGGCCCAGCCCGTGATGGCTCAGCAGCACGAGAGTGTG
>DATBMG010000027.1:0-3551 GCA_036554965.1 Burkholderiales bacterium
GCACCGACCGTGTGGACATCTATTTCAATCACGCGGTCAACGACGTGGACCGCATGCAGAACCAGGAGTGGTGGGAGTTCACCGAGCTCGCCAAGCGCCAGGGCAAGATCCGCTTCCGCGGCATGTCCGGTCATGGCAGCCACCTGCCGGAGTGCCTGGACTACGCCATCGACCACGATCTGGTGGACGTGGTGCTGGTGGCCTACAACTTCGCCCAGGACCCCAGCTTCTACGATCGTCTGCGCCATACCTTCCACTGGGCGGCGATCCAGCCCGACCTTCCGCGCGCGCTGAAGAAGGCGAAGCAGAAGAACGTCGGCGTGATCGCCATGAAGACCCTGATGGGGGCCAGGCTCAACGACATGAGGCCCTACGAGCGGCGCGGCGCCACGTTCTCGCAGGCGGCCTTCCGCTGGGTGCTTTCCGGCGAGTATGCCGACGCGCTGGTGGTGTCGATGAACAGCACGCGCGAGATCGACGAGTACCTGGCCGCGTCCGGGGAGCCGAAGGTGACGACCAGCGATCTGGAGTTGCTCGAGCGCTACGCGCAGATGCAGACGGCGGCCTACTGCCAGAGCGGCTGCCGCGCCTGCGAAGGCAGCTGTCCGGTGCAGGTGCCGATCGCCGAGGTGCTGCGCACCCGCATGTACGACGTGGACTATCGCCGGCCGGACCTGGCGCGCGTGGAGTACGCCGCGCTGCAAGCGCCGGCGTCGGCCTGCCTGACCTGCGCGCACCGATCCTGCCTGCAGGCCTGCCCGCGCGGGATCCCGATCGCCGAGTTCACCCGCGACGCCGCGCTGAGGCTGGCATGAGGCTTTCGGTCACGCCTTCCGATCACGCTCTTCGGTCACGCCCCTCGGTCACGCCCTTCGGTTGACCATGCTGCGCTTCCTCGCCCACTTCTTGTTCGTTCTCGCGGCCTGGACCGCGGTCATCAAGTACCTGTTTCCGATGGCCTACGCGCTGGCCGAAGGGACGCCGATCGGCACCTACGTGTTCCTGGACTTCTGGCCGGTGGTGCACGTGTGGGTCGGCTGGTCCCTGCTGCACTGGCAGCGCTACAGCTACGCGCTGGCGCTCACCGTTTCGATCGCCGAGATCGTCATCGTCGCGGCCAAGCTGGTGTTATTCCTGCAGGCGCCGGAGTGGACCATCTGGCGCACCAACTGGTTCATCAACAAGCTGTTCGTGCTCGCCTGCTTCGCCCTGCTGCTCGCCTATCTGCTGCTCCACGCCCGGCAACTGCGCGCCGCTGGTCCGGTGCGCGCCGCGGCGCTCGTGCGCCCTTGAGGCGCGATTCAAGCTGCTTGTTCCCCGCCTCTCACGAGGGGCGGGTGGCGCCGCAGGCGCCGGGGCGGTGTGGTGTGCGCCGACAGCACGCGCAGTGCTTCCTGAATGACCCGGGCTAGAATACCGAGATACCAAAGGGGGAGAGCATGACTCGCTACTTCGTGCGGCAGCAGGATGTGCCCGCCTATCAGCCGGCGAACCATACCGGCACGGTGAACCGGCGCCTGATCGGGGCCGACAACGTCGGCGCGCGGCAGCTCGAGGTGGTGCTCGGCGTGGTGGAGAGAGGCAAAGGCGCGCTGCCGCACGCGCATCCGGGAATCGAGCAGGTCTGCTACCTGCTCGAAGGCCGGGCACGGGCCGAAGTGGGCGGCGAGGCCTGCGAGCTGGGGCCCGGCGACTGCTGCTTCTTCCCGGCCGGCGTTGCACACGTGTTCACCGTCGTCAGCGAAGAGCCGGTGAAAGTCCTGGTGATCTACTCGCCGCCGTACGAAGAGAATCCCACGCGCGCGGTGCGGAGCTGAGCGGATGGTTCGCGCCGCCATGGTGGCGCTGCTTGCGGGTCTCGCCGGCAGCGTGATGCCCGCTGCGCAGGCGGCCGAGCGCTATCCGTCCAAGCCGATCCGCGTGATCGTCCCGTTCGCCGCCGGCAGCGCCACGGACGCCACCGCGCGCATCCTGGCGCAGGAGCTTGCCAAGCGCCTCGATCAAAGCGTGGTGGTCGAGAACCGCGCCGGCGCGTTCGGCCAGATCGCAGCCCAGGCGGTGGCGCGCAGCGCGCCCGACGGCTACACGGTGTTCATCACCAGCAACACCACGCACTCGGCCAATCCGCACCTCTACCGTACGCTGCCGTACGACCCGATCAAGGATTTCGAGCCGGTCGTGAAGATCGGCCTGCTGCCGTTCCTGCTGGTGGTCACGCCCAGCCTGCCGGCGAACAGCACTGCAGAGCTCGTCGCCTATGCCCGTGCCCATCCCGCGGCGCTGGCCTACGGCACCCCGAACAGCACGTCGCTGGTGGTGACCGAGACCATCAAGCACCTGGCGCAGGTCTCCATCGAGCGCGTGCAGTACAAGGCGAGTCCGGAAGCAGTGCTCGACCTTACCGCCGGGCGCCTGCAGGTCATGGTCGCCGACCTCACCATCGCCATGCCGCAGGTGAAGGCGGGCAAGTTGCGCGTGCTCGGCGTGACCACGGCGAAGCGCACGGCGCTGCTGCCGTCCGCCCCGCCGATCGCGGACGCGGTGCCCGGTGTGGACCTCGCAGGATGGTTCGGCGTGTTCGTGCCCGCAGGAACGCCGCAGGAGATCGTCGAACGCTTGTCCAAGGAGCTGCTCGATGCGCTCTCCAAGGCCGACATCAGGAAGCGGCTGGCGGACGTGGGCGTCGAGGTCGATCCGCTCGGCCCCGAGGCCTTCGGGCGCTTCGTGCGCGAGCAGATCGAACGCTGGGGCCGTCTGATCCGGGCGGCCGGCATCCAACCCGAATAAGTCAGGAACAAAATGCCAGGACCGCTTTCCGGAGTCACCGTCCTCGACCTCACCACCGTGGTGATGGGTCCGTTCGCCACCCAGATCCTCGCCGAGCTGGGCGCCGACGTGATCAAGATCGAGCCGCACGAGGGCGACAACATGCGCCACGTGGGGCCGATGCGCAATCGCGGCATGGGACACCTGTACCTGCATCTGAACCGCGGCAAGCGCTGCCTGGTGCTCGACCTGAAGCAGCCGGAGGGACGCGACGCGCTGCTGCGGCTGGTGCCGCGCGCCGACGCGCTGGTGTACAACGTGCGTCCGGCGGCCATGGCGCGGCTGGGGCTCGCCTGGGACGCGCTGCGCGCGGTGAACCCGAAGCTGCTCTACGTCGGTTGCTACGGCTACTCGGAGCGCGGGCCCTACGCGGGGCGCGCCGCCTACGACGATCTGATCCAGGGCGCGAGCGCCATCCCCTGGCTCATGGCGCAGGACGGCAGCGCGCCGCGCTATACGCCGATCAACCTGGCCGATCGCGTGACCGGCTTGCACGTGGTGTACGCGGTGACTGCGGCGCTGTATCGGCGCAGCGTCACCGGACAGGGACAGGCGGTGGAGGTGCCGATGTTCGAGAGCGTCGCGCAGCTCGTCCTCGGCGACCACCTCGCCGGACTGTCGTGGGACCCGCCCAACGGCCCGACCGGTTACCCGCGGCTAGCGCACCGGCGCCCCTACGCCACCAAGGACGGCTACCTGTGCGTGCTGGTGTACAACGACAAGCA
>DATBMG010000029.1:0-20745 GCA_036554965.1 Burkholderiales bacterium
GGGCAACGCCGGCGAGATGTCCAGCGCGCGTTTCGTCGACGGTGTGCGCGCACCGCGTCAGGCCGGTTCCACCTTGAAGCCGTTCCTGTACGAGCTGGCGCTCGAGCAGCGCCTGCTCACCGCGGCCTCGCTGCTGGACGATTCGCCGGTCGACATCGTCACCCCGGCCGGCCTCTACGTTCCGCAGAACTACGATCGCGACTTCAAGGGGATGGTGAGCCTGCGCACGGCGTTGTCCGGCTCGCTCAACGTCCCGGCCGTGCGCACGCTCGCGCTGCTGGGCCCGGATCCCTTCGTGGAGCGTTTACGCGCGCTCGGCTTCAACGCGGTTCGCGACGACGGCGAGCACTACGGTTACTCGCTGGCGCTTGGTTCCGCGGAGGTCACGCTGTGGGAGCTGGCCAACGCCTATCGCACGCTGGCCAACGGCGGCCTGGCATCGCCCATGCGGCTCACGCCCGGCGAGCGCGCGCGCGGACATCGCGTGCTCGACCCGGCTGCGACCCACATCGTGACCGATATCCTCGCCGACCGGGTGTCGCGCAGCATCACCTTCGGTCTGGACAACCCGCTCGCGCCGCGCTTCTGGGCCGCGGTGAAAACCGGCACCAGCAAGGACATGCGCGACAACTGGTGCGTCGGATTCACCGCGCGCTACACGGTCGCGGTGTGGCTCGGCAATTTCGACGGCAGCGCCATGTGGGACGTGTCCGGCGTGAGCGGCGCGGCGCCGCTGTGGCTGGAGATGGTCAACGCCTTGCACCAGAACGTCCCCAGCCAGGCGCCGCACGACCCGCCCGGGGTCGAACGCGTCCCGATCACCTTCGAGGCGGCGCTCGAACCGGACCGCGAGGAGCTGTTTCTGCCCGGCACGCAGATGCGCCGGGTGGTGCACAAGGAGCAGGGCGGCGGCCATCCCGCCATCGTCTATCCGGCGAGCGGCCAGATCATCGCAGTCGATCCCGATATCCCGCCGGATACCCAGCGCGTGCGATTCCGCGCCGTCGGCGTGAACGGCGACGCGCGCTGGCGCCTGAACGGCGAACCGCTCGCCGACGCGACCGCCTGGCGCCCTGCACCGGGGCGCTGGCGGCTGGTCCTGGAGGACGCTGCCGGCGTCGCCCTGGACGAGGTCGAGTTCGAGGTGCGCGGCGCACCGCTCGACACCCAGGGCGCCGCCGGCGCGCGCAACGCCGTCGGCGGCAACGGCGCTCGCATTGACCCTGCCGGTGCCGCTCCCGACTCGCCGGCGAACCCGTCGCAACCGAGCGCGACTCGCCCGTGAGACACGTGCCGATCCTGCTGGCGCTGACGTGCGCCCTGGCGTTCACGCCCGTGGCCGCGCAGCACAAGCCCCTTGCGGATATCCCGGTGCGCAAGCAGAGCGGCATCCCGTTCGTCTCCGGCGGCATGACCGAGGCGGAGCGGCACGAGATGCAGCGCGTCGCCAACAAGTACCCGATGCAGCTGGTGTTCACGGCCGAGGGCCAGCCCCCGGAGCTGAGCGGCGTCAGGATCAAGGTGCGCGACCTGCGCGGAGACACGCTCATCGAAGCGGTCGCCGACGGCCCGCTGTTCTACTTCAATCCCCCGTCGGGCCGCTGGACGATGGAAGCCGAGTGGAACGGGGAGAAAGTCACCCGTACGGTGGACCTGGTCGGGCGGCGCTACATCGTGCTGGAATTTCGCTTTCAGGGGGGCTGATTCCCTTCGCCCGGCCGTGGACCGTCGCTCGGTCCCCCGGCTGGACCCCCCGGTTGGACCCCCCGGTTGGACCCCCCGGCGAAACCCCGCTACACTGCCGACCCGCCGCCCCCCAAAGGATTTGCAGCTAGTGCACCAGGCGGGGTAGAACGATCACACAGGCAAGGGAGGAGTTCGAGTTGACTACCGCTACCCATTCGGCGCAGTTCGAGAAGGCGACCTGGGACAAGGTCGCGTGGCGTCTGATCCCGTTCCTGTTCCTGTGTTACATCGTCGCCTTCCTGGACCGCGTGAACGTGGGCTTCGCCAAGCTGCAGATGGCCCCGGACCTGCAGTTCAGCGACGTGGTGTACGGCTTCGGCGCCGGTGTGTTCTTCATCGGCTACTTCATCTTCGAGGTGCCCAGCAACGTGATCCTCGAACGGGTGGGGGCGCGGATCTGGATCGCGCGGATCATGATCACCTGGGGCATCATCTCCTCGGCTTTCATGTTCACGCATCAGATTCATTGGGGGCCGATCGCGGTGATGTTCAACTGCACCGACGCCGAGTTCACCTTCTACTTTCTGCGCTTCATGCTCGGCGTGGCGGAGGCCGGTTTCTTCCCGGGCATCATCCTGTACCTGACCTACTGGTTCCCCGGCTCGCGCCGCGCCAAGATGGTGGCCCTGTTCATGACTGCGATCGCGATATCCAACGTCGTCGGGTCGCCGATCTCGGGCGCCATCATGCAATTCATGGACGGCGTCAACGGCTGGCGCGGCTGGCAGTGGCTGTTCCTGCTGGAGGGCATCCCGTCGGTGATCATGGGCGTGCTGGTGTTCATGCTGCTGCCTAACGGGCCGAAGCACGCATCCTGGCTGACCCCGGCGGAGCGCGATCTGATCGTGCAGCGGGTGCACGACGAAGAGGCGCACAAGAAGGATCTCGGGCAGCGCCACAGCTTGATGGACGCATTCCGGGACGGGCGCGTATGGGCGCTGTCCGTGGTGTATTTCTGCGGGGTGGTGTGCTTCTACGCGGTGAACTTCTGGATGCCGACGATCATCCAGGAGCTGGGCATCGACAAGCAGGACTTCCTCAAGGTGGGCCTGCTAAGCATGATTCCCTGGGGCCTGGCCGCGATCTCGATGGTGATCTGGGGGCACCACTCGGACAAGACCGGCGAGCGGCGCTGGCATGCGGCCGGCGGCCTGATGGTTTCGCTCAGCGGGCTGCTCCTGCTGGCGGTGGTGGGACACGCTCCGATCGCTTCCATCGTCGCCTTGACGCTGGTCACTTGTGGCCAGTTGTGCTGGGTAGTCGCATTCTGGTCGTTGCCCACTGCATTCCTGTCGGGCACCGCGGCCGCGGCTGGCATTGCATGGATCAACTCGGTGGGTAACCTCGGCGGACACTTCGGTCCGGACCTGATCGGTCGTATCCGCATGGCGACCGGCGGGGCCAGCCAGGCGGCGTTCTTCACACTGGCCGCGGTGGCGCTGCTGGGTGCGTTGATCATCATCTTGCTGCCCAAGACGCAACGCACCGCCCAGGCGATGGTGGAGCCGCAGCGCTAAGTCCATCGGTACCCGCGACGGCGCCAGCCGGGCACGCGGTTGCGCGCCGCGCTACGATGGCGACGCGGCTGCAAGGCCGCCGTTCCCATGCAGACCGTGTCCGAGAGCTGCTATCACTGTGGACTGCCGGTGCCCGCCGGCGCTCCTCTGTTCGCGCTGATCGACGGCGAGCGGCGGCCTATGTGCTGCGCCGGCTGCCAGGCGGTGGCGCAGACCATCGCCGGCAACGACCTGGGCGGGTACTACCGCAGCCGCACCGCGTATGCCGCGCGCCAGGCGGCCGAGGCGCACGACGAACTCGCGCTCTACGATCTGGCGCAAGTGCAACGCGACTTCGTGCGCGAGTCGGGAACCGCGCGGGAGACCACGCTGCTGCTCGAAGGCATCACCTGCGCGGCCTGCGTGTGGCTGAACGAACGGCATCTGGCGCGGCTGCCCGGCGTGCTCTCGGCGCAGATCAACTACACCACGCACCGGGCGACCGTGCGCTGGGATCCCGAGCGCGTGAAGCTGTCGCAGATCCTGGAAGCGGTGCGGGCGATCGGCTATCGCGCCTTCCCGAGCAGCAACGCGGCCGCCGAGCAGATGCGCAGCCGCGAGCACCGCCGGGCGCTGTGGCGGCTGTTCGTCGCCGGCTTCGGCATGATGCAGGTGATGATGTACGCGCTGCCCACCTATCTGGCGGGCGAGGGCGGCATGAGCGCGGACATCGAGCAGCTGATGCGGCTGGCGAGCCTGATCCTCACCGTGCCGGTGATCGCGTATTCCTGCGCTCCGTTCTTCCGGGGCGCCTGGCGCGACCTGCGCGCGCGGCGGCTGGGCATGGACGTGCCGGTGGCGCTCGGCATCGCGGTCGCCTTCGGGGCCAGCGTGTACGCCACGCTCGCCGGCCGCGGCGAGGTGTACTTCGATTCGGTCACCATGTTCGTGTTCTTCCTGCTGTGCGGCCGCTACCTGGAACTGCGCGCAAGGCAGAAGGCGGCGGCGAGCCTGGAGCACCTGGACCGGGCGATCCCGCTGGCGGCGCACCGGCTGACGCGCTTCCCGGCGAGCTACGAAGTCGAGGAGGTGCCGGCGCTCTCGCTCACGCGCGGCGACCTGGTGCTGGTGAAGCCGGGTGAGGCGGTGCCCGCTGATGGCGTGCTGGTGAGCGGCGAAACGGAGACCGACGAGTCGCTGCTGACCGGCGAAAGCCGTCCAGTGCCCAGGTGCGCGGGCAGCGAGCTGGCGGCGGGCGCAGTCAATCGGCTGAGCCCGGCGGTGATGCGTGTGGAGCGCGTCGGCGAGGCGACACGCGCCTCGCACATCCGGCGGCTCACGGAACGCGCCGCCGCGCAGCGTCCGCCCTTGGTGGAGCTCACCGACCGCATCGCCGGATGGTTCGTCGCCGGCGTGCTGCTGGCGGCCGCTGGCGCCGGGCTGGGTTGGGCCGCGGTCGATTCTGCGCGCGCGCTGTGGATCGCGGTCGCGGTGCTGGTGGTCACCTGTCCGTGTGCGCTGTCGCTGGCCACCCCCACGGCGCTGGCGGTGGCGGTCGGCGCGCTCGCGCGCCGCGGCGTCGTGGCCACCCGCGGACATGCCATCGAGGCGCTGTCGCGGGTGACGCACGTGGTGCTGGACAAGACCGGCACGCTGACCCAGGGGCGTCTGGCGTTGACCGGCGTGGATCTTCTCGGCGGCATCGAGCGCGGGCAGGTGCTGGCGCTCGCCGCGGCGCTCGATCGCGGCTCCGAGCATCCGATCGCGCAGGCGGTGCTGACGGCGGCAGCGATTGCGGCGACGGAAGCGCACGCGGCGCCGGATCGGGCGTTGCGGGTAGAAGCGCTGCGCAGCGTCGCGGGGGCGGGCGTCGAGGCGCTGATCGACGGCAAGCGCTGGCGCATCGGCAAGCGCGGCTTCGTCGCCGCCCTGGCCGGGCCGCCGGCGCAAGGCGACGCCCATCCCGGCACCACGCCGGCGGACACCACGCCGGTGTGGCTCGGCAGCGAGGATGGCTGGGCCGCGCGGCTCGACTTCAGCGATGCATTGCGCGCCGAGGCCGGCGCGGTCGTGGCGGCGCTGCACCGACAGGGCAAACGCGTGCTGATCCTGAGCGGCGACGACCCGGCGACGGTCGCCGCTGTGGCCGCCCGCCTCGGCATCGCCGAGCACGCAGGCGGCCTGGAACCGGAGGACAAGCACGCACGCGTGCGCACGCTGCAGGCGCAGGGCGCGGTGGTGGCGATGGTTGGCGACGGCGTGAACGACGCACCGGTTCTGGCGCAGGCACAGCTGTCCATCGCCATGGGTTCGGGCGCGGTGCTCTCGCAGGCGCAGGCCGACGTCGTGCTGGTGTCGGGCCGGCTCGACGGTGTGCTGGAGGCGCTGCGCGCGGGCCGGCGCAGCATGCGGATCGTGCGCCAGAACCTGGTCTGGGCGGTCGCCTACAATGTGGCTGCGCTGCCCCTGGCGATCGCCGGTTACGTCACGCCCTGGCTGGCCGGCATCGGCATGGCGGGCAGCTCGCTGCTGGTGGTGCTGAACGCGCTGCGGCTGATCGAACCGCCGGAACGCGTGGAATACCATGCCGATGGATATCCTGTATCTTCTGATCCCGCTGAGCCTCGTGCTGGTGTTCCTGGTCGGCGCGGTGTTCTGGTGGTCGCTGCGCAGCGGCCAGTTCGATGATCTCGAAGGACCAGCGCATCGGGTGCTCCAGGATGACGATGATGATAAGGGGTGACCGTTGTTGATCTAAGTCAATCGCACCGCAGCACGCGCTGCGTAGCATGCGGGCGACCAGCACTGACTCGGGAGGAGACATGTCCACACAGGCCACAGCCGGCAGCGCTACACCCGCCGTCAGCACGGGCCAGGCCACCTACAACTACAAGGTGGTACGCCAGTTCGCCATCATGACGCTGGTGTGGGGTATCGTCGGCATGGCGGTGGGCGCGTTCATCGCCGCGCAGCTGATGTTCCCGGATCTCGCCGGCGGCGTGTCCTGGCTCTCCTACGGCCGGCTGCGGCCGTTGCACACCAACGCGGTGATCTTCGCCTTCGGCGGCTCGGCGCTGTTCGCCACCAGCTACTATGTGGTGCAGCGCACCTGCCACACGCGCCTGTTCTCCGACGGGCTCGCCGCATTCACTTTCTGGGGCTGGCAGGCGGTGATCGTCGGAGCGGCGATCACGCTGCCGCTGGGCATCACCACCTCCAAGGAGTACGCCGAGCTGGAATGGCCGCTCGACGTGCTCATCACCCTGGTGTGGGTGGCGTACGCGGTCGTGTTCTTCGGCACCATCGCCAAGCGCAAGATCTCGCACATCTACGTGGCCAACTGGTTCTTCGGCGCCTTCATCCTGACGGTGGCGCTGCTGCACCTGGTCAACAGCGCGGCGCTGCCGGCCACCCTGTGGAAATCGTACTCGGCCTATGCCGGCGCGCAGGACGCGATGGTGCAGTGGTGGTACGGACACAACGCGGTGGGCTTCTTCCTGACCGCCGGCTTCCTCGGGATGATGTACTACTTCGTGCCCAAGCAGGCGGGGCGCCCGATCTACAGCTACCGCCTGTCGGTGGTGCACTTCTGGGCCCTGATCTTCACCTACATGTGGGCCGGCCCGCACCATCTGCACTACACCGCGCTGCCGGACTGGGCGCAGTCGCTCGGCATGGTGTTCTCGCTGATCCTGCTGGCGCCGTCCTGGGGCGGCATGATCAACGGCATCATGACTCTGTCGGGGGCGTGGCACAAGCTGCGCACCGACCCGATCCTCAAGTTCCTGATCGTGTCGCTGTCGTTTTACGGCATGTCCACCTTCGAAGGGCCGATGATGTCGATCAAGACGGTGAATTCGCTGTCCCATTACACCGACTGGACCATCGGCCACGTGCACTCAGGCGCGCTCGGCTGGGTGGCGATGATCTCGGTGGGCAGCCTGTACTACATGATTCCGCGGCTGTTCGGCCGTGTCGAGATGCACAGCATGCAGCTGGTCACCACGCACTTCTGGGTCGCGACCATCGGCGTGGTGCTGTATATCGCCGCCATGTGGATCGCTGGCGTGATGCAGGGCCTGATGTGGCGCGCGGTCAATGCCGACGGCACGCTGACTTACACCTTCGCGGAGAGCGTGAAGGCGACCTACCCGTTCTATGCGATCCGGCTGCTGGGCGGACTGCTGTTCCTGGGCGGCATGCTGATCATGGCCTACAACGTGTGGAAGACCGTGGTCGGCGCCAAGCCGGTGGACGCGCCGGTTCTCAAACCGGCTCACGCCTGACACGAGGAGGCAAGGTCATGGCCACACAACCAAGCGGGGCCGCGCAGCAGTCCGGGCACGAGGTCCTCGAGAAGAACATGACCCCGCTGATCGTGCTGATCGTCCTGGTGGTCAGCATCGGCGGGCTGGTGGAGATCGTGCCGCTGTTCTTCCAGCGCGCGACCACCGAGCCGGTACAGGGCCTCAAGCCGTATACGGCGCTGCAGCTGGCGGGTCGCGACATCTACGTGCGCGAGGGCTGCTACAACTGCCATTCGCAGATGGTGCGCCCGTTCCGCGCCGAGACCGAGCGCTACGGCCACTACTCGGTGGCCGGCGAGTTCGTGTACGACCGCCCCTTCCAGTGGGGCAGCAAGCGCACCGGGCCGGACCTGCATCGGGTCGGCGGGAAATACAGCGACGAATGGCATCGCATGCACCTGATGCAGCCGCGCGACGTGGTGCCGGAATCGAACATGCCCGCTTATCCCTGGCTGGCGTCGAACTCGGTCGAGGCGGATCCGGTGGACGCCAAGATGCGCACCCTGCGCAGGCTGGGCGTGCCCTACGCCGATGAGGATATCGCCGGCGCGCGCGAGCAGCTCAAGGGCAAGACCGAGATGGAGGCGCTGATCGCCTACCTGCAGGGGCTGGGCACGGCGCTCAAGGGAGTGAGGTGAGGCATGGACTTGAACGATCTGCGCGCGCTGTGGACGTTGCTGAGCTTCATCGCCTTCGTGGCCATCGCGGTATGGGCCTACAGCGGAGCACGCAAGCCGCACTTCGACCAGGCGGCCAGGCTGCCGCTGGACGACGAGCGCTGATCGGGTACCGAGGCAGGCGCCAGGGAGGAAGAGCGTGAACGAATTCACCAGCGGGTTCTGGACCGCGTACATCGCCATCATCACCGTCGCCAGCATCCTCGCGTGTGGCGTGCTGCTGTGGAAGCTGTCCACCAAGCGGCTTGCGCCGGGACAGAAGGCCGGCGTCGTGGGCCACGTCTGGGACGAGAACCTGGAGGAGTACAACAACCCGCTGCCGCGCTGGTGGATGTGGCTGTTCTGGATCACCCTGGCGTTCGGGGTCGGTTACCTGGTGCTGTATCCTGGCCTGGGCAGCTTCGCCGGTGTGCTGAAGTGGTCCTCCACCGGCCAGTACCAGCGCGAGCAGGCGCACGCCAAGGAGCGCTACGAGCCGATCTTCGCCAACTACGCGGCGATGGATATTCCCGCGGTGGCGGCCGACGGCCAGGCGCGCGAGATCGGGCAGCGCCTGTTCCTCAACTACTGCTCGCAATGCCACGCCTCCGACGCGCGCGGCGGCCGCGGATTTCCCGACCTCACGGACGAGGATTGGCTGTACGGCGGCAACCCGGAGGCGATCGTCGCCACCATCCAGCAGGGGCGCAGCGGCATCATGCCGCCCTGGCCGCAGCTCGGCGAGGAGGGCATCCGCAACGTCACCCACTACGTGCTGCAGATCTCGGGCCGCACTCACGACGAGTTGAAGGCCGTGCAGGGCGAGGCGGTGTTCGCCGCCAACTGCGCCGCCTGCCACGGCGCCGACGGCAAGGGCAACCCGGCGCTCGGGGCGCCCAATCTCACCGACGAGATCTGGCTCTACGGCGGCGGCGAGACCAGCATCGAGGAGAGCGTCAGCAAGGGACGCAACGGCCAGATGCCGGCCTGGGGCGAGTTCCTGGGCGCCGACAAGACGCATGTTCTGGCGGCCTACGTGTACGGGCTGTCGCAGCCGGCGCAGCAGTGACAAGCCCCGGATGAACGACATCAGCCAACCGGCCACGATCCCGCCCCAGCCGGCGGAGCCGGTGGAGCAGGCGCTCTACGAGATCCGCAAGAAGATCTATCCGCGCGCGGTCACCGGCAGCTTCGCCACCGCGCGCTGGGCGTTCGTGTGGCTGACGCAGCTGATCTATTACGGGCTGCCCTGGCTGACCTGGAACGACCGGCAGGCGGTGCTGTTCGATCTGGCGTCGCGCAAGTTCTACATCTTCGGGCTGGTGTTCTGGCCGCAGGACATCGTCTATCTCACAGTGCTGCTGATCGTTTCGGCGTACTCCCTGTTCCTGTTCACCGCGGTGGCCGGGCGCCTGTGGTGCGGCTACGCCTGTCCACAGACGGTGTACACCGAGATGTTCATGTGGATCGAGCGCAAGGTCGAGGGCGAGCGCCTGGCGCGCATGAAGCTCGACCGGGGCGGCCTCAGCGTGCGCAAGCTGAGCCTGAAGGCGATCAAGCACGGATTGTGGATCGCGCTGGCGCTGTGGACCGGCTTCACCTTCGTGGGCTATTTCACGCCCATCACGCTGCTGTGGGGCAAGGTGTGGAGCGCCGGCCTGGGCGGCTGGGAGACCTTCTGGATCCTGTTCTACGGCTTCGCCACCTACGGCAACGCCGGCTGGATGCGCGAGCAGGTGTGCAAGTACATGTGTCCCTATGCGCGCTTCCAGGGTGTGATGTTCGACCCGGACACGCTGATCATCACCTACGACCGCAAGCGCGGCGAGCCGCGCGGCGCACGCGGCAAGGGCGTGGACTACAAGGCCAAAGGCCTGGGGGACTGCGTGGACTGCGGCATCTGCGTGCAGGTGTGCCCCACCGGAATCGACATCCGCAACGGCCTGCAATACGAGTGCATCGGCTGCGGGGCCTGCGTGGATGGCTGCGACCAGGTGATGGCCAAGCTCGATTACCCGAAGGGGCTGATCCGCTATTCGACCGAGAACGCGCTGCAGCAGGGTCTTGGCGGCAAGCAGATCGCGCGCCGCATGGTGCGCCCGCGGGTGCTGCTCTACGGCGGCATCCTGGTGGTGATCGTGATCGCCGCGCTGGCGACGCTTGCCGCGCGCGTCCCGGTGAAGGTCGACGTGATCCGCGATCGCGCCAACGTGACCCGCGACTCCGGCGATCCGCTGGTGCAGAACGTCTACCGCCTGCAAATCATGAATACGCAGGAGCGCGCCGCGCGGTTCACCGTCGCCGTGCACGGCATCGAGGGCATCAAGCTCCTCGGCGAGCCGCAGCCGATCGAGGTCCGGCCGGCGTCGTCCAGGTGGGTGCCGGTGCGCATCGAGGTGCCGCGGCAGAGCGCCAGCCCGGGGTCCAACCCCATCCAGTTCATCGTCGAGTCTGTCGGCGAGCCGCCGATCAGGATCGTCGAGAAGACCACCTTCGTGGTGCAGTGACGGGCACATGCTTCGACCCGACACGACGCCCTCGGGCCGACCATGGTACCGCGAACCGTGGCCTTGGATCCTGATGGCCGCCCCGGCGGCGGCGGTGGTGGGCGGTGCCATCACCGCTTACCTGGCCGTGACGCATGACGACCCGCTGGTGGTGGACACCTACTACAAGGAAGGTCTGGCGATCAACCGGGTGCTGGAGCGCGACCGGGCGGCGCGCCAGGCCGGTTACCGGGCGCAGGTGATGTTCAGCGAGGACGGTTCCCAGGTGCGCGTTCACCTTGCCGGCGGCGCGATGCCGCCGAGCCTGCGGCTGCAGATGGTCCACCCCACGCGCGCCGAGCTCGATCGCGCCGCGACGTTGCACGCCGTGACTTCTCCCCCTCACACCGGGCAGGCGGGCTGGTACGAGGGGGCGATCGACCTGAGCGCTGCGCCCCGCTGGCGCGTGCAGCTGGAGGACGATCGTCGCGGGTGGCGCCTGACCGGCGAGTGGCGCCCGCGCGAGGGCGGCGCGGTGGCGTTGGCGCCACGGAGCTGAGCGCCCTGATGGAACATCCGGGCCAGCGATCGATGCGAGGTGCAGCGTGAAAGCCAAGACCTTGATCTACATCCTGTGGCCTTCCTTCATCGTCGCGGGGGCGGCCGAAGCGCTGTTCTTCACCGTGTTCGATCCGCAGGAGCTGAGCTTCTTCGGCCGGTCCATTGAGGGTTCGCGCACCGCCATGTACTCGGTGGGCTTCTTCCTGTTCTGGGCGTTCGCGGCCGCCTCCAGCGCGCTCACCTGCTTCTTCCAGAGGACGAGTGCAGAGGTCAACCGTCCGGTCACGCCGGATGAGCCCCCGGCCGGTGGCCCCAAGCGCTTCGATGAGAGCGCCTCCTGTTGAGCGTTGTCCTTGCTTCCGGCCGTGAACCCCGGTGCCACCCGGGCTGTGTGACTGACGTCACATAGCCCGACCCGCTTTCTTGCGTAGCATCAAACCGTCCTCAACTGGGGCGCAGTATTGTTGCGCCATGCGGGAGAGAGCTATGCGGAAAGCCGGGATAGGCAGTGTACTGTCGGGGATGGCGCTGGCCGCCATCGCCTGGGGCGCGAATGCACAGAGCACGCGCGTGGCGCCGGTCGAGTACCGCGAAGTGGACACCACGTATTCGGCGGAAGCGGTGGTGGAGGCGGTGCGCCAATCCACCATCTCCGCGCAGGTGATGGGCCGTGTGGTGGAGCTGCGGGTGGACGCGGGCGACCCGGTCAAAGCCGGTCAGGTGATCGCACGCATCGACGAGCGCGAAGCGGCGCAGATGGTGGCCGGGAGCGAAGCGCAGGTGGCCCAGGCCAGTGCCGACCTGGAGAACGCCCGACTCAACCTCGAGCGCTCGCGTCGGCTGCTCGAGCAGAAGTTCGTGAGCCAGTCGGCGGTGGACCGCGCTGAATCCGAGTTCAAGGCCGCCCAGGCGCGGCTGCGGGCCGCGCAGGCCAGCGCCGGCCAGGCGGCGATCACGCGTGGCTATACCACGGTGGTGGCGCCGTTCTCGGGCGTGATCTCGCAGCGCCACGTCGAGGTGGGCGAGATGGCCTCGCCGGGCAAGCCGCTGTTCACCGCCTTCGATCCTGCCGACATGCGCGTCATCGCCGAGGTGCCGCAGTCCCGGGTCAGCGACATCAAGTCCAACGCACGCGCGATGGTCGAGGTGCCCTCAGCCGATCTATGGATCAACGTCGCCTCCATGACGGTGCTGCCGGCGGCCGACCCGCGCACACATTCGACGCGCGTGCGCCTGGTTCTCGAGGATGCAGGCCGCGCCATCTATCCCGGCGTCTACGCTCGTGCGCATTTCACCGTAGGGCACGCCAGAAAGCTGGTCGTGCCCGCGGAAGCGGTGCTCCGGCGCAGCGAGGTGACCGGGGTGTACGTCATCGATGCGAAGGGCAACGCCCAATTCCGGCAAGTGCGCCTGGGCGAGCCCGCCGGTGACCGCTACATCGAGGTGCTGGCCGGCGTCTCGCCGAGCGAGAAGGTTTCCCTCGAACCGGTGAAGGCGGGCATTGCCAGCCGCACGTCCAGGCCGAGCGGCTCATGAGGGCAGGCCGGACGGCCGCTTCCAACTTCCACATCCCGCGAGGTCGAACACACATGGCACACATCGTCATTCTGGGCGCTGGCATCGGCGGGTTGCCGATGGCGTACGACATGCGCAAGCGCGCGCGCAAGGAAGACCGCATCACGGTCATCTCCAACGTCGACTACTTCCAGTTCGTCCCGTCCAATCCCTGGGTCGCCGTCAACTGGCGCAAACGCGACGACATCGCCTTCCCGATCGCGCCTTACCTGGAGAAGAAGGACATCGGGTTCATTTCGGCCGGAGCCAAGCGAGTTCATCCGGAACGCAACCAAGTCGAGCTGGCCGACGGGCGCGTCGTGGACTACGACTACCTGGTGATCGCCACTGGACCGAAGCTCGCTTTCGATGAAGTGGAAGGCCTGGGGCCCGACGCTTACACACACTCGGTGTGTCACGTGGACCATGCGACGGCCGCAGGCAAAGCCTGGGAAGCGTTCGTGCGGGACCCGGGCCCGATCGTGGTGGGCGCCGTGCAGGGCGCATCGTGCTACGGGCCGGCCTACGAGTTCGCCATGATCATGGATACCGACCTGCGCCGCCGCAAGATCCGCGATCGCGTGCCGATGACCTTCGTCACCGCCGAGCCCTACATCGGCCACCTGGGGCTGGGCGGCGTGGGCGACAGCAAGGGGCTGCTCGAGTCGGCGATGCGCGACCGCCACATCAAGTGGATCACCAACGCCAAGGTCACCCGGATCGAGGCGGACAAGATGCACGTCACCGAGTTCGACGACTTGGGCAAGGAGAAGCGCACACATGAGCTGCCGTTCAAGTACTCCATGATGCTGCCCGCGTTCAAAGGCATCGACGCCGTGTTCGGCATCGAAGGGCTCACTAACCCGCGCGGCTTCATCCTGGTGGACAAGCACCAGCGCAACGCGAAGTACCGCAACGTGTATTCCGTGGGCGTGTGCGTGGCCATCCCGCCCGTGGAGCAGACCCCGGTGCCGACCGGCGCGCCGAAGACCGGTTACATGATCGAATCCATGGTCGAGGCAACCGCCGAGAACATCCGCGCGCAGCTCGACGGCAAGGAGCCGACCGCCACGGCCACCTGGAATGCCGTGTGCCTGGCGGACTTCGGCGACACCGGCGCGGCTTTCGTCGCGCTGCCGCAGATCCCGCCGCGCAACGTCAACTGGTTCGCCGAGGGCAAGTGGGTGCACCTGGCCAAGATCGCCTTCGAACGCTACTTCATCCGTAAGATGAAGAAGGGCACCACCGAGCCGCTATACGAGAAGCTCGTGCTGCACAGCCTGGGGATCAAGAAGCTGAAGGACGCCGCGTAGGGGCGTGCTCCCGCCTCAAGCCATGGGATTCTCCGGCCGCATCGCCCGCTACTTCCAGAGCGCCCGGCTCACACCGCTGCTGGCGCTGCTGCTGTTCCTCCTCGGACTGTTCGCGGTGCTGATCACACCGAAGGAGGAGGAGCCGCAGATCAACGTCACCATGGCGAACGTGTTCATTCCGTTCCCGGGGGCTTCGGTGCGCGAGGTGGAGAGCCTGGTGGCTACGCCGGCCGAGCAGGTGGTGTCGCGCATTGCCGGCCTCGAGCACGTGTACTCGGTGTCTCAGCCGGGTATGGCGGTGCTGACGGCCCAGTTCGAGGTCGGTGTGCCGCACGAGCAGGCGCTGGTGCTGCTGTACGACACGATCTTCGCGCACCGCGACTGGATCTCGCCGCACCTGGGCGTGGGCGAGCCGATCATCAAGCCCAAGGGCATCGACGACGTGCCCATCGTGACGCTGACGCTGTGGACCACCGACCCCGAGCGTGGCGCCTTCGCGCTGGAGCGCGTCGCGCATGCCGCCGAGATCGAGCTCAAGCGCGTGCCCGGCACGCGCGACGTATACACGCTGGGCGGGCCGCGCCATAGGGTGCGCGTGATCGTCGAGCCGGAGCGGATGAGCGCGTTCCGCATCACCATGCAGGACATCCGCGACGCGTTGCAGCTCGCCAACGCCGCCCAGCCCTCCGGCGCGCTGGTCAGCGACAACCGCGAGATCCTGGTCGAGACCGGCACCTATCTGGCGAGCGCCGGCGACGTGCGGCGCCTGGTGGTTGGGGTGCAGGATGGCCGTCCCGTGTACATGAGCGAAGTCGCGCGCATCGAGGACGGGCCGGACCAGCCTTCGCGCTACGTCTGGACCGGCCTGGGGCCGGGCGCGAAGCTCGCCGACGCGGAGGTGGGCGGCGAGTATCCGGCGGTGACGCTGGCGGTGTCCAAGAAGCCGGGCGAGAACGCGGTGGACGTGGCGCAGCGCGTGATCCGCGCCGCCGAGTTGATGCAAGGGACGGTGATGCCGGAAGGCGTGAAGGTCAGCGTGACCCGCAACTACGGCCAGACCGCCTCGGACAAGGCCAGCAAGCTCATTCAGAAGCTGCTCTTCGCCACGCTCTCGGTGGTGGCGCTGGTGTTCTTCGCCCTCGGCCGGCGCGAGGCCCTGATCGTGGGGGTGGCCGTGCTGCTGACCCTGGCCGCGACGCTGTTCGCCTCCTGGGCCTGGGGCTTCACTCTCAACCGCGTGTCGCTGTTCGCGCTGATCTTCTCCATCGGCATCCTGGTGGACGACGCCATCGTGGTGGTGGAGAACATCCATAGACGCAGGCAGATGACGGGCGCGCCGCTGCTGCAGGTCATTCCCGAGGCGGTGGACGAGGTGGGCGGGCCGACCATTCTAGCCACGCTCACCGTCATTGCCGCGCTGCTCCCGATGGCTTTCGTCAGCGGGCTGATGGGGCCCTACATGAGCCCGATCCCGATCAACGCGAGCATGGGCATGCTGATCTCGCTGGCGGTGGCCCTCACCGTCACGCCCTGGCTGGCGGCCAGGCTCACGCCGGCGACCGCGCACGCAAACGGGCAGGCCCAGGGCGACCCGCGGCTGACCGGCTTGTTCTCGCGGGTGATGACGCCTTTTCTCGGCGGCGGAGCCGGCCGGCGCAATCGGCTGTACCTGTTCGGCGGCGTGCTGGCGGCCATCGGGCTGGCCATGTCGCTTGCCTTGGTCCAGCTGGTGGTCCTCAAGATGCTGCCGTTCGACAACAAGTCGGAATTCCAGGTGGTGGTGAACATGCCGGTGGGCACGCCGCTCGAGCGCACCGCGAGCGTGATGCGCGAGCTCGCCCGTGTGCTCCAGGGCGTGCCCGAGGTCATCGACTACCAGGCCTACGTCGGGACGTCGAGCCCGATCAACTTCAACGGTCTGGTGCGCCAGTACTACCTGCGCGAGAGCGCGGAGCTGGGCGACATCCAGGTCAACCTGACCGACAAGCACGAGCGCGACCGGCAAAGCCACGAGATCGTCCAGGCCGTGCGGCCGGCGCTCGAAGCAGTCGGCAAGAAGCACGGCGCCGATGTGCTGGTGGTGGAGGTGCCGCCTGGCCCGCCGGTGCTCTCGCCGATCGTGGCGGAGATCTACGGTCCCGATTACGAGGG
This sequence comes from Burkholderiales bacterium, assembly GCA_036554965.1. Taxonomy (GTDB): domain Bacteria; phylum Pseudomonadota; class Gammaproteobacteria; order Burkholderiales; family SHXO01; genus SHXO01. The sequence continues at coordinate 16,271 of DATBMG010000029.1, forward strand.
CCAGATGGCGGTAGCCAAGCAGGTGCGCGCCAAGTTCGAGGCCACGCCGGACATCGTGAGCGTCGACGACACCGTGGATGCGAAGTCCCCGCGCCTGCTGCTGCGCGTGCTGCAGAACAAGGCGGCGCTCGCCGGGGTGGCGCAGAAAGACATCGTCGAGACGGTGCGCGCCGGGCTGTCAGGCGAGTACGTCACGCCGATCCACAGCTCGGAGACCAAGTACGAGATTCCGGTGCGGCTGACCCTGCCGCCCGAGCGCCAGAGCAGCATCGACCAGCTGCTCAAGCTCGCCGTGCGCAGCCGCTCCGGGGAGCTGCTGCCGCTGTCGGAGCTGGTACAGGTGGAGCGCAGCGATCGCGAGCGCGCGATCCACCACAAGGACCTGCTGCCCGTGGTGTACGTGATGGGCGACATGGCGGGCGAGCTGGACAGCCCGCTCTACGGCATGTTCGGGATCCGCACGCAGATCCGCGGCATGCCGCTCGCCGAGGGCGGAGCCCTGGCCGAGCAGTTCATCGACCAGCCCGAGGACCGCTACCGCCAGTACGCCTACAAGTGGGACGGCGAATGGCAGGTGACCTACGAAACCTTCCGCGACATGGGTCTCGCCTACGCGGTGGGGCTGGTGTTGATCTATCTCCTGGTGGTCGGCCAGTTCGGCTCGTACCTGACCCCGCTCATCATCATGGCGCCGATTCCGCTCACCATCGTCGGCGTCATGCCCGGGCACGCGCTGCTCGGTGCGCAGTTCACCGCCACCTCGATGATCGGCATGATCGCGCTCGCCGGCATTATCGTGCGCAACTCCATCCTGCTGGTCGATTTCATCAACCAGGAACTGGCGCGCGGAATGAGGCTGGAAGACGCAGTGATTGGGGCGGCGGCAGCGCGCGCCAAGCCGATCGTGCTCACCGGGCTTGCCGCCATGCTGGGCGCGCTGTTCATCCTGGACGATCCGATCTTCAACGGCTTGGCAGTGTCGCTGATCTTCGGCATCCTGGTGTCCACGCTGCTGACGCTGGTCGTGATTCCGGTGCTGTACTACGCAGCGCTGCGGCGCCAAGACCAGCAGCCCCGCATCACGTCGCCTGCGGTCGCGAGCGTTGTGTGACCGAAGTCACGGAGGATCCTGCGCGGCTGCCTATACTGGCACCACGCAACACATTCGATCGGGAGCTTCGATGAACACCAACCGCATGATCCGGATTATCGCCGGCCTCTTTGTGATGGCCTCGCTGGCCCTGGGTGTGCCCGGCAGTCCGCTGTTCGTGAGCCAATACTGGCTCTGGTTCACCGCCTTCGTGGGCGCCAACCTGTTCCAGAGCGGCTTTACCCGCTGGTGCCTGATGGAGACCTTCCTGCAGAAGCTCGGCGTGCCGCAGGCCGCCTGAGCGGGCGCCGCGTTCTCCCTCTCTCCTTGCGGGAGAGGTTGGGGCCGCTAACCGGCGCCGCGGCCGACCAGCTCGCGCAAGCCCGCGGCGTCGAGGATGCGGATGTTCTTCTGCTGGACCGCGATCAGGCCTTCCTCCTGGAAGCGCGAGAACACGCGGCTCACCGTTTCCAGCTTCAGGCCGAGGTAGCTGCCGATCTCCTCGCGAGTCATGCGCAGGTTGAACTCGCTCGACGAGTAGCCGCGCGTGCTCAGGCGCTGCGAGAGATTGAGCAGGAACGCGGCCAGCCGCTCCTCGGCACGCATGCTTCCGAGCAGCATCATCACGCCGTGCTCGCGCACGATCTCGCGGCTCATCACTTTGTGGAAGTGGTGCTGCAGGACCTGCATCTCGCGGCTCAGCCCCTCGAGGCGGTCGAACGGGATGACGCACACCTCGCTGTCCTCCAGCGCCACCGCATCGCAGGTGTGCCGCTCGCTGCCGATGCCGTCCATGCCCATCAGCTCGCCGGCCATGTGAAAGCCGGTGACCTGCTCGCGCCCGTCTTCGAGCAGCAGCTTGGTCTTGAAGAAGCCCGTGCGCGCCGCGTACAGGGAGGCGAAGGGATCGCCGGCGCGGAACAGGTAATCGCCGCGCTTGACCGGCCGGCGCAGGAACACCAGGCTGTCGAGCTTGCTCATCTCCTCGTGGGACAGGCCGACGGGCAGGCACAGCTCGCGCAGGCTGCAGCTCGAACAGGCCGTCTTCAGGCGGGGGAGATCGACGTCTGGAACGATTCGGGTTGCCTGCATGATCTGCGTGACAAGTCGTGTGCGGCCGTTTCCGGCCCTTGATCCAAGTCAAGGCCCCCATGAGGCCCGGTGGCAAAGTGACTTAGGTAGCCAACCGTCCGTCACGATGCACGAGAATCATTCCGGCCCGTCCGTACCGCTCGCACTCCTCAAGCGGTTCGACGTCAGCGGGCCGCGCTACACTTCATATCCTACCGCGGATCGGTTCGTCGAGGCTTTCAACGCCCAGACCTACGCCGATTGGGTGCGCAAGCGCATGATCGCCGGGCAACCACGCGCCCTGTCATTATACGTGCACCTCCCGTTTTGCGAAAGCATCTGCTACTACTGCGCCTGCAACAAGGTCATCACCAAGGATCACGGCCGTTCGGCGAAGTACGTCAAGCACCTGCTGAAGGAGAGCGCGCTGGTGAGCGATCTGCTGCACGGTGCACGCGGCGTCGTGCAGATGCACTGGGGCGGCGGCACGCCGAACTTCCTGAATCGCGCGGAGATGACCGACCTGGCGCAGGGTATTCGCGAGCACTTCCGCTTCGATCCGCGCGGGGAGTACTCGATCGAGGTCGATCCAAGGCGCATCGGCGAGGGCGATGTCGCCGCATTCGCGAGCCTGGGCTTCAACCGCATCAGCCTGGGCGTGCAGGACTTCGACCCGGCGGTACAGCGCGCCGTCAACCGACTGCAGAGCGAGGAGCAGACGCTGGGCGTGATGCAGGCGGCGCGCGCCGCCGGCTTCAAGTCCGTGAACGTGGACCTGATCTACGGCCTGCCCAAGCAGAACGTGATCGGCTTCAATCGCACCCTGGAGAAGGTGATCGAGGCTTCCCCGGATCGCATCGCGCTGTACAACTACGCGCACCTGCCGACGGTGTTCAAGCCGCAGCGGCGCATCGCTGAAAGCGATCTGCCCAGCGCGGAGGTCAAGCTGCAGCTGCTGTCGCTCGCGATCCGCCGTCTCGGCGATGCGGGCTACGCTTACATCGGCATGGATCACTTCGCCAGGCCCGACGACGAGCTGGCCGTGGCCCAGCGCCAGGGGCGCCTGCACCGCAACTTCCAGGGCTACTCGACGCACGCCGACTGCGATCTGCTCGGCTTCGGCATCTCGGCCATCGGCCAGGTGGGCCCGACCTACAGCCAGAACGTCAAGACGCTGGACGAGTACTACGACCGCCTCGCCCAGGACCAGCTGCCCGTGATGCGGGGCGTCGAGCTGACGCCCGACGACCTGGTGCGCCGTGCCTTGATCCAGTGCTTGATGTGTCAATTCCAGGTGCCCATCGAATCGCTGGAGATCGCCCATCTGATCGACTTCCGCAAGTACTTCGCGCAGGAGATCAAGGACCTCGCACCGTTGCGCGAAGCCGGGCTGGTGACGCTGGACGCGCAATGGCTGACCGTCACGCCGGTGGGCCGCTTCTTCGTGCGCAACATCTGCATGGTGTTCGACCGCTACCTGCGCGAGGGGCGCGAGCGGGCGCAGTACTCGAAAGTGGTTTGAGGCGGGCGCGAGCGGGAATTGGGAGTACCATAGCCCGCGTCGCGTCCCTGTACGCCATCGCGGTGAGTCGACTCGAATGACGGCGGCGATCTTCGGTGCGGTGTTCCTGACCGGCCTGCTCGGCGGCGTGCATTGCGCCGGCATGTGCGGCGGCATCGTCGCGGCGCTGGCGGGTCAGGCCGGCGGCAAGCGCCTGTCCCTGCACCTTGCGTACAACGGCGGCCGGGTGCTGTCCTACGCGCTCGCCGGTGCGCTGGCCGGCGCCGCCGGCAGCCTGGGTTTGCTGCTCGATGGGCTGCTGCCGGTGCAGCTCGCGCTGTATGTCCTGGCCAACGCGATGCTGATCGGTCTGGGCCTGTATCTGGCCGGCGTGTCGTCGGTCGTGGCCTGGATCGAGCGCCTCGGCATGGCTCTGTGGCGGCGCATCCAGCCGTTGACGCATAACCTGCTGCCGGCCGACACGTTGCCGCGCGCACTGGGTCTGGGCCTGCTATGGGGCTGGTTGCCGTGCGGCCTGGTCTACGCGGTGCTCACGACCGCGCTGCTGACTGGCGACGCGCTCGACGGCGCGGCGATCATGGCCGCTTTCGGCCTGGGAACCCTGCCGAACCTGCTGCTCGCCGGGCTCGCCCTGCGCCGCATGACGGCCGTCACCCGGGCGCGCCCGCTGCGGATGGCGGCTGGCGGACTGGTGCTCGGCTTCGGCGTGTACGGGCTGGCGAACGCGGCCAGCCTGAGCGATCACATCCGCGCCGGGTTGATCTGTTTGAGTTAGCCCGGGCGCTTCGAACC
>DATBMG010000198.1:0-45786 GCA_036554965.1 Burkholderiales bacterium
CAAGATCATGAACGGCAACCAGACGTACAAGAAAACCAGGAACGTGCCGATGTCGGAAGTGGACAGCGACGGGCCCCCGATCACCGGCAGCGCCAGCATGCCGTCCAGCAGCCAGGTCAGCCGCAGTTGCTGCGCCAGCCAGGTGATGATGCCCTCCTTGGCGAGGATCAGCTTCCAGGAGTACACCCGCACCAGGTAACTGGACCACAGCGGCAGCATCACGCCCAGGTACAGCAACGCCTTTGTGCGCGTGCTCGCGTAGCGCACCATGTAGTAGGCAAGCGGGAAGCCGAGCAGCACCGCTCCCGCGGTGACCGCCGCCGCCATGCCCGCGGTGCGCAGGACGATATCCAGGTTGGCCAGCGTGAACAGCTGCCGCCAGGTGGCGAGCGAGAGCTCGCGCACCACCATGCCCGAGTACTCGTCGATGTAGAAGAAGCTCTGTGCCAGCAGCGCGAATAACGAGCCGAGATAGATCACCCCGAGCCACAGCAGCGGCGGGGTGAGCAGCAGGAACAGCAGCAGGCGCGGCTGCAGGTACAGCGCATTGGACAGGCGCTGCAGCGGCGCGGATGTCTGCAGAGCGGCGGCCGTCACGCGCGTTGCCCGCCGAGGCGTTGCTGGTGCCGCGCCTGCCAGGCGAGGCGCACGCGCGCACCCGACGCCGGACCGTGGTCGCGATCGTCGGCGTTCTGATGCAGCACGGTGAGGCTGCCGCCGCCGTCCAGCGCCACCGTGTAGCGGGTGGCGGCGCCCAGATACACGATCGACTCCACGCGGCCGGCGGCGCCCACCCAGCCGTCGGGCGTCGGCGCGTCCTCGCGGGCGATGCGGATCTTCTCCGGGCGGATGGCGAATGGTTCGGCGGAGCCCGACAGGCGTTTCGCCACCTCGCCCTCGCACAGGTTGGACACGCCGACGAAGCCGGCGACGAAAGCCGTGGCCGGGTGCTCATAGATGGCGGCGGGCGTGTCGATCTGCTCGATGCGCCCCAGGTTGAACACCGCCACGCGGTCGCTCATGGACAGCGCTTCGCCCTGGTCGTGCGTGACGTAGACGAAAGTAATGCCCACCTGGCGCTGCAGCGCCTTCAATTCCACCTGCATCGCCTCGCGCAGCTTGAGGTCGAGCGCGCCCAGCGGTTCGTCCAGCAGCAGAACGCGCGGTCGGTTGATCAGCGCGCGCGCCAGCGCCACGCGCTGCCGCTGCCCGCCTGAGAGCTGCGCCGGCTTGCGGCTGCGCATCCCGGCGAGCTTGACCAGCTCCAGCATCTCCTCCGCGCGCCGGCTGCGCTCCGCCGCCGGCACCTTGCGGATCATCAGCCCGTACTCCACGTTCTGCCCCACGCTCATGTGCGGGAACAGTGCGTAGTCCTGGAACACGGTGTTGACGTCTCGCTGGTACGGCGGCACACCGGCGACGTTGACGCCGTGGATCTCGATCGTGCCGGCGTCGGGCTGCTCGAAGCCGGCGATCAGCCGCAGGCAGGTGGTCTTGCCCGAACCGGAGGGACCGAGCAGGGAAAAGAACTCGCCGTCGGCGATCTCGAAGCCGACGTCGTCGATGGCGCGCACCTCGCCGAACTGGCGGCGCACGCCGCTGAAGCGGACCGCGGGTATGGCGGTAGACATAAAACAGCGGGCCGGGCCCCCGATCGATCCCGGTCAGGCCCGGCCCTGTGGTTGGTTCAGCGCAATCCGCGGGTCAGCGCCCGCCGAGGATGGCGATGTAGTCGGTCACCCAGCGGTAGTAGGGCACGCAGGTGCGCCCGCCCCCGCAGTTGGATACCGGCGTGCGCCAGAACCAGATGCGCTCGAACTCGCCCATGCCGTTGCGCGTGCAGCCCTCGTCGGTCAGCAGCTTGTTGCCTTTGCACGCCGCCGGCACCGCCGGCACCGAGCCAAACCAGGCCGCCAGGTCGCCCTGCAGCTTCGGATTGACCGAATGTTCCATCCACATGTACGCGCAGTTCGGATGCGGAGCATTCACGTGCATCATCGTGGTGTCCGCCCACCCGGTGGCGCCTTCCACCGGCACCGTGCTGGCGATGGGCTGCTTCTCACCCTGCAGCAGGTTCACCTGAAAGCCCCAGGACGAGGAAGCCACCACGCCTTCGTTCTTGAAGTCGTCGATCTGGATGAACGCGTCGTGCCAGTAGCGCGACACCAGTTTGCGCTGCTCGCGCAGCAGCCCGAGCGCAGCCTTGTACTGATCGTCGTTCAGTTCGTAGGGGTTCTTGATGCCCAGCTCGGGCTTGGCTTTCATCAGGTACAGCGCGGCGTCGGCGATGTAGATCGCTCCGTCGAAGGCCTGCACCCGGCCTTTGTTGGATTTGCCGTCGGGCAGAGTCATCTCCTTGAAGACCACGTCCCAGCTCTTGGGCGGCTGCGAGAAGACCTTGGTGTTGTAGGCCAGTACGTTGTAGCCCCACTGGTAGGGCACGCCGTAGTGCTTGTTGCTCACGTAATGCCAGGGCGCCTGCTGCAGACGCTTGTCGACGTTCTTGAAGCTGGGCACCAGCTTGGTGTTGACCTCCTGCACGCGGCCGCCGGCTATCAGACGCAGGCTGGCGTCGCCCGATGCGGTGACCAGGTCGAAACCGCCCTCGTTCATCAGGGCTACCATTTCGTCGGAGGTGTTGGCGGTCTTCACCCGCACCTTGCAGCCGGTCTTCTTCTCGTAGTCGGTGACCCAGTCGAAGTTCTTGTCGGTGTCGCCGCGCTCGATGTAGCCCGGCCAGGCGACGATATCCACCGCCCCTTCCCCCTTGCCGAGCTTGGTCATCTGCGCCTGGGCGGAGGCGGCGAGAGCGGCGCCCACCAGCGCAGCGGCTAGCGCGGTGAGGCAGGTCCGGAACGCGGAAGTCATCTTCAGTCTCCTTATTGACTTGTTGGGTGCCGTGCGAAGCTCCCGACCGGGCGCGGCCATGCGTACCGCATGGCGCGCCGGGAGGCGGAGGCATTGTAGCACCGGCCTTCCCGGCGCAACGGGCGCACCGTGGCCCGCAGCGGAGGAAGAGCGGCGACCGGCCGACTAAGGCAACCGTAGTTGCACCGCAACCCAAAAGCTCCGCTCCGGCAGCGGGTAGGCGTTGTAGCGATCGGGCACGAACTGGCTGCGCACAGCGTAGTTGTAGTACTGCTCGTCGAACAGGTTGTTGACCGCGGCCGTCAGCGTCCACCGCCCTTCCAGTAAGTCGAGGCGCAGGTCGACCACCGAGTAGGCCGGGATCTTGACGCCCAGCGTGTTGCCCTCGTCGTTCTCCATGTACTGGCTGGAGACGTGCCGTGCGGCGCCGCTGAGCCGCCAGGCGGATGCGAACTGCCAGATGACCTGTCCAGTCACTTGATGCTCGGGCACGAGGGGAACGGTCTTGCCGGCGATATCCACGTTCTGCTGCGTGAAGGCGCTGCCGGGCAGCGTGCCTTCGCGGAACCAGGCATCGGTGTAAGTGTAGGCGCCTTGCACACCGAGCGACTGCGTCGGCTGCCAGCGCGCCTCCAACTCCAGCCCGCGCCGGCGCGTCGGCGGGAGGTTGGTATTGCCCACGCCGGTGCTGTAGGGATCGAGGTGGATCTCGTCGTCCACGTCGAGCTGAAACACGGTGGCGCGGGCGAACAGCGTCCGATCGGCGTATTCGACGCCGAGGTCGTAACCCATCGAGGTCTGCGGGCTCAGGAACTGGAACTCGCGCGTGAACAGGGTCGAAGTCTCGTAGATTTCGTCCACCGTGGCGAAGCGGAACCCCCGGCCGGCGCGCGCGCTCAACGCGAACGCCGGCGACAAGGCGCGGCGCAGCGCCAGCTCCCAGGCCTGCTCGCTCTCCGTCTGCGAACCGGGCGATGCGCCCGAGCCGAACGCCGCCCCGGGTGCGGTGGGATCGAACACATCCTGCGCGTCGATGCTCTGCCGCTCATAGCGCCAGCCGGCGCTGGCGCTGGTCGCCGCGGTGAACTGCGCGGTCAGGCGCAGGTAGGCGGCGCGGTTCTCCTGGTCGGCGCTCACCCGGTTGATCGGCTGCCCGATGTTGGCCTTTGCGTTGCTGGTGCGCAACGCGTAGTCCCACGTGTACCAGTCGAGGCCCGCCACCAGCGCAGCGCGCGCGTCTCCCGAGCCGAACGGCACCCGCACCCGCGGAGTGAAAGACCACACGTCCAGATCCACCTCCCGGTAGTCGGGAAAGCCGCTGAAATCGAAATAGGACGTCTGCTCCTTGTCGCGATAGCCCAGCCCCACGTTCAGATCGAAACCCCGCGCTTGGTGCTCGAGCTCCACCGCCGCGCGCCGGCCGTCACGCGTGGAGAAGTCGAGCGGCGTCGAAGTGCCGCGCCGGTCGCTTTCGAGCTCGTCGATCCCCGCGCTCGGCTGCACCAAGCGCGCGCCGGGCAGGCGTAAGTCCTCCGTGTCGGCGCCCGCCTTGAACGACACGGTTGAGCGCTCTCGCGTCCAGCGCGTATCCAGGTAGGCGCTGCCGGTCTCGTTGCGGTTGTTATCGCGGTAGCCGTCCGATTCGTAGTAGTAGCCCCCGAGTGCCACGCCGGCGCTTTGCCCCGCGACGTTGCCGCCGGCCTGGAATTCCCGCGTGTCGAAGCTGCCGAGGCGGGCCCGCAGGTTCGCGCCATACTGCGCCGCAGCGGGGCTGCGCGTGATGATGTTGATCACCCCGGTGGTCGCGCCGTCGCCGTACTGCACAGCGCCGCTGCCGCGCACGATCTCGATGCGCTCGATCGCCGAGAGCGGGACCGAGGACCACTGCACGCCGGAAAGGTCGATGTCGTTGAGCCGGCGCCCGTCCACCAGGATCAAGGTGTTTTGCCCGGCGGCCGCGCCGAATCCGCGCAGATCCACGGCCGCGCCGGCTGCGCTGTTGCCGTAAAGGTCGCGTGTGTGGATTCCGGCCTCCTGACCCAGGAGTTCGGGGACGTTGGTCGCCTGGCTGCGGGCGATCTGCTCGGCGTCGATCACGGTCACGTTGACCGCGCCCTCGGCCGCCGATTCGGGGAAGCGCGCCGCCGTGATCACCGTGGCGGGTGTGGTGATTTCGATGGCGTCGGACTGCGCAAGAAGATGCCCGCAGCACCCCGCCAGCAGGGTAGGGACGAGCCTGGAAACGTCCATGTTGCAGCCTCCCCAACGGCACGCCCCTCGCGCGCCGGCAATCGACAGGGAAAAGGGAGGTTCCAGCCACGGCCATCGAATCGCGCACCGCCCGCCGCGGAGCTCCCGCTCGCGTTGCGAGGCCGGTCTCCGGGCTCGCGAGAACTTGGCGCGCCGCCTTCCCATGCTCGGCGCTCGATGGCGCTTCGCACAGTGGCTCGATGACGCGCCCCACGCTCGCATACCGTTGCGGAGGCAGCGCAGGCTTTGCCGCCGATCTCACCCGCGCCCGGCGCAACCTGCCCCTCAAGCCGGGGCGATGCGCGTCGTTATGGCGTTCGGATGAGCAGGCGTGCGCACCTGCTTCCCGTTTGACCCGCGGCGAAGGACTCGCCCGCGGGCACCTCGGAACGGGTCCATTTTAGAGCATAAGGGTCAGCGCTCGCTCACGCGGCCCGGCGGCCGGGTCGAAGGGGTCGAGTGCGCATGCTGCCCACATGTGTCAAACAACATGCAGAAGACCCGGTTAGAGGTTGACTGGATGGAATTTCGGTCACTATAGTGTGACGATGGAAGCGGAGCTCAATTCCCTCGACGCGAAGATCTCCCAGCTCATACAGCTATGCCACCGTCTACGCAGAGACAACAGCGAGTTACGCCAGCAACTGGCCGCGGCGCAGAATCAAAGCAAGCAGTTGACGGAGAAGATCGAAGCCGCGCGCCGGCGCCTGGAGAGCCTGCTCAGCAGAATCCCCGAAGACGCGGTGTAACGCGCGAGGCGCGCGCTATCGAGGTCAGCATCCTCGAGCGCACCTTCCGCATCGCCTGCACCGAGGAAGACGAGCCGGGATTGCGCCAGGCGGTGGAGTACCTCGACCGCAAGATGCGCGAGATCCGCGATGCCAGCAAGGTGACCGGCCACGAGCGCATCGCGGTGATGGCCGCGCTCAACATCGCGCACGAGTTGCTGTCGATGCGCGTCAGCGGCGGCTTTGACATGGGGCAGTTTAAGCGTAGAATGCACGCGATGGCTGCGGCCATCGACGAGGCGATGTCGACGCAGAACGAATTGTTCTAGCGCGCGACAGACGCCCGGACGATCGATGCTCCCTGCGGTGTTCGTGCAGGCCGTACAGTCTGTGAACCAATGTCGTAAACTTGGTTGCGGCCTAAAGTAGTGCTGTTGTGCGCGTCCCAACGCGGAAGCGCCTGATGCGCTCGGAAAGCGACCACCCTTGAACCTGCGGTTCAAGATGAAGGCCTGAACGGGTGCTTGCAGGGGGCGCCCATCCCGACGAGCGGCGAGGGCCGCTCGTTTTGTTTTCCGGGGCCCGATCGCGTGCGCTACTGGCTGATGAAATCCGAGCCCGACGTGTTCGGCGTCGACGACCTGGCGGCGGCGCCGAAGAAGACTACCGCGTGGTGGGGGGTGCGCAACTACCAGGCGCGCAACTTCATGCGCGACGACATGCGCCTCAGCGATCTCGCCTTCTTCTACCACTCGAGCTGCCCGCAACCCGGCATCGCCGGGATCATGCGCGTGTCGCGGCTGGCCTACCCCGATGAGACGCAGTTCGATCCGGGCAGCGAGTATCACGACCCGTCATCGGCCCGCGACAATCCACGCTGGGTGAACGTGGATGTCACGCTGGTGCGCAAGACCCGGCTGCTGGCGATCCAGGAGCTGCGCGCGCACCGCGAGCTCGCCGGCATGCGCGTACTCCAGCGCGGCAATCGGCTGTCCATCACGCCGGTGACGCCGCGAGAGTGGGAATTCATCACCCGGCTGCTTTAAGGCCGTGCCGGCATGATCGCCGACGCGTGGTGGCTCGCCTACCTGACGCTCGGGCTGGTCGTCGGGTTCTTCGCCGGGCTGCTCGGCATCGGCGGCGGCATCATCATCGTAACCGCGCTGGTGTTCTTATTCGGCGCCCAGGGATTCCCCACCGATCGCATCGTGCATCTGGCGCTCGGCACCTCTCTCGCCACCATCGTCTTCACCTCGCTGTCCAGCGTGCGCGCCCACCACGCGTACGCCTCGGTGCGCTGGGACATCCTGCGCCGCGCCGCGCCCGGAGTGGTGATCGGCACCGCGCTGGGGACCGCGCTCGCCGATGCGTTGCCGTCCCACTACCTGGCGATATTCTTCACCGGGTTCGTGTACTACTCGGCAGTGCAGATGTGGCTGGACCTCGAGCCCAGGCCGGCCCGGACATTGCCCGGAGCGGCGGGCATGCTCGCTGCCAGCGTTGCGATCGGCGCGATATCGAGCCTGGTGGGCGCTGGCGGCGGGGTGATCAGCATCCCTCTCATGATCCTGTGCAACGTGTCGATGCGGCACGCCATCGGTACCTCGGCCGCACTCGGCCTGCCGATCGCGATCGCCGGCACCGCCGGCTATGTTCTCACCGGCCTGGACAAGAGCCACTTGCCGGCGCTGAGCCTGGGCTATGTCTACATCCCGGCGTTGATCGGGATCGTTCTCGGCACTTTCGTCACCGTGCCGTACGGTGCGCGGGCGGCACACCGTTTACCGGTGCGTATCCTCAAGAAGCTCTTCGGCCTGATCTTCTTCGTTCTGGCGACGAAGATGCTGGTGTGGCTGTTTCAAGGGCTGTAGCCGCACGGCACGAGCCGAGTCAGGTAGCCGCGTACCGCTCGCGCAGCACGCTCTTCTGCACCTTGCCCATGGCGTTGCGCGGCAGATCCGGCACCAGGATCACGCGTTTGGGCACTTTGTAGTTGGCCAGCTCGCCCTTCAGCGTCTGGATGATGTCCTCGGCAGACAAGGCGGCGCCGGCGCGCGGGACCACCACCGCCGTCACCGCTTCGCCGAAGTCGGGGTGAGGCAACCCCACCACCGCCGATTCGAGCACACCGGGCAGCGCATCGATGGCCAGCTCGATCTCTTTCGGATAGACGTTATAGCCGCCGGTGATGATCAAATCCTTCTCGCGCCCGACGATGGACAGGTAACCGTCCGCGTCGAGCACGCCCACGTCGCCGGTGCGAAACCAGCCGTCGGCGCTGAACGCCTCGCGCGTCTTCTCCGGCATGCGCCAGTAGCCCCGGAACACGTTCTCGCCGCGGATCTGGATGCCGCCCACCCGGCCCGCGGGCAGCGGCCGGTCGCGCTCGTCGGCCACGCGCACTGACACGCCGGGCAGAGGCGGGCCGACGCTGCCTGCCCTGCGCTCGCCATGCAGCGGATTCGAGCAGATCATGCCGGCCTCCGACATGCCATAGCGCTCCAGGATGCGCTGGCCGCTGCGGCGCTCGAACTCCTCGAAGGTGTCGAGCAGCAACGGCGCGGACCCGGACACGAACAACCGCACGCCGCGGAACGCTTGCGCTGTGAAGCCCGGCTCCGCCAGCAAGCGTGTGTAGAAGGTCGGCACACCCATCAGGACGGTCGCGCGCGGCAGATCGCGCAGCACCGCTTGCGCGTCGAACTTGCGATGCCACAGCATCCGTGCACCGGCGAGCAGCGCGCAATGATTGGCCACGAACAGGCCGTGCACGTGGAACATCGGCAGTGCATGCAGCAGCACGTCGGCGGGGCTGAAGCCCCAGGCCTGTACCAGCACTCGCCCGTTCGACAGCAGGTTGCGATGGGTAAGCATCGCGCCCTTGGAACGGCCGGTGGTGCCGGAGGTGTAGATGATGGCCGCCAGATCGTCCGCCGCGACCTGCGCCGTCTCGAAGACCACGGGGTGGTCGCGGGCCGCATCCGCCAGCGAGCCGCGTCCTGCTTCGTCGAGCGTCAGCACTTCGGCGGCGCCGGCGAGGCCACGCACCTCCGCTTCGCCATGCGGAGGGCACACCACGACGCGTGGCTGCGCATCGCTCAGGAAATAGCTCAGCTCTGCGCGCTGGTAGGCGGTGTTGAGCGGCAGGTACACCACGCCGGCGCGCAGGCAGGCGAGGTAGAGAAACAGGGACTGCGGGGATTTATCCACCTGCACCGCCACGCGATCGCCGAGCCGCAGGCCGAGCGAGCGCAACAACGCGGCAAACCGCGCGGTCTGTTCCTGCAGCTCGCGCCAACTCACTTGCGCCCCGCTGTCGGTGAACAGCACGGTGTCGCCGTGATCGGCCGGCGCCGCTCGTTCGATATGGGCGTAGAGGTTGAGGTTCACGAATCGCTCGGCCGCCGTGTGCTCGAATCCTGGCTCGCGGCGGGGAGCGCGTCGCCGGCTTCGGCGAAGTGCTGGAGGCCATCCAGCAGCGCATCGGCCACTCCCGTCTGTATCCAGTCCTGCGCCGATGCAGCCGTGGTCGCTTCGTTGCCGAGGATCTGGCGCACGGCTGCGGGCGGCAGGATGGCGATGCGCGCCGACGGCAGCGCGCAGACGCGATCGACCGGCGCGGCGAACGCCACGTAGGAGGCGCCTGACGCGGCGCCCGGCAGCCACAGCACGGTTCGCGGCGCAACCCTGGCACGCACGACGCCACATAAGCTGAGGTGCACCAGGTAGTCGGCCAGCAGCACGCGCTCGTCCTCGACCGTGGCTGCGTGCGCTTCCGCGTCGAGGACCAGCACCAGGGGGCTGCCGGGATGGGTATCGCCGAGCGCGAGAAGCCAATCGGCGAGGTGCCAGCAGTCGGCGGCGCTCACCGGCGCGCCGACGCTGCCGAGGAACACCGCCTTGCCCGAGCGCTCGGCCGGCTGCGCCAGGAAGGCGCTGCCGGCGACCGTGGGGACATATCCGATCGGCAACACTCGCGCGAGCGCGGCGCTGTCGCTCGCGTGGGCGGGCGCTTGCCGCAGCATGCCGGCGTCGGCCAGACGCGCGCGCAAGCGCGCGTGCTCGCCAGCGAGTACCAGCGTCGGTCCCTCGCCTTGCACACCGCGCGCGGCCGCTTCGCGCATCGCCACAGGAGTGTCGTCCGCGATCGCGTCGCCCGAGTGCAGGCGCGCGCGCGCCTGGGCGCCCATCAGCGCCTGCACCGCGCTGCGGTCCGCGGCGTCCAGCCGATCCTTGCCGCTTGCACTCTCGATCAACGCAGGCCCGGAGGTGGCCATGCGCGTCTGCGGCAGATAGATGCGGCGGTCGCACAGGCAAGCGAGCAGGCTGGCGCCGCCGAAGCAGATCGGCCCGAGCAATGCGAGCAGCGGTGTTCCCGCGAGCTTGGCTTGCAGCGCCTCGCGGAACAGCCGGCGGAACGCCCCCAGAGCGCGCAGCCCTTCGTCGACGCGCGCGCCAGCCGAATCGAGCACCAGCAGCGCGGGCGTCGTGTGCTCGCGGGCGCTGCGCAGCAGGGCTGCCAGTGCATCGGCCTCCGCGACGCCGATCGCACCGCGCGCAATCGCCGAGTCCGTGGCCGCTACGTACACGCGCCGGCCGCGCAGCACGCCGCTCGCGGTCAGCATGGCGCCGGCGCTGCGCGGCTGCATCACGTTGCCGTCGAGCAGCGCGGCGACGCGCTGCTCCGGACTCAGCTCGCTGAAGCGCATGGCGCTGCCATCAAGCGGCGAGGCACCAGCGGCGGATAATCTCCTCGTAGGCGCCGACTGCCTGGTGGATGCGGTCGATCATGCAATACTCGTCGGTCTGGTGCGCCATCTGCGGCTCGCCGGGCCCGAGGATCACGGTGGGCGGCGCGCGATAGGCCTGGCTCAGCGCGGCAGCGTCGGTGAAGTAGGTCGCGCTGCGCGCGACCGGACGCGCGCCCAGCAGCGGCGTCATCACCTCGAATACGCTCTGCACCCAGGGCTGCTCGGGATCGGTATGCACGGCCCCCACGTCCATCACCGGCTCCAGCTCGACCTCGGGGCCGAGCTGCCGGGTCAGGTCCGCGAGCAGCGCACGGTGATCGACGGTCGGCACGGTGCGGATGTCGATGCCGATGGTGGCCTGGTCGGGTACCGAGTTGATGTTGAGACCACCCTGGATGGTACCGACGTTGAGCGTGGCCTGGCCCATCAGCGGGTGCGGCGGATTGGAGAAGCGGAACGCCTCCAGCTTGCCGATCGCCCGCGCCGCCTTGTACACCGCGTTGTCCCCCTTCTCGGGCATGGAGCCGTGCGCGGTGACCCCGCGCGTGCGCGCCCGCAACCAGAACGCGCCCTTGTGTCCAACGAAGGGATAGTTAGAGGTCGGTTCGGCCACCACCAGGGCGCCCGCGCGCCCCAGCGCACCGTCGTGCAGCAGGTGAAAAGCGCCTTCGCATCCGGTTTCCTCGCCCGCGGTGATCACCAGCGTCACGCCGGGTGTGCGCGCCAGGTGCGGCGCCATCGCCACGGCGGCTGCGACACAGGCGGCCACGCCGCTCTTCATGTCGCTGCTGCCGCGTCCGTACAAGCGGCCCGCATCGGTCTCGCCGGCGAACGCGTCCTTCTTCCAGGCCGCCGCGCCGAGCGGCACGACATCGATGGGCCCGGTCAAGCACAGCGGCGGACGCTCGGCGCCGCCGATGTCGGCCAGGAGGTTGACGCGGCCGGGGCCGAAGCTGTGATAGCGGATGCGGTAGCCGACATTCTCGAGCAATCGGCCCAGCATGCGCGCGCAGGCCTCCTCGTTGCCCGGAGGGTTGACGGTGTTGATGCGCAGGATGTCCTGCGTCAGGCGGACGGCATCGGGGGTCGCGGTCATGAGAAGCTCCAGCGCAGCGGCGGTCGACGCCAGCTTAGCCGAAGTAGGCGCGCTGCACCTCGGGATCGCTGTGCAGGACCTCGGCGCTGCCCTCCGCGACCACGCGCCCCTGCGACAGGACGTAGCCGCGATGGGCGATGGACAGGGTCTGCTTCACGTTCTGCTCCACCAGCAGGATCGTCACGCCGGCCTGGTTGACACGCTGGATCACCGCGAAGTTCTCCTTCACCAGCAGCGGCGACAACCCCAGCGAGGGCTCGTCCACGATCAGCAGCCTGGGATCGGCCATCAAGCCGCGCCCGATCGACAGCATCGCCTGCTCGCCGCCCGAGAGCGTGCCGGCGAGCTGGCCAGCGCGCTCGCGCAGGCGCGGAAACCCGGCGTATACCTGCTCGATGCGCGCGGCTCGCGCGCGCGCGTCGCGTTCCCGGTAGGCGCCGGCGAGCAGGTTCTCGTACACCGTCATTTTCGGGAACACCTTGCGCCCCTCCGGAATGCAGGCGATCCCGCGTGCCACCACCTCATGCGTCGGCCGGCCGGCCAGGTCCTCGCCGTCGAACAAAATGCGGCCGCGGCGCGCAGGCGTGAGGCCGAGGATCGAGCGGATCAGCGTGCTCTTGCCGGCGCCGTTGGAACCCAGAATGCAGGTGATCTCGCCGGGCCGCGCGCAAAGCGACACGCCGCACAGAACGTCGGCGCGGCCGTAGGCGGTGTAGAGATCTTCGACGACCAGCTCGCTCATGCGCGCTCAGCTTCCCCTCTCCCCAACAGACAAACGGGTCCCTCTCGCGCTTGCGGCAGAGGGTAAGGCGAGGGCCAAGGTGACGGGAAGAAACCGAGCATCTCTCAACCGCTCACCCCGAGGTACGCTTCCTGCACCTGCGGATCGGCAACCACGGCGGCGAACGGCCCTTCGCAGATCTTCTCGCCGAAATTGAGCACCACGCAGCGTTCGCTGACGCGCTCGATCACGCCCATCTCATGCTCGATCAAGATGATCGACAGGCCGGGCAGGCGTCCGCGCGTGGCCAGGATGTCGTCCATCAGCTCGCGCGTCTCGTCGTGCGTCATGCCGGCGGACGGTTCGTCGAGCAGGAGCAGCCGCGGCTCGCTGATGAGCGCGCGGCACACTTCCACGCGCCGCCGGTCGATCATGCCGAGCGCACCGGCGGGTTCGAACATCCGCTCCGGCAAATGCGGATGAAACGCGGCAAGCAGGACTCTGGCGCGCTCCACGTGGCGCTGCAGCTCTTGCGCGAAGCGGCTGCGGCGGAACAGGTTGAACCACAGCCCCAGCGACAGCCGTCGGTGGTTGCCGATCATCAGATTGTCGAACACGGACAGCGGCAGGCACAGTCGCGAGCGCTGGAAGGTGCGCGCCATGCCCGCGTCATAGATGGCCTGTGGCCGCAAGCCGGTAATCTCGGCGCCGGCGAACCACACGCGCCCGCTGGCGGCGCGATACAGGCCGGTGAGGGCGTTGAAGAAGGTCGTCTTGCCCGAGCCGTTGGGGCCGATCAGGCCCAGGATCTCGCCTTCATGCAGCCGCAGATCGAGCCCGTTCAAGGCGGTGAGGCCGCCGAAGCGCACGCTCAGCCCTTCGCAGCGCAGCAGCGTGGTCGCTTCGTTCACGCTCGCCCCCAGCCGGGCAGGTATTGCCGCAGCTTGCGCGGCAGTAGCCCCTCGGGCCGAAACAGCAGCACCAGGATGACGAAGCCGGAGAACAGCAGGAAGCGGTACTCCTGGATCACCTGCAGTTTCTCGGGCAGCACCACCACCAGCGCCGTGGCGGCGAGAACGCCCACCGGGTTGCCCAGGCCGCCGAGGATGACGATCGACACCAGGATCAACGACTCGGCCAGCGTGAAGCTGGCGGGCGCAACGAAGCCGGTCATCATCGCGTACACCGCGCCCGCTGTGCCCGCCAGCACGTTGCCGAGCGTGAACGCCAGGATCTTCCAGCGCGCCACCTCGAAGCCGAACACCGAGGCCGCGGTCTCGTCGATGCGCACTGCGTCCAGGCTCAAGCCGAGCCAGGAGCGCTCCAGCCGGCGCACCAGGAGCAGAGCGCCCGCGAGCAACAGCAAGCTGAACACCGCGTAGCTGAGATAGAACGACAACTCGGTGTTCTCGCCCAGCGCGATGTTGTCGTTGAAGGACCAGCCCAGCATGCGCATCCCCGGGACCTTC
Organism: Burkholderiales bacterium; assembly: GCA_036554965.1. Lineage (GTDB taxonomy): Bacteria > Pseudomonadota > Gammaproteobacteria > Burkholderiales > SHXO01 > SHXO01. Next base: position 13,884 of record DATBMG010000198.1, read on the forward strand.
AGTCCTTGAGGTCCGCCCAGAGCGTCGTTGACCTCGAGGAAGGTCTTGAACAGGATGGCGAAGGCCACCGTGATCAGAGCCGCGTAGTGACCGCGCGTGCGCAGCAGCGGCAGCACCAGCAGCGAGCCGATCGCGCCGGCCAGCACGCCGCCCGCCGCGACCACCAGCAGATGGGGCAGCGCGGTGTGGGTGGCGAGCACCGCCGCGGTGTACCCGCCGACGCCGAAGAACGCGGCGCCCGAGAAGTTGACCACGCCCGCGTAGCCGAACTGGATGGTGAGCCCGAGGCAGGCGACACCGTACAGCAGCACGGTGGCGATCATCAGCAACGCGAAGTGATCTTCGGCGAACAGCGCGACGACGACCGACGCCGCCAGCAGCGCGCCCCAGGCCAGCGGAGCCGGGCGAGCGCTCCAGGCAGCGCCCAGCGCGGCGCCCAGACGCGTGCGGCCAAGCGCGAGCAGCGCTACCAGCGCCCCGGCGGTGAGCGCCACCACCTCCCACTGCGCCTCGACGCGCAGGAACAGATAGGCGAAGCCGGCTATCGCGGCGGTGGCCGCGAACGCAGGCCATAGAACAGCGCGCTGCGACGCGAGCGCGTTCATACGCGTTCGGCCTGTTGCTCGGCGATCAGCCCGGTGGGCCGCCAGGTCATCACCAGGATCACCACCGCGAAGGCGAACACGTCCTTGTAGGCCGGCACGGCGAACCACACCGCGCCCAGCGTCTGCAGCCCGGCGAACAGGAATCCGCCGAGGATCGCACCGTAGAGGTTGCCGAGCCCGCCCACCACGGCCGCGCTGAAGCCGATCACGCCAAGCAGCAATCCCATGCCGAAGTTGATCTCGTTGTAGTACAGGCCGGCCGTGACGCCGGCCAGCGCCGCGAGCGCCGAGCCGATCGCGAAGGTGACGAGCACGACGCGTTGGAAGTTCATGCCCATGACCTGCGCCGTCTCGCTGTCCTGCGCCACCGCACGGATCGCCAGGCCAAGCCTGGTGCGCGTCACCAGCAGGTGCACGGCGACGATCGACGCCAGGCCGAGCGCGATCAGGATGGCGCTGTCGAAGCGCAGGGTGAGCGCGCCGAAGCTGACGGCATCGGTCGGCAGTAGCCGCGGAAACGGCTTGGGATTCGCGCCGGCGGGATAGAACAGCCGTATCGCCTCGCGCAGCACGGTGCCGGCCATCAGTGTGATCAGCAGCACATTGATCGGCGGCGAACCGCGCAACGGCAGCACCAGCCAGCGCGCCATCGCCGCCCCGAGCAGGGCGATCAGCGGCACGGCGGTGAGCATCACGCCCAGGCTCAGCAGCGCATTGGACTGCACGCCCAGCGCCGACAGCCCCAGGTAGGCGACCAGCCCGGTGAAGGCGCCGACCATGAGCACATCGCCGTGGGAAAACTTGATCACGTCCAGCACGCCGAAGAACAGCGTGAAACCCACCGCCACCATCGCGTAGATGGTGCCGAGCATGAGGCCGTTGAGGACGTACTGGCCGAGCAGGCTTACGTCCATCATCGGTCCCGGCGCGCGTCGGAGCGCGGGTGCACGGTCACGGCTGGACCAGCTTGCGCTTGCCCTTGGCGTAGTCGCTATCTTCCCAAACGATCCACTTGCCGTCCTGCACCACGAACTTGGTGATCAGCGGCACGGCGTTCTGGCGATGATCGTCGAAGGTGATGGTGCCGACCACGGATTGGTAGTCGCGGGTGCGGTTCAGCTCGCTGCGCACCTTCTTGCGGTCGGGTCCGACCTTCTCGATGGCGTCCATCACCAGGTTCGCGGCGGCGAAGGCAAACGCGCCGTAGGCCTCAGGCGGGTCGTTGTACTTCTGCGCGTTGTACTGCTCGAGGAAAAACTTGCCGCCGGGCAGCTTCTCGATCGGCGCGCCCTCGCGGAAGGCGAGGCTGCCCTCGGCCAGCGGCCCCAGGCCCTCGATGTACGCGTCCGACACGATGCCCGAGGTGCCCTGGAACACCGCCTTCACGCCCAGCTTGTCCATCTGCGTGCGGATGCGCACGCCGAGCGGCGTGATGCCGCCGAAGTACACCACCTCGGGCCTGAGGTCCTTGATCTTGGTGAGCTCGGCGGAGAAGTCCTGCTGGTCGGCGGTCACGCCGAAGGTGCCGAGGATGCGGCCGCCGTTCCTGGCGAGATACTCGCTGAAGTACTTGTTGTGGCCCTTGCCGTAATCGGTGGTATCGTGGATCACCGCCCAGCGCTGGTACTTGAGTCCGGTCATGAAGCGGGCCGCGGTCTCGTTCTGATTGATCATGGTGCCGTTGACGCGGTGCACTTCCGGGTAGTCGTTGGCATAGGTGATGTCAGGCAGCACCGCACCCCACACCACCATCGGCAGCCCGAACTTGTGATACACGTCCACCGTGGCCATCGCCACCGTCGAGCAGTAGTGAGTGACGCCGGCGACGATGCTGCGGTCGGCGGCCGCCTTGGTGGCGACCTGCACGCCGATGTTGGGCTTGCACTCGTCATCCAGGGAGACCAGCTCGTACTGGTACTTGGCTTTGGCATCGGCGTTGCGCAGCCTGACCGCCAGGTCGGTGGCATTGCGGCCGCCCAGACCGTTCGCGGACACGCCGCCGGTGAGCGGGCCGATGAACACCAGCTTCACCGCCTGCTTCGCGCTGGCGGCGCCGGCGACGAGTAGCAGAGCGCAGCACAGGGCGGCACGGAGCGGTCGCGGCAACATCTTCAGGTCTCCTGGTCCGGGTTGTTCGTGACAAGGACGGCGGGTCCGCCGGGTTGGTCCCGGAGGGCTGAGGCTATGGGCTCGGCCGCGCCTTGTCAATTCGCCGCAGCGCAGCCGTGGTCAACTTGCCGCGGCGCGGCCGGGCCCGGGCGAAAAAAAAAGCGGCGCAAGCCGCTTTTCCTCGAACCCCGGCGGGTGCCAGGGAATTATTATTGTTCGTCGTTGTTGTTGCTATTTCTTGCGCAGCCGCCGAATCGCCGCGAGCTGCGCGGCGAGCATCGCCAACTCGCCTTCCACCACGGCGAGCTCTTCCTTGCCCTTGGCATTGCGGCGCGCCTCCTCGGCGCGCTGCTGGGCTTCGATCGCCTTGGCCTCGTCCAGATCGTGACCGCGGATGGCGGTGTCGGCGAGCACCGTGATCAGGTTCGGCTGCACCTCGAGAATACCGCCGGCGACGAAGATCAGCTCCTCCTCGTCCTTGCCGGCCGCCTTAATGCGCACCGAGCCCGGCTTGATGCGCGTGATCAACGGGGTGTGCCGCGGATAGATGCCCAGCTCGCCGGCCTCGCCGGGCAGGACCACGAATTCGGCCTCGCCCGAGTAGATCGCCTCCTCGGCGCTGACTACATCGATGTGAATCGTGCTCGCCATGCTGGTTCTTTGTATCTCGCGTCGCGACGGCCTCTAACCGGACGAGGGGTTCTCAGGTCGCGCCTTAAGGGCGCCTACAGCGTCTTCGCCTTCTCGATCGCCTCCTCAATCGGGCCGACCATGTAGAAGGCCTGCTCGGGCAGGTGGTCGCACTCGCCGTTGACGATCATCTTGAAGCCCTTGATGGTCTCCTTGAGCGGGACGAACTTGCCCGCGGTGCCGGTGAACACTTCGGCCACGTGGAACGGCTGCGACAGGAAACGCTGGATCTTGCGGGCGCGCGCCACGGTGAGCTTGTCCTCGGGGGACAGCTCATCCATGCCCAGTATGGCGATGATATCGCGCAACTCCTTGTAGCGCTGCAGCGTAGCCTGCACTTGGCGCGTGGTGTTGTAGTGCTCCTCGCCGATGACGTTGGGGTCGACCTGGCGCGAGGTGGAGTCGAGCGGGTCCACCGCCGGGTAGATGCCCAGCGCGGCGATGTCCCGCGACAGCACCACGGTGGCGTCCAGGTGTGCGAAGGTGGTGGCGGGCGAGGGGTCGGTCAGGTCGTCCGCCGGCACGTAGATCGCCTGTACCGAGGTGATCGAGCCGGTCTTCGTGGATACGATGCGCTCCTGCAGGCGGCCCATCTCCTCGGCCAGCGTCGGCTGATAGCCCACCGCCGAAGGCATGCGGCCGAGCAGGGCGGACACCTCCGTCCCGGCCAGGGTGTAGCGATAGATGTTGTCGATGAACAGCAGGATGTCGCGGCCGTCGTCGCGGAAGCGCTCCGCCATGGTGAGTCCGCTCAGGCCCACGCGCAGGCGGTTGCCGGGCGGCTCGTTCATCTGGCCGAACACCATCGCCACCTTGTCCAGCACGTTCGACTCCTTCATCTCGTGATAGAAGTCGTTGCCCTCGCGCGTGCGCTCGCCCACCCCGGCGAACACCGACAGGCCGGCGTGCTGCTTGGCGATGTTGTTGATCAGCTCCATCATGTTGACGGTCTTGCCGACGCCGGCGCCGCCGAACAGACCGATCTTGCCGCCCTTGGCGAACGGGCACACCAGGTCGATGACCTTGATGCCGGTTTCGAGCAGCTCGACGGAAGGAGACAGCTCGTCGAACTTGGGCGCCGGCTGATGGATCGCGCGGCGTTCGTCGGCCTGGATCGGCCCGGCCTCGTCGATCGGCCGGCCGAGCACGTCCATGATGCGCCCCAACGTACCCGGTCCCACCGGTACCGAGATCGGTGCCCCGGTGCTGCGCACCTTCATGCCGCGGCGCAGCCCGTCCGAGGAACCGAGCGCGATGCAGCGCACCACCCCGTCGCCGAGTTGTTGCTCGACCTCGAAGGTGAGGCCCTTCTCGGCGAAGGATGCGGCGTCGCCGTCCTCGAGCAGCAGCGCGTCGTACACCTTAGGCATGCCCTCGCGCGGGAACTCGATGTCGATGACCGCGCCTATGGTCTGGACGATGGTGCCTTGTGCGTTTGCCATGGATGTTCCTGGATTGCGAATCGATAATCCGGTTATACGGCGGCCGCGCCACCGACGATTTCCGACAACTCCTTGGTGATGCCGGCCTGCCGGTTCTTGTTGTAGATCAGGGTGAGCTCGTCGATCAGTGTTTCGGCATTGTCCGAGGCGGCCTTCATCGCCACCATGCGCGCCGACTGCTCCGAGGCCATGTTCTCCGCCACCGCCTGGTAGATCAGCGCCTCGATGTAGCGCGTCAGCACTTGATCGAGCACCGCCTTGGCCTCGGGCTCGTAGATGTAGTCCCAGCTGCCCTCGGGCGCCCCCAGCCGGTCGCCGGCGAGCGGCAGCAGCTGCTCCATCACCGGCTCCTGTTTCATGGTGTTGATGAAGCGCGTGTAGAACAGCAGCAGCCGGTCGAAGCGGTCGCTGGCGTAGCCGTCTAGCATCACCTTCAGCGCGCCGATCAGCCGCTCCATGTGCGGGCGGTCGCCCAGCGCGGTGACCTGCGAGACGATGTTGGCGCCGACCCGCTGCATGAAGGCGAGACCCTTGCCGCCGATGCAGCAGACGTCGATCTCCTCGCCCTCGCCCAGCCACTGCTTGTACTGGTTGAGCGTCAGGCGCAGCAGGTTGGTGTTGAGCGCACCGCACAAGCCCTTGTCGGTGGTGACCACGATGATGCCGACGCGCTTGACGGTATCGCGCTCCACCACGAACGGATGACGGTACTCGGGATTGGCGTGAGAGATGTGCGCGGCGACGTTGCGGATCTTCTCGCCATAGGGACGCGCCATGCGCATGCGCTCCTGTGCCTTGCGCATCTTGGAGGCGGCCACCATCTCCATCGCCTTGGTGATCTTCCGGGTGTTCTGCACACTCCGGATCTTCACACGAATCTCTTTGGTGCCCGGCATCTACGCCTCGTGCGCCCTTGAGGCGCGAATCATGAACCCCGGCTCCCCGCCTCTCACGAGGCGGGGTAGCGCAGCAGGCGCCGGGGCGCTGTGGTGTGGGGTGACCGTCATGGTGCGCCTCAATAACTGCCGTTCTTCTTCCAGTCCTTGATCGCTTCGTGCAAGGCCGCTTCGTCTTCCTTGGACAGATCCTTGTTCTTCTCCATGCGCTCCACCAGGGCGGCGACCTTGCTTTTCAGATAATCGCGCATGGAGCGTTCGGCGGCGAGCGCACGCTTCACCTCGATGTCGTCGAAGTAGCCGTTGTTCACGGCGAACAGGGTGAGCGCCATCTCCCACACCTGCAGGGGCGAGTACTGCGGCTGCTTCATCAGCTCGGTCACCATGCGGCCGCGCTCGAGCTGCTTGCGGGTGGCCTCATCCAGGTCCGAGGCGAACTGCGCGAACGCCGCCAGCTCGCGGTACTGCGCCAGCGCCAGCCGCACGCCGCCACCGGTATCGCGCCGCTTCATGATCTTGGTTTGCGCCGCGCCGCCCACCCGCGAGACCGAGATGCCCGCATTGATGGCAGGCCGGATGCCGGCGTTGAACAGGTCGGTTTCCAGGAAGATCTGGCCGTCGGTGATCGAGATGACGTTGGTCGGCACGAATGCGGTCACGTCGCCGGCCTGGGTTTCGATGATCGGCAGGGCGGTGAGCGAGCCGGTCTTGCCCTTGACCGCGCCTTTGGTGAAACGCGCCACCCAGTCCTCGTTGACGCGCGCCGCGCGCTCGAGCAGACGCGAGTGCAGGTAGAACACATCGCCGGGATAGGCTTCGCGGCCCGGGGGCCGGCGCAGCAGCAGCGAGATCTGGCGGTAGGCCCAGGCCTGCTTGGTGAGGTCGTCGTAGATGATCAGCGCGTCCTGGCCGCGGTCGCGGAAGTATTCGCCCATGGTGCAGCCGGCATACGGGGCGATGTACTGCATGGCGGCCGACTCCGAGGCCGAGGCGGCGATCACCACGGTGTAGGCCATCGCGCCGTGCTCTTCGAGCTTGCGCACGACATTGGCGATGGTGGAGGCCTTCTGACCGATCGCCACGTACACGCAGAACAGATCCTTGCCCTTCTGGTTGATGATGGTGTCCACCGCCACCGCGGTCTTGCCGGTCTGGCGGTCGCCGATGATCAGCTCGCGCTGGCCACGGCCGATCGGGACCATGGCGTCGATCGCCTTCAGGCCGGTCTGCACCGGCTGCGACACGGATTTGCGCCAGATCACGCCGGGCGCCACTTTCTCGATCACATCCGTGGCCTTGGCATTGACCGGGCCCTTGCCGTCGATCGGCTGACCCAGGGCGTTGACCACGCGACCGAGCAGCTCGGTGCCGATCGGCACCTCGAGGATGCGGCCGGTGCACTTGACCGTGTCGCCCTCGGTGATGTGCTCGTACGCGCCCAGAATCACCGCGCCGACCGAATCGCGCTCGAGGTTCAGCGCCAGGCCGAACGTGTTCTGGGGGAATTCCAGCATCTCGCCCTGCATCACGTTGGACAAACCGTGGACGCGGCAGATGCCGTCGGTGAGGGACACCACCGTGCCCTGCGTACGGACGTCGGCGGACAGGGCGAGATTCTGGATCTTGGTCTTGAGAAGCTCGCTGATCTCCGCGGGACTGAGCTGTTGCATGGCTACTCCTGAATCGTTGCCGGAATCATTGCCGGGATCTTGCCTGAAAACCGCCGCATCTCAAACCTTGAGCAGGGCCGCGCTCATGCCGGCCAGCTTGCCGCGCACCGAGCCGTCGATGACCGTGTCGCCGACCACGATCTTGACACCGCCGATCAGTTCCCGATCCACTGTCACGTGCGCATCGACCCGCCGCGAGAAGCGCCGCTCGAGATCGGCAACCAGGCTGCGCAGCTGCGCGTCGTCGAGCGCAAAGGCGCTGCTGATCTGGGCCTCGACCACACCCTCGCGCTCGTTCTTATGCTGCTCGAACAGCTCGCGGATCTCGGGCAGGAGCGCGAGACGGTTGTTGGCGAGCAGCAGCGCCACGAAGTTGCGCGCCTCGGGGGTGACGCCTTCCCCGCACAGCTCGAGAAAGATCCGCGCACGCTGCTCGTCGCTGACCTTGGGATCAGCGATCAGTCTCAGCATGTCGGGTTGCTGCGCGACCCGCGCCATCGCCTCCAGCTCCTGCGACCACTGCGCGAGCGCGCCGGCCTGCGCGGCCAAGTCGAACACGGCCTCGGCGTAAGGACGGGCGACGGTGATCGGCTCGGGCATGCTCAGAACTCGCGCTTCAGCTCGGCCAGCAGATCGGCGTGTGCCTTGGCATCGACCTCGCGGCGCAGGATGCGCTCGGCTCCGGCCACCGCGATCAGCGCCAACTGCTCGCGCAGCTGCTCGCGCGCGCGCGCCAGCTGCTGGTCGATCTCCGCCTTGGCGGCCGCCACCAGCCGGTCGCCTTCCGCCTTGGCCGCGTGCTTGGCCTCCTCGATGATCTCAACCGCGCGCTTTTCGGCGTGGCCGACGATGTCCTGCGCGCGGTCGCGCGCGTCGCGCAGCGCTTCCTCGGCGCGCTGCGCGGACAGCTCCAGCTCGCGCCGGCCCTTCTCGGCGGCGGCCAGCCCGTCGGCAACGTTCTTCTGCCGCGTCTCCATCGCCCGCAGCAGCGGCGGCCACACGAAGCGGGCCGTGAACCAGATGAAGATGGCGAAGGTGAGGGCCTGGGCGACCAGCGTGAAGTTGATGTTCATTGCTGCTCCCTCAAAGCGCGGGCTCCCTGGGATGGCGCCAGGGAACGATCTCTCCGGGCAGGCGCATTCAGCCCTGGATCACGGCCAGCAGCGGGTTGCCGAAGGCGAACAGCATCGCCAGGCCCACGCCGATGATGAACGAAGCGTCGATCAGGCCGAGCAGCAGGAACACCTTGACCTGCAGCTGCGGCATCAGCTCGGGCTGGCGCGCCGCGCCTTCCAGGAAGCGGCTGCACATGATGCCCACGCCGATGCAGGCGCCGGCCGCGCCCAGGCCGATCATCAGGCCGATGCCGATGCCGGTGTAGGCTTGGATCATGGCCAACAGCTGGAGGTTTTCCATCTCGGTTTCCTTTCTGTTCTCGTCGATTGAGGTGAAACACCAGGAAGAAGCGCGTCAGTGGTGCTCGTGCGCCATGGACAAGTACACGACCGTGAGCATCATGAAGATGAACGCCTGCAGCACGACGATCAGGATGTGGAAGATTGCCCAGATCACACCGAGCGACGCCGCGAACACCGTTCCCGCCAGACCGGTTGCGGCCCAGATCCACAGCAGGATGAAGATGATCTCGCCGGCGTACATGTTGCCGTACAGCCGCAGCGAATGCGACAGCGGCTTGGAGACGTACTCGACCAGGTTGAACAGCAGATTGGCCGGCCAGACCAGCGGATTGGAGCCGAACGGCGCGCAGAACAGCTCGTGGATCCAGCCGCCCAGGCCCTTCACCTTCACGCTGAAGTAAATCATCAGCAACCAGACGCTGAGCGCGAGCGCGAAGGTGGTGTTCACGTCCGCGGTGGGCACCAGGCGCCACTCGTGCAGCCCGATCAGCCCCAGGCCTTTGGCCACCCAGTCGAGCGGCAGGAAATCCATGGCGTTCATCATCAGCACCCACACGAACACGGTGAGCGCGACGGGCGCGATGAACGGGTGCCGGTTGCCGTGCGTGAAGATGCTCTTCACCTGCTCGTCGACGAAATCGAACGCCAGCTCGGCGAACGCCTGGCGCCGGTTGGGCACACCGGAGGTGGCGCCGCGTGCGATCCACCACAGCAGCCCGAAGCTGAGCACACCCAGGATCACCGAAGTGACCAGCGTGTCCACGTGCAGCGTCCAGAAGCCGCCGCCGGCCTCGCCTGCGCCAATGCGCTGGGCATTGAAGGTGAGGTGATGGGTGATGTCACCGGTGGGAGTCAGTTCTTGTTCGGCTGCCATCGTGGCCAATGCGGCAAATCAGTTGTCGCGGACGAACGCCGCCATCGAGAATATCAACGCGGACACCAGAAACGACGCAATCAATCCCAGCACGACGACCCGGGTGTAGGTCGTCAGCACCAGCCCGAGCAGCAGGACCATCAGGCCGATCTTCACCGCCTCGGCGCGCAGCATCGCAGCGAGCGCCATCCCTGCCGGCTTACCCTCCGCCAGCGAGCCCAGCGCCGCGAATGCCGCGCCGGCCGCCACGCCGATCAGTCCGCCCAAGGCTCCCGACAGCGCGCCATGCAGGCCACCTGAGAACCCGAAGATCAGCGTGAACGCCGCAGTGGCGGCAAGCTGCCACCGGAGCACGGTTTGGAACGGGCGGCCTCGCAAGCGAAGCAGCATGCAGTAGGCCCCAGAGCAAAGCCGGGGATTTTAGTGACATCCGGGCGCTGCGGTCAATCGCGGCAGCGCGGAACGATGCGCTGTGGCGACTCAGCGCAGGCGCGCCAGCAGGCTGTCGAGCTGATCGAGACTGCCGTACTCGATCACCAGCTGCCCTTTGCCCTTGGCGCGCGCCTGAATGCGCACCCGCATCGCGAGCGTATCGGACAGCTCTTCTTCCAGCCGAGCGACGTCCGGGTCCGATTTCGCACCTGCCCTGCGGACGGGCGGCCGCAACTCATGGCGCACCAGCTGCTCCGCCTGGCGTACCGAGAGCTGGCGCGCTGCGATGCGGTTGCCCAGTTCAATCTGCTTGGCCCCGCTCAGGGGCAACAGCGCGCGCCCGTGACCCATGTCGAGCCGCCCGTGCAGCATCAGGTCCTGCACCGGCTTGGGCAGCGCCAGCAAGCGCAGCAGATTGGTCACGCCGCTGCGCGACCGGCCCACCGCCGCCGCAGCCGCTTCGTGAGTCATGCCGAACTCCCCGATCAAGCGCTGGATGCCCTGCGCCTCCTCGATGGGGTTGAGATCCTCGCGCTGGATGTTCTCGATCAGCGCCATCGCCAGCGCGGCGTCATCGCGCACTTCGCGCACCAGCGCCGGCACGGTTTCCAGGCCGGCAGCACGGGCCGCTCGCCAGCGCCGCTCGCCGGCGATGATCTCGTATCGACCGTCGTTGAGCGGGCGCACGAGGATCGGCTGCATCACGCCCTGGGTGCGGATCGACTCCGCGAGGTCGGCGATGGCGTCGGCATCGATCTGCGTGCGCGGCTGATAACGCCCGGGCTGCAACAGCCCGATCGAAATGTCCAGCAAGCGATCCTGCTGCTGCTCGCCCTCGTCGTCCGGGGTAAGCAAGGCATCCAGCCCGCGCCCCAGACCTTTGACCTTCGCCATCGCCGCTATGCCGCCCTGGAAAGCATCTCGCCGGCGAGCGCCAGGTAGGCGAGAGCCCCTTTCGACTGGCGATCCAGCGTCATCGCCGGCACGCCATGACTGGGTGCTTCAGCCAAGCGGATGTTGCGCGGAATCACCGTCCGATACACCTTTTCGCCGAAGTGTTGCTGCAGTTGATCCGAGACTTGCTGCGCCAGCGTGTTGCGCGGGTCGTACATGGTGCGCAGCAGGCCTTCGATCTCCAGCGCTGGATTAAGGTGAGCGCGCACTTTCTTGATGGTCTGCACCAAGTCCGACAACCCCTCCAGCGCGTAATACTCGCACTGCATCGGAATCATCACCGCCTGAGCGGCGCAGAGCCCATTGACCGTGAGCAGGTTGAGCGCCGGCGGGCAATCGATGAGCACGAACTCGTATTGCGCCTGGAGCGGTTCCAAGGCGCGCTTCAGCCGGGTTTCGCGCTCCGGCAGCTCGACCAGCTCGATCTCCGCGCCGGCCAGCTCCCGGTTCGCCGGCACCAGATCGTAGTTAGCACTTGCTCTCAATCTAGCATGCGCCAGGTCTGTCGTTCCGAGGAGCACTTCGTAGATCGAAGTGTGCAGGTTGCGCTTGTCGACGCCACTGCCCATGGTGGCGTTGCCCTGTGGATCCAGGTCGATGAGCAACACGCGCCGGCCCGCAAGAGCGAGGCTGGCCGCCAAGTTGATGCTGGTGGTGGTCTTGCCGACCCCGCCTTTTTGATTGGCGACCGCAAGGATCCTGGTCATCGCCGGCAGTGTGCCATCAGACGCGTCGCATGAGAACCAGATGGCGATCTGCCTTCAAGCCGGGGACCTCGAGGCGAACGACGCGCTCGACGTGCACCGTTGCCGGCAGCAGCGCCAACTCTTCGTCCGGGTAAACGCCCTTCATCGCGGCTATGACGCCGTTTGGCGCAACCAGGTGGCCCGCCGCCTCGATGAATCCGGGAAGATCGGAGAACGCGCGCGAGATCACGAGCGCGAACAATTCCGCCGGGCGCCAATCCTCGGCGCGGTCGATGCGCACCTGCGCGTTGCGTAGCTCACAGTCGATGACCACTTGCCTGAGGAAGGCCCCTTTCTTGTGATTGCTGTCCAGAAGCGTCACCGGATCGGCGGGGCGAGCGATGGCGAGGGGAACGCCGGGCAAGCCCGGGCCGGTGCCGACGTCCACGATCGAGCCGGGCGGCAGATGCGGCAGGACGGCGAGACTGTCAAGGATATGATGGGTGACGAGCCGTTGCTGCTCGCGGATTGCGGTCAGGTTATACACCCGGTTCCACTTCCGCAGCAGCGCCAGGTAGCGCATCAAGCGCTCCTCCGCCCCCGCCGGCAGCGGCGTGCCAAGGTCTGTAAGCCATTGAACCAGCTGGATTTGTAGCGTCACCGTGGCGCCCGCTCGCAGCGGGCGCCGCGATCCGGGAGCGGCGCGCTCACGCGGCTGCCGGCCCGGCATCTGCGCCGTTTGCGGCCGCGGGCTGCTTCGCTGCCATGCGTTTCAGGTGCACCAGCAGCAGAGAAAGCGCGGCCGGCGTCACGCCCGAGATGCGTGCGGCCTGACCGTACGTCTCGGGCTTGTGCCGGTTCAGCTTCTGCTGCACCTCTTTCGATAGCCCGCGCACCGTTGCATAGTCGAGGTCGCTCGGCAAGGGCAGAGCGTCATGCGCGGCATTGCGTTCCACCTCGGCTTGCTGGCGATCGATGTATCCCTGATAGCGCACCTGGATCTGCACCTGCTCGGCGACCCGCGGGTCTGCTACTGCGGGCCCGGCGCCGGGCAGCTGCATGAGCGCCTCGTACGTCACTTGCGGTCGCCGCAACAGCTCCTCCAGCGCGTGCTCGCGCTCGAGCGGCTGGCCGAACACGCGGACGAGATCATCCACAGGCACGAGCCGCGGATTCAACCAGGTGCTCCGCAGGCGCTGGCGCTCGCGTTCGATCGCTTCGCGCTTGCTGGTGAAGGCCGCGAACCTGGCCTCGGACACCACCCCCAACCGGTATCCCACCTCGGTCAGGCGCAAATCCGCGTTGTCTTCGCGCAGAGCGAGGCGATACTCCGCCCGGCTCGTGAACATGCGATACGGCTCCGTCACCCCGCGCGTGGTCAAGTCGTCGACCAGCACTCCCAGGTAGGCTTCGTCGCGGCGTGGTGTCCAGGGCCCCCTGCCGGCTACCCCCAACGCGGCGTTGATACCTGCGAGAAGTCCCTGCGCCGCCGCTTCCTCATAACCGGTTGTGCCGTTGATCTGCCCAGCGAAGAACAACCCCTGAATCGTCTTGGTTTCCAGCGAGCGCTTCAATCCCCTCGGATCGTAGTAGTCGTACTCGATGGCGTAGCCCGGACGCACCACGCGCGCGTTCTCCAAGCCCTTGATCGAGCGTACCAACTCGACTTGCACGTCATACGGCAGGCTGGTCGAGATGCCATTCGGGTAGATCTCGTGGGTGTCCAGGCCTTCGGGTTCGAGAAATACCTGATGGCTGCTCTTGCCCGCGAACCGCACCACCTTGTCCTCCACCGACGGGCAATAGCGCGGCCCAACTCCCTCGATCACCCCGGTGTACATGGGCGATCGGCCGAGGCCGGCGCGTATGATCTCGTGCGTACGCGGGTTCGTATGCGTGATCCAGCAGGGTAGCTGGGCTGGGTGCTGCTCAGGGCGGCCGAAGAAGGAGAACACCGGTACCGGCGTATCCCCGGGCTGAACTTCCATCACCGAGAAATCGATCGTCCGCCCATCGAGCCGCGGTGGGGTGCCGGTCTTCAGTCGGCCCACGGGCAAATCCAGTTCGCGCAGACGCTGGGCGAGGCTCAAGGAAGGCGGATCTCCAGCCCGGCCCGCGCGGTAGTTGCTCAAGCCGACGTGGACCAGCCCTCCGAGAAAGGTCCCGGTCGTGAGGACAACGGCTCGAGCGCCAAAGCGCAGGCCGAGTTGCGTGACCACGCCCGTGACGCGGTCGCCTTCCACCACGAGGTCGTCGACCGCCTGCTGAAACAGGGTGAGCCTGGGCTGATTCTCCAGCCGCCGCCGGATTGCCCGTCGATACAGCACCCGATCAGCCTGAGCCCGGGTCGCGCGGACCGCCGCGCCCTTGCTCGAGTTGAGGATCCGGAACTGGATCCCAGCCTCGTCCGTGGCCGCCGCCATGACCCCATCCAGCGCGTCGATCTCCTTGACCAGATGGCCCTTTCCAATCCCGCCGACAGACGGATTGCAGGACATCTGGCCGAGCGTCTCGATGCTGTGCGTCAGAAGGAGGGTACGGGAACCCAAGCGGGCCGCCGCGAGCGCAGCCTCGGTCCCGGCGTGGCCGCCGCCGACGACTATCACGTCATAAACTTCAAGGAATTGCATGTCTTGACGGAAGATCCCGGAGGGTGGGCATCATAGCGCCGTTGCAGTCCACGGCAAAGCAAGTGTTTCACGTGGAACCAAGCAGTGCAATGTTCCACGTGAAACCCTTCATTTGCCGATACAAAAGCGGGAGAAGATCTCTCCCAGCAGATCATCCGAGCTGAACGCTCCGGTGATCTGGCTCAGCGCCACCTGAGCCAGTCGCAACTCCTCGGCGAAGAGCTCGAGCTGGTCCGACTGGACCGCGCCTTCGGCGAGATGCCCCGCGGCCTGCCGCAGGCAATGGAGGTGGCGGGTCCGAGCCAGGAACACACCTTCCTCCTGCGGTTGCCAACCGATCCGGCGCAGGATCTCGTTCTGCAACAGATCCAGCCCGTCGCCGGTCTGCGCGGAGACGCGAATTTCGGTTCGCGACGCGGCGCGTGTCACCCCAGCGGCGTCGCCGGTCAGGTCGATCTTGTTGAAGACCACGATCCTTGGGATTTCCGGTGCGAGTTGCTCCAGGAACTGGCGGTCCTCGTCCGATTCGCCCCCCGTCGCATCGATCACCAAGAGCCCCAGGTCGGCGTTTCCAAGCGCGCGCCAAGTGCGTGAAATTCCAATTGTTTCCACCTTGTCCACGGTGCTCCGCAGCCCGGCGGTATCGACGATGTGGATCGGCACGCCTTCCAGATGGATCAGCTCCCGCAGCGCGTCTCGGGTGGTTCCGGGCACGTCCGTCACGATGGCCACCTCCTCGCCAGCGAAGCGGTTGAGCAGGCTGGATTTTCCGACGTTCGGACGGCCAAACAGCACGACATGCGCGCCTTCGCGCAACAGACTGCCGCTGCGGGCGGCCCGGCCGACCCACTCCAGTTCCGCTCGCAGGGCATCGAGCCGCTCTCTCCCGCCCCGCTCGCTGAGCAGGTCCAGACCTTCTTCCGGGAAATCGATGCATGCCTCCACGAGCGTGCGGAGCTCCACCAGCATCTCTACAAGTCTATGAATTTGTTTCGAAAATTCTCCAGAGAGCGAGCGCACTGCGGAGCGCGCGGCGGCGCTCGAGCTGGCCTCGATCAGGTCGGCGACCGCCTCGGCCTGCAACAGATCGAGCCGGTCGTTCAAGAACGCCCGACGCGTGAACTCTCCAGGCTCCGCGGGTCGGGCACCGAGTTCGAGGCAGCGCCCGAGCACCAGCTTCAGGATCTCCGGACCCCCGTGCGCGTGCAGCTCGAGCATGTCCTCGCCGCTGTAGGACCGCGGCGCGGGGAAATACAGCACCAGCCCGACATCGATCGGCGCTCCCGCCGCATCCAGGAAAGCCGTCAGCGTCGCGTGGCGCGGTTCGATGCGCTCTCGTCCGAGCAGGGGTTGGAATAGTCGCCGCAGATCGGGTCCGGACAACCGGACGACGCCGATGGCGGCGCGTCCCGGTGCCGTCGCCAGCGCGGCGATGACGTCAGCTTTCTCCATGAGCGGGCTTGCTCCGCTCGAGGCTGCGGGTGATCTGCCACTGCTGCGCAATCGACAGAATGTTGTTCACCAGCCAGTACAGCACCAGACCCGACGGGAAGAAGAAGAAAAACACGCTGAATGCGATCGGCATGATCTTCATCAGCCGCGCCTGCATCGGATCGGGCGGAGTGGGATTCAGCCAGGTCTGGATGAACATCGTTGCGCCCATCAGCACCGGCAGGATGTAGAACGGATCCGGCGTGGACAGATCCTTGATCCACAGCGCGAACGGCGCGTGGCGCAGTTCCACGCTGAGCAGCAGCACCCAGTACAACGCGATGAACACGGGAATCTGCACTACGATCGGCAGGCAACCACCGAGCGGGTTGATCTTCTCGGTTTTGTACAGCTCGATCATCGCCTGGTGCATTTTCTGGCGATCCTCGCCGTAGCGCTCCTTGAGGCGCTGCAGCTTGGGCGCCATCACCTTCATCCTGGCCATCGACCGATAGCTCGCGGCGGACAGCGGATAGAAAGCGATTTTGATGATGATCGTCAGGATGATGATGGCTACGCCCCAGTTGCCGACGAAGCCGTAGATCTTGTTCAGCACCCAGAACAGCGGCACTGCGAGCACGCGCAGCCAGCCGTAATCCACCGCCAGCTCGAGGCCGGGGGCAAGCGCTTTCAGGCGTTCCTGCTCCTGCGGTCCGACATAGAGCGCCGTGGAGTTGCTGACCGACTGTCCCGCGGCGATCTGCGGCATCGGCACGATCACCCCGGCGGCGATCAGCCCTCCGCCCAGCGGGCGCAGATAGAATTCGCGCGCAACGCCGGATGGCGGCAGCCAGGCGGCGAGGAAATAATGCTGAACGATGGCGACCCAGCCGTCCGGGCTGGTCTTCGGATAGGACGCCTTGTCCTCCGCGACGTCCTCGAATTTGATCTTGCTGAGCTTGTCCTTCTCGGTGTAGATCTCGACGCCGCTGAAGGTCGGCACCATCTTCGAGTCGCCGACCGGCGGCTTGGCATCGCGCACCAGCTGATAGTAGGCGTGTGCATCGATCGGCGACTGCCCGCGGTTGGTCACCGAGAACCCAACGTCGATCACGTAGCTCGCGCGCTTGAACTCGAAAGTCTTCGATACCTCGACGCCGTCGCCGCCGCTGGCGCGCAACCGCACCACCACGCTGTCCGCGCCAGGCTGCAAGGCATAGCTCGCCGCCTCCGCAACGAACGCACTGGTGTGGTTGGGCAACCCCGAACCGATCAAGCCGTTTTGCGCGAGGTACACGCGATCGGCAGTTTGCTCGAACAGCACCAACACCTTCTCGCGATCGTCGCGGTCGCGATGCTGGAGCAGCTCGATCCGGCGCAGGTTGCCGCCGGTGGCGTCGATCTCCGCACGCAAGAAGTCGGTGCGTACTTCCACCATCTGCCCCGCGATCTGCTGCACCTTGGCAGCAGGCGCGGGGGTCTCCCCCGGAGCGACTCCCTGCGTTGGAGTCGGCGGCGCGGCTGGCACGGTCGGAGTCGGCGGCGCGGCGCGCTCGCCCGCAGCCTGTTCGGGGGTAGCGGGCGCAGCCGGCGGCGGCGCCGCGCGCTGCCGCACCCACGCGTCCACCAGGAGGAACAGGGAGACGGCGAACACCATCCCGGTGATGAGGCGATAGCTATCCATGGGCAGAACGATCAGGGCACCGGGTCGATACCCCCGGAATGCCAGGGATGGCACCGGCACACACGGCGGCAGGTGAGCCAGATCCCACGTGCGGCGCCGTGCTTGCGGATCGCTTCGAGCCCGTAGTCCGAGCACGTCGGGTGAAACCGGCAGTGCGGTCCAAGCAACGGGCTGACCGTGAGTTGATAGGTGCGGATCAGTATCCGCAGAACAGATTTCATCCGCGCGACCACTCCAGCAATCGAATCAGTTCTTCGCGCAGCGCATGGCGATCGGCGCGGGCGGGTGGAGGCGCCCCATGCACCTGAACCACGAGATCCAAAGGCGGCAGCGGCGGTGAAATGCGGCGAAAGGTGTCCCGGACGATACGCTTGAGCCGGTTGCGCTGCACCGCCTTGGCCACCACGCGTCGCGGGACGACCACGCCGATCCGGCTGCGGCCTGCGGTGTTCGCCGAGGCCGCCACCGTGAACCAGACGCCGCGTTTGCGGCGGGGTGAACGCAGCGTGAGCTTGAACTGCTCCGGTCGGCGCAACCGGGCGGCCGAGGGCAAACCCTGGTTCGGCCGCGGCCTCACATCGCTCAGACCGCCAGGCGCTTGCGCCCCTTGGCGCGCCGGGCGTTCAGCACCTTCCTTCCCCCCAGTGTCTTCATGCGCGCACGGAAACCGTGCGTGCGGGCACGCCGGATCTTGGACGGTTGATAAGTACGCTTCATCTCAGGTCTCCAGCCGCCTGCGGAAAAGCCTGGTATTACACGCGCTCGACGCCGACCTTGTCAATTGCTTTCCCACAATGCACCGCTGTCCTGTGGATAACTTCAGGGCCGACTGGTACAATAGCGGTCTTTTCCCGCATCGCATAACGAGGCCGCCCTTCCCTACCGCGCGCCATGGACGCATTCTGGACCTTGTGCCTGCAGCACTTCGAGCACTCATTGCCACAGCAGCAGTTCCGCACCTGGATTCAGCCCCTGCGACCCCGGCGCAACGGCAAGACGCTGATTCTGGAGGCACCGAACCGCTTCGTGCTGCAATGGGTCAAGGACCGCTTCCTGCCGGTGATCGAGCAGCTCGCACGCGACCAGCAGGACGGCACCGGCATCCATCTCGAGTTGGCCCACCGAAGCGCCGCCGGCCGCGATGCGCCCGTGGCGGTCGCCGTGCCCGCGACCCCGGCTGCGCCGGCAGCCGAGGGCAGGCCGAGAGTCCGGGAGAGCAGCCGTCTCAACCCGGTCTTCACCTTCGACTCGTTCGTCACCGGCAAAGCCAACCAACTGGCTCGCGCTGCCGCCATTCAGGTGGCCGAGCATCCCGGCACCGCTTACAACCCGCTGTTCATCTACGGCGGAGTCGGTCTCGGCAAGACCCACCTGCTGCAGGCGATCGGTAACCTGGTGCAGGAAAACAGCGCACAGGCGAAGATCCGCTACATCCACGCCGAGCAGTATGTTTCCGACGTGGTGCGCGCCTACCAGCACAAGGCCTTCGACGGCTTCAAGAAGTACTACCACTCGCTGGATCTGCTGCTCATCGACGACATCCAGTTCTTCGGCGGCAAGAACCGCACGCAGGAAGAGTTCTTCTATGCCTTCAACGCGCTCATCGAAGGACACAAGCAGGTGATCATCACCTGCGACACTTACCCAAAGGAGATCAGCGGCATGGAAGACCGCCTGATCTCGCGCTTCGGGTGGGGCCTGACGGTGGCCATCGAACCGCCCGAGCTGGAGATGCGCGTCGCGATCTTGCTGAAGAAGGCCGAGGCCGACGGTATTGCGCTGCCGCAGGACGTGGCGTTCTTCATCGCCAAGCACATCCAATCGAACGTGCGTGAGCTAGAGGGCGCGCTCAAGCGCGTCATCGCTTACTCAAACTTCGCCGGTCAGGAGATCACCGTCGAACTCGCGCGCGAGGCCCTGAAGGACCTGCTTGCCATCCAGTACCGCCAGGTATCGGTGGACAACATCCAGCGAACAGTCGCCGACTATTACAAGATCAAGGTCGCCGAGATGTACTCGAAGAAGCGCTCGCGCAACGTGGCGCGGCCGCGCCAGATGGCAATGGCGCTGGCCAAGGAGCTGACCCAGCTCAGCCTGCCCGATATCGGCGAGGCCTTCGGCGGACGCGATCACACCACCGTGCTGCATGCGTGCCGCAAGATCACCGAGCTCAAGTCGGAGAATCCCGATATCGGCCGCGACTTCGAAGCCTTGCTGCAGGTGTTGAGGAGTTGAACGACTTGGGGACAAAAGGTGGAAGACTCTCATCGCCGGTACGTTCGAGAAAAACGTCCACAAACGCTCCACCGTTCACTCACCGCTGTTCCACCGTGTTTGTCCGCCCTGCCGGGCCCTGTCCGCCGGGCTTTGGTCGTTACTCCACAGCCGTTTCTTCCCCTTATTACCTATAACCAGGAAGAAGAATGACATCAATAACCGTACAACGCGATGTCGTGCTCCTGCCGTTGCAGTCGGTAAGCGGGGTGGTCGAGCGCCGTCACACGCTGCCGATCCTGTCGAATGTCCTACTCGAATTACAGGATGGTGTGCTCACGCTCACCGCCACCGACCTGGAAATTCAAGTGGCTTCGCGTAACCCGACCGGGGGCGGCGGAGCGCCGCAGGCCACCACGGTTTCGGCGCGCAAGCTGCAGGACATCCTGCGCGCTCTGCCGGAGGGCTCCAGCGTGACGCTGGACATTCAGGACAAACGCCTCCAACTCAAGGCGGGGAAGAGCAAGTTCTCGCTGCAGACGCTGCCGTCGCAGGATTTTCCCAAGCTGGTCGCCGGTGGTGCGGCGAGCGCTGCGCTAACGCTCGAGCAGAAGGATCTCAAGCGCCTGTTTGCGCGCGTGCACTACGCCATGGCGCAGCAGGACATCCGCTATTACCTGAATGGCCTGCTGCTGTCGATCGGGCCGCAGGGCATCACTGCGGTCGCCACCGACGGTCACCGCCTGGCGCTGGCCACCTTCGCACTCGAGCTGGACGTGCCCAAGGTGGAGGTGATCCTGCCGCGCAAGGCCGTGCTCGAGCTCACCAAGCTGCTGGCCGAGGGTGAAGGCTCGGTGAAGGTGGAGGTGCGCGAGAACCAGGTGGGCTTCAGCTTCGGCGTGGTCGAACTGATCACCAAGGTGGTGGACGGCAAGTTCCCCGACTATCAGAAGGTCATTCCCAGCGGCTACCGCAAGCATTTCACGCTCGATCGCATCGCGCTGCAGCAGGCGCTGCAGCGCGCGGCGATCCTGTCCAACGAGAAGTTCCGGGGCGTGCGCTGGGTGCTGACCGAGAACGCCTTGCGCATCGCCAGCAGCAACACCGAGCAGGAAGAAGCCGAGGAAGAGCTCGAGGTGATCTACGGCGGCGATCCGCTCGACGTGGGCTTCAACGTGAGCTACCTGCTCGATGTGCTGGCCAATGTCACCAGTACTGCGGTCGAGTGCTGGCTGGGCGATGCCAACTCCAGCATGCTGATCGCCCTGCCCGGCGAGCCGGATTTCAAGTACGTGGTCATGCCGATGCGCATCTGATGCGCGGCGAGCCGAACGCACCCATGTCTTCGACCCCACGAGAAAAGCCTACGATCTCCATGCAACAGCCGTCGCAGCCGTCCGAGTACACCGCCGAAAGCATCAAAGTCCTGAAGGGGCTGGAAGCGGTCCGCAAGCGTCCCGGCATGTACATCGGCGACACCAGCGACGGCACCGGGCTGCATCACATGGTGTTCGAGGTGGTGGACAACGCGGTGGACGAAGCCCTGGCCGGCCATTGCGACGAGATCAAGGTCATCATCCACTCCGACAACTCGATCAGCGTGATCGACAACGGCCGGGGCATCCCCACCGAAGTGCATCCCGACGACGAAGGCGGCCGCTCGACCGCCGAGATCGTGATGACGGTGCTGCACGCCGGCGGCAAGTTCGACAGCAACTCCTACAAGATCGCGGGCGGCCTGCACGGCGTGGGCGTGTCGGTGGTCAATGCCCTGTCCGAATGGCTGCGCCTGACCATCCGCCGCAACGGCAGGGTGCATCAGATGGAGTTCCGCAACGGCGAGACGGTCGCGCCGCTGAAAGAGATCGGCCTCACCGAGCGGCGCGGCACCGAGGTGCACTTCATGCCGAGCGCGACGATCTTCGGCAACGTCGAATACCACTACGACATCCTCGCGCGCCGGCTGCGCGAGCTGTCTTTCTTGAACAACGGCGTGCGCATCGAGCTGGTGGACCAGCGCAGCGGCAAGGAAGAGCTGTTCCAGTTCGCCGGCGGCATCAAGGCCTTCGTCGAGTTCATCAACCGAACCAAGACGGTGCTGCACCCGCACATCTTCCACGCGTTGCGCGAGCGCGAAGGCATCGGCGTCGAGGTGGCGATGCAGTGGAACGACTCCTACCAGGAGTCGGTGCTGTGCTTCACCAACAACATCCCGCAGCGCGACGGCGGCACGCACCTCACCGCGCTACGTGCGGCCATGACGCGCACCTTGAACCAGTACCTCGAGCACACCGACCTCGCCAAGCGCGCCAAGGTGGAAACCACCGGCGACGACATGCGCGAAGGTCTGACTTGCGTGCTGTCCGTCAAGCTACCGGACCCGAAGTTCTCCTCCCAGACGAAGGACAAGCTGGTGTCCTCCGAAGTGCGCCCGGTGGTGGAGGAGGTGGTGTCCGAGACGCTGATGTCCTTCCTGATGGAAAAGCCGAACGACGCCAAGATCATCGTCGCCAAGATCATCGAGGCTGCGCGCGCGCGCGAGGCGGCGCGCAAAGCGCGCGAGATGACCCGGCGCAAGGGCGTGCTCGACGGCCTGGGATTGCCCGGCAAGCTGGCCGACTGCCAGGAGAAGGATCCGGCGCTGTCCGAGCTGTATCTGGTGGAGGGCGACTCAGCCGGCGGCTCGGCGAAGCAGGGCCGGGACCGGCGCTTCCAGGCGATCCTGCCGCTGAAGGGCAAGATCCTGAACGTTGAGCGGGCGCGCTTCGACAAGCTGCTGTCGTCGCAGGAGATCGCCGCGCTGATCACCGCGCTCGGTACCGGCATCGGCAAGGACGAGTACCGGCCCGAGAAGCTGCGCTACCACCGGATCATCATCATGACCGATGCGGACGTCGACGGCTCGCACATCCGCACGCTGCTGCTGACTTTCTTCTACCGGCAGATGCCCGATCTGGTGGAGCGCGGCCACATCTACATCGCGCAGCCGCCGCTGTACAAGATCAAGCATGGGCGCGACGAGCGCTACTTGAAGGACGATCACGAGCTGAAGGACCATTTGCTCAAGCTCGCGCTCAAGGACGCGCAGCTGTTCCCCGGCGCGGACGCGCCGGCGTTGACCGGCGACGCCCTGGCCGAAGTCGCGCGCGAGTACATCCTGGCCGAGGCGGTGATCGAACGCCTGTCGCGCCGGATCGACGGCGCGGTGCTGCGTGCGCTGCTGCGCGGCGTGCAGGTGGATCTGTCCAGCGCGGAAGGCGCGGCGCACAGCGCCCAGGTGCTGGCCGCCGCGCTGGAGGGCGAAGGCGTGCTGATCGAGCCGCAGTTCGACGAGAGCAGTGAAGCGCACCGTCTGAGCGTGCGTCGCCTGCTGCACGGCAATCTGCGCTTGAGCGTGGTCGACCAGGACCTGCTGGAGAGCGGCGACTACGCGCAGATCCGCAAGACCGCGGGCTTGCTGCAGGGGCTTCTGCACGACGGCGCGAGCGTGCAGCGCGGCGAGCAGCGCACCGCGGTCGAGGAGTTTCCGCAGGCGGTGGAATGGTTGCTCGAGCAGGCCAAGAACGGGCTCACCATCCAGCGCTACAAGGGTCTGGGCGAAATGAACCCGACGCAGCTCTGGGAAACCACCATGGACCCCGCCTCGCGCCGCCTGCTGCGCGCGCAGATCGAGGACGCCATCGCTGCGGACGAGATCTTCACCACGCTGATGGGCGACGTGGTCGAACCGCGCCGCGCCTTCATCGAGGCGAACGCGCTCGGCGTGCGCAACCTCGACGTGTGACCGTCCCCGGGCGGCGATTCATGCAGAAAACCTTGCGAGCGCCCACGCGTCGATTGCGTGGGGCGCCTACGCGCAGTAACGTTTCACCCGCCGAGGGCTGCTAGACCGGGCGGCGGCGCGGCGCGGCCTTCGCCCCGGGACGCTGTTGCGGGCGCCCGGGCCGATTGCGGCCCGCGGGCGGTGGGCGCCCGCCTGAGCTCTTGCCCGCCGCTCTCGGGTGCTGCCCGCGGTTTTGGCCGGGGGCACGCCCGCCGGCGGGCGCGGCTCTGCGATCGCCCGGAGTCGGTTGCGGCTGGCGCTGCTGTCTGCCTGAACCGGTCACGCCGGGGGGCCGCTGCATCCGCGGACGCTGTGCAGCCGCCAGCGGGGCGGCGGTGCTGCCGGTCTTGGCCAGCTCCTTGGCCGCTTTCTCCGCGAGCAGGTCGACGGCGTCGTCGAGCGTGAGGGTAGCCGGATCCAGGTCCGATGGCACGGTGACGTTGACGTTGCCGTGCTTCACGTAGGGACCATAGCGCCCGTCCAGCACCGCCACCGGTTTCTGGTCGATGGGATGCAGACCGAGGTGGCGCCCTGCAGCGCTGCCCTGTCCGCTCTTCGGCTGCGCCAGCAGCTCCACCGCGCGCGCGAGCGTGATGTCGTACACGCTCTCGCTCTTGGGGATCGACTTGTAGATGCTGTCGTGCTTGACATACGGCCCGAAGCGGCCGACGTTGGCTTCCACCGGCTTGTTGGTTTCGGGGTGCAGGCCGAGGTCGCGCGGCAGGGACAGCACCTTGAGCGCGGTGTCGAGATCGGCCGTCGACACCGGCACGTTGCTCGGCCACGAGGCGCGGCGCGGCTTGGTCCGGGCGCCTTCCAGCGTCGGACCGAGCTGCACGTAATAGCCGTAGGGACCCTTGGCCAGCAATACGTCGAGTCCGGTCTCGGGATCCTGCCCCAGCGTCACCGGACCCTCGCCGAGCTCACCCCAGGGCCGCGTGTAGTCGCACTTGGGATAGCCGCTGCAGCCGACGAACGGCCCGCGCTTGCTGTTTTGCAGGTAGAGCTGTTTACCGCACTTCGGGCAGCTCTCCGAAGTGCGGCCACCCTGCTGCCAGTCTTCGCTCAACAGCCGCTGCGCGTACTCCTTCCAGTTGCTCACGCGCGGCTCAGCGGCCGGCAGCGGCACGCCGCGCCCGGTTTCCAGCTTCTCCTGCAGAGTGCTGACGAAGGGCTCCCAGAACTCGCGCAGCACCTTGAGCCAGTCCAGCTCGCCGTTGGAGATCTGATCGAGCTCCTCTTCCATCTCTGCGGTGAATGCGTAGTCCACGTAGCGGCTGAAATTGGCCGTGAGAAAGCCGTTCACTAGTCTCCCCAGATCGGTGGGCACGAAGCGCTTCTTGTCCAGCAGCGCGTAGCCGCGGTCCTGCAGCGTCGAGATGATGCTGGCATAGGTCGAAGGGCGGCCGATGCCGTACTCCTCGAGCTTCTTCACCAGGCTCGCCTCGGTGTAACGCGGCGGCGGCAGGGTGAAGTGCTGCTCGCCGTAGATGCGATCCGCGGGGATCTGTTCGCCCTCCTCGAGGATCGGCAGCCTTTCTTCGCCTTCCTCCGCCGTGTCGTCGTCCCCCTCCTGGTACACCGCGATGTAGCCGGGGAACACGAGCGTCTGCCCGGTGGCGCGAAACAACGCGTCCTCGCCGCCGATGCCGGTGTCGACGCCGCCGATGTGAATATCGACGCCCGTGGTGTCGTAGCGCGCGGGCGCCATCTGGCAAGCCACCGTGCGCTTCCAGATCATCTCGTAGAGCCGCGCCTGATCGGCCGAGAGGTAGGCGCGCACCTGGTCCGGCGTGCGGAAGATGGAGGTCGGGCGAATGGCCTCATGCGCCTCCTGCGCGTTCTTCGACTTGCTGCGGTATTCCACCGGCGCCTTCGGCAAGTACGGCGCGCTGAAGTTCTTCGCCACGTAATCGCGGATCTCCGCCACCGCTTCGCCGGCGAGGTTGGTGGAGTCGGTGCGCATGTAGGTGATCAACCCGCCGGAGGTCGCCTGACCGCCGCCGTCGGTGTCCACACCCTCGTAGAGCTGCTGCGCCGTGCGCATCGCCCGGTCGGCCGACATGCCGAGCTTGCGCACCGCTTCCTGCTGCAAGGTGGAGGTGATGAACGGCGCCGCCGGCGAGCGCATCTTGGGTTTCTTCTCGACCTTGACCACGGTGGCGGTGCCGTGCGCCGCGCGCGCGAGCGCTTGCACGATCTCCTGCTGCTGCTCGGCGCTCACCACCGAGAACTGCTCGATCTTGACGCCGCGGTACTGGGTCAGGCGTGCGCTGAACTGCTCCTTCTGCTTGTGGCTGTCCAGGTGGATGGTCCAGTACTCCCGGCTGTGGAACGCCTCGATCTCCTGTTCGCGTTCCACGATCAGGCGCAGCGCCGGGCTCTGCACTCGGCCGGCCGACAGGCTGGGGCCGATCTTGCGCCACAACAGCGGCGAGAGATTGAAGCCCACCAGATGATCGAGTGCGCGCCGCGCCTGCTGCGCGTTGACCAGCGGCATGGAGATGTCGCGCGGCTGCTGCACGCCTTCCTTCACGGCTGACTCGGTGATCTCGTAGAACACCACGCGCTTCAGCGGGCGATTGCGCAAGCCCTTCTTGCCGCGCAGGATCTCGGACAGGTGCCAGGCGATCGCTTCGCCTTCGCGATCCGGGTCGGTGGCGAGCAGGATCTGCTCGGCTTGCTCGGCTGCGCGCGCGATGGCGTCGACGTGCTTCTTGTTGCGCTCCACCAGCGCGTACTTCATCCGGAAACCCTGCTCCGGATCGACCGCGCCCTCCTTCGCCTCCAGGTCGCGGACATGGCCGTAGGAGGCGAGCACTTCGAAATTGCGCCCGAGGTACTTCTTGAGCGTCTTGGCTTTGGAGGGAGATTCAACCACGAGAAGATTGATCGGCATGCGGGCCCTTGGGCAACAAAATGCGGCGGTTCAGTTCGCCGATATCGGCTCGGCACGCGAGCCGCGATACGGCGTGCAAGATCGGCGAAAGCGCTGCTGCCGCGAGGACGCCAAGCGGTATCAGCGACACATGCGCGGTGTTACCGCGACGCGGATACTTAGCGCAGCGCGCCTGGACGCTCGGCAGCGAGGAACTCGTCCCGGATCAGCGCGTCCGGCGCCTGCTCCCGGTCCCGAAGCACCATCAGCACGATGAGTTTGACCTGCTCGGCGCCGGCTTCCGGCTCGTCCAGGGCCACGATGCGATCGATGGCTCCCGTGCGCTGCGACGACTCGAGCACGCCCGCGGCCTCCAAACACTGCAGGAATCCGCGTCCGCCGGGATGGATCTTGCGCATCTCCGCGGGTGCGTAATGCCGGACACTGGCACCTGCATGTAAGCGTTCGCTGCGCCGGAGATCAGCGTCTGCGCTGATACAGCCCGCCGGGCAGCCGGTCGAGATACCCGTCCAGTTCCAGCGCCAACAGCATGGCGGAAGCCGCATCGGGCGTCAAGCCGCAGCGCAGGCACACCGTGTCCAAGTCCACCGCATCGTAACCCAGGCTGCTCAGCAGCGCCGACTGCTCGGGCGGCAACGCCGCTGCCGGCGTTTGCACCTCGGCGTTTGCCGTACCCGGCAGGTGCAGCTCCTCCAGCACATCCTGGGCCGACTCCACCAGCTTCGCCCCTTGCTTGATCAGCCAGTGGCAGCCCTTCGACAGCGGGGAGTGGATCGACCCGGGCACGGCGAACACCTCGCGGCCCTGCTCCAGAGCCTGGCGCGCGGTGATCAGCGATCCACTGCGCAGCGCTGCCTCCACCACCAGACAGCCGCGTGCAAGCCCGCTGAGGATGCGATTGCGGCGCGGGAAGTTGGCCGGGAGCGGTGGCGTGCCGAGCGCGAACTCGGACGCCAGCACGCCGCGCTGCGCCAGCTCGTGCGCGAGTTCGCGATGGCGCGCGGGATAGACGCGATCCAAGCCGGTGCCCACCACCGCCACGCTGGAAGCCGTCCCGCGCAGCCCGCCACGATGCGCCGCCGCGTCGATGCCGAAAGCCAGGCCGCTCACGATGGTGAGCCCGGCGTTGCTCAGCGCGACGGCAAACGCCTCGGCGTCGGCGGCCCCGCGCGGCGTGGGACTGCGGCTGCCGACCACGGCCAGCGCAGGCTGCAGCAGCAGCTCGATGCGCCCGGCCACGTACAGCACCACCGGGGGATCGGGCGTGTGCAGCAGCAGCGGCGGATAAGCCGCGTCGGCGAGCGTCAGCAGATGGTGCCCGGGTTGCTCGAGCCAGGCGAGAGCGGCGTCCACCGCTTCGCGCGCCGCGCCCTGGCGAATCGCCGCCGCGATCGGCGCACCGGCCGCGCGCTCCAGCGCCGAGGGCGAGGCGGACAGCACCTCGTGCGGCGAGCCGAACTGTTTCAGCAGCAGGCGCAGCGCCGCCGGACCGAGCCCGGGAATCAGGCTGAGGCGCAGCCAGGTCTGTGCGTCCTGCCGGTCTCCGCGCTGGGTATCGATGGGTGTCGGTGGCCCTGCCGGGGAGAGGTCATCGGTTCCCGGCGGCAGGGACCGAAGGCCGTTGTCACGCTACGGATTGCGCACCGTGTCGAGAACGTTCACCGGCCGGCGCGACGCCATCACCAGCCCGTAGGACATCTTGTTGAACACACGGAATACCAGCACCAGGCCGTAGCGCTGCTCCGGCAGCGGCACCGACTTATTGTCGCCCAGCGGAATCGAGCCTTCCGAGCGGTACAGGCCGAGCACGTGACCGACCTCGAGCCCGTCGCGTGCGCCGCGGTTCATGATCAGCACCGAGTAGGTGCCCATCTCGAACACCGTGTTGTCCGCTCCCGCGATCACGCGCCCGCGCACGGAGCGCTCCGGGGCGCGCGGGATGTAGGGAGTGTTCTGCAACGGCGGGGCGAGCGCCAGGCGATCGCCCTTGGCGATCTCCTGCTGCGCGCGCACGATGTGCACCGTGCTGACCTCGCCGAAGCCGGTCACGTCGGCGTCGCCCAGATACACCGCCTCGAAACCGAGCACTTCCTTGCTGTCGGGATCCTGGAACACGCGTCCCTGCCGATACACCTGCCACTTGGGCCCCTTGCGCTGATCCAGCCCGGTGACATACGCGGTGTCGCCGGCGGAGACGATCACGCGCTGATCGGTGTTGGCGACGATCATCGGCGCGGCCGCCACTTGAGCCGGATCGACCACCAGCGGACGGATCAGGAACGGCTCGATCGCCTTGGCGGAGATGGTCGGAATGGCCAGGCCGAGCGGCTCGCTGCGCATTTGCGGCCGCAGCTCGGAGCGCTGCAGCTCGAAGCCGTACCAGCGCGAGATACCGCCGTCGGCAACGCCTTCCAGCCGCAGCCGCGGCGTGGCGCCGGTCAGATCCAGGAGGATCACGTCTCCCGGGTAGATCAGGTGCGGGTTGCGGATGTGGTCGCGGTTGATGCCCCATACGTCGGGCCACTTCCAGGGGTTCTTGAGAAAGCGCGCGGAGATGTCCCACAGCGTGTCGCCTTTGACCACCACGTAGCGAGCAGGCACGTTGTCCTGCAAGGGCACGTTCTCGACGGGCGCAGCGGGCATGCTCTCTGCCGCCGGGGCGGGCGCGGGTTCATCCGGGGCAGCCGCGGGATCGTCCTCCGGCATGACACCGGGCTGCACCGCGGGCTCGGCCGGCTGCATTTCGTCCTGGTCCTGAGCCAGAGCCGGCAGCGCCAGGCAGAGCAGCAGGGGCACAGCCGATATAATTCTGCGCATTGCAGTCTCCCGATACGGGTTGGCGAAGGCCGCCCCGTCGACCCTGGAACGGTCCGCAAGAATTGCGGCCTTAGCACGTAACATCAATAACTTCCCTCGAATTCTGCACGTTACTTATTAGCTTGGCAAGCGGCACCAATGGCGTTACTACCGATCCTGCATTACCCGGACGAGCGCCTGCACCGGGTGGCGGCTCCGGTCCAGGAGATTAACGACCGGATCCGTCAACTCGTTAGGGACATGGCGCAGACCATGTACGCGGCCCCCGGCATCGGGCTGGCCGCGACCCAGGTCGATGTGCACGAGCAGGTGATCGTGATCGACATCTCCGAAACGCGCGATCGGTTGCAGGTGTTCATCAACCCCGAACTCCTCGACAGCCGCGGCCAGGCCGAGTGCGAGGAAGGGTGCCTGTCGGTGCCCGGCATTTACGAGAAGGTCACGCGCGCCGAATGGATCAAGGTGCGCGCCCGGGACGCCGAAGGCAAGTCCTTCGAGCTGGAAGCCGACGGCCTGCTGGGGGTGTGCATCCAGCACGAAATGGACCACCTGAAGGGCAAGGTCTTCGTGGAGTACCTGTCGCGGCTCAAGCAGTCGCGCATCGTCGCCCGCCTGAAGAAGCAGCAGCGCCAGGCCATGTGATGCGGCTCGTGTTCGCCGGCACGCCAGCCTTCGCCCGCAGCGCACTGCAGGCGCTGCTCGATGCCGGCCACGACATCGCCCTGGTGCTCACTCAACCGGACCGCCCTGCAGGCCGCGGGCTGAAGCTGCGGCCCTCGGAGGTGAAAGCGCTCGCGCTCGAGCGCGGCCTGCCGTTGCACCAGCCGGCGACGCTGCGCGGCGACGACGCGTGCGCGCCGCTGCATGCTGGCGCGGCTCAGGCCATGGTGGTCGCCGCGTATGGGCTGATCCTGCCGCAGCCTGTGCTCGATCTGTATGCGCTCGGCTGCATCAACATCCACGCCTCGCTGCTGCCGCGCTGGCGCGGCGCCGCGCCGATTCAGCGCGCGCTGCTGGCCGGCGACGCTCAGACCGGGATCAGCATCATGCGCATGGAAGCCGGGCTGGACACCGGGCCGGTGTATCTGACGCGGGCGCTGCGGATCGATGATCGAGACACCGCGCAGACGCTACACGACAAGCTGGCCGTCCTGGGCGGGGAATGCATCGTGCAGGCCTTGCCGGGGATCGCAGCCGGCACGCTCACCGCCACGCCGCAGCCAGAGACCGGCGTGACCTATGCGCACAAGATCGGCAAGGACGAGGCCGAGCTCGACTGGCGGCGCAGCGCGGCGGAGCTGGACCGCCAGGTGCGCGCTTTCGTGCCCTTCCCGGTGGCCACCACTCGCTTGCGTGGCGAGGTGTTGCGCATTTGGGCGGGGCGTCCGCTCGACACACCGTCCGGCCCGCCCGCGACCGTGCTGGAGATTGCCGCGGACGGCATCGTCGTAGCCTGCGGCGCGGGCGCGCTGTGTCTGCAACGCCTGCAGCGCGCAGGCGGCAAGCAGCTGTCGGCCCACGAATTCCT
Organism: Burkholderiales bacterium; assembly: GCA_036554965.1. GTDB lineage: Bacteria > Pseudomonadota > Gammaproteobacteria > Burkholderiales > SHXO01 > SHXO01. The sequence continues at coordinate 44,686 of DATBMG010000198.1, forward strand.
GCTCGGCGCGCAGCTCGCCGTCGGCGACCGGCTCGGCGCGGCTGCGTGACCGAGAGCCTGTGACCGAGATTCAGGGCCACGCCGCTCTCGCGCTTCTGGCGGTGCTGCGCGGCCGCAGCCTCACGGCTGTGCTCGACGACATCCGGTCGCGCAACCCGCGCCTGGAGGCGAACGAGCGCGCCGCGATCCAGGATCTCGCCTTCGGCAGTTGCCGCTGGCTCGGCAGGTTGCGCGCGGTGCTGGCGCAGCTGCTGCGCGCTCCGCTTCCCGACCGGGAGGTAGAAGCGTTGCTGCTGGTCGCGCTGTACCAGCTGCATTGGACCCGGGCGGCGCAGCATGCGGTGGTAGACGGGGCGGTGCGCACCTGCGTGGCGCTGGGTAAGCCGGCCGCCAAGGGCCTGGTGAACGGCGTACTGCGCAGCTTCCTGCGCCGGCGCGAGGCATTGATGGCGCGTGCGCAGGCCACGCCAGTGGGCCGCTTCTCCTACCCGCAATGGTGGATCGACGAGACCAGGACCGCCTGGCCGGCACAGTACGCGGAGATCCTGGACGCCGGCAATCTGCATCCGCCTATGACGCTGCGCGTGAACCGCCGCAGGGGCGACGCGCAGTCCTATCGGGCAACGCTGGCGCGGGCGGACATCGACGCCGAGCCGCTCGGACCCGCGGCGCTGCTGCTGGCGAAGCCGATGCCGGTGCACGCGCTGCCGGGCTTCGAGCAGGGCCTGGTGTCGGTGCAGGACTTGGCTGCGCAGTACGCAGCGCCGCTGCTCGACCTCGCTTCCGGCCAGCGGGTGCTGGACGCGTGCCCGGCGCCGGGCGGCAAGACCGCGCACATCCTCGAGCTGAGCAACGTAGAGCTGCTCGCGTTGGACCGCGACGCGCAACGCCTCGATCGAGTCCGCAGCAACCTGGACCGGCTCGGCCTGAAAGCGCGGCTGCAGGCGGCGGACGCCGCGGATGCGCGCGCCTGGTGGGACGGCTGCCCATTCGACCGCATTCTGCTCGATGCGCCCTGCAGCGGCTCGGGAGTGGTGCGCCGTCATCCGGATGCCAAGTGGCTGCGCCGGCCGGGGGACCTCGCCCAGCTCGCCGCCGAGC